>JBAZIG010000005.1:0-41373 GCA_041651955.1 Minisyncoccota bacterium | reverse complement strand
ATTTCTCTTAATATGTTTTGTTGTTCTTCTTCATTTGAAGCATTGTTTAATTCAGCCAGCTTTAAATCAAGCTCTTCTCTTGTTTTTAGAGTTTCTTCTATGATAGCATTATTGTTTTCTTGGTTTTCTATTGATTCAAAGTTCATATTTTATGACAATTTTTTATCGTATTCTTTATAATATAATACTATAATAATTTAAAATAAACAAAAAAAGAAGATTTTAACTCCTCTTTTTTATTTTTTCATATAAAATTCTTTCTCCTTTGGATTAAACTTTTCTATTGAATATCTTAACATGGTTCTTGGCATAAATTGATAATATTTATTTAAAAATTCTTTCTCTTTCTCTTTATTTCTTTTTCCAATTTCTCTCAGCATCCAACCAACTGCTTTATGAATCAAATCATGTTTATCATTTAATAAAATCTTTGATATTTTTAGAGCGTCCTTAAAATCATTATTTTTTATAAAAGCAAAAGTAGTGACAATGGCTATTCTTCTTTCCCATAAATTACTAGAGATTGATAAAGAGTAAAGAATATCTTTGTTTTTGCCTTCCAAAAAATCACCCATAATTTTAGGAGCAGTTAAATCAACCAAATCCCAGTTATTGATGTTTTTAAAGTTTTTAATATAAAAATTATAAATCAATTCTTTTTCTTCCTTATATTTTTCAACCAATATAAGAAGTCCTGTTAAGCGATATTCGTGTATTTCACTGTTTAATAATTTTTGAACCTCTTTTAAAGAGACGTCTTTATGCTTCTTTGCAATTATTCTCTGAACTGGAACTACTATTCCTAAAAAAATATCCCCTTCGCCATATTCTCCCTTGCCGGTCTTAAAAAATCGAGATAATATTTTAGCTCTAATTGGATCCTTTTTACTTTGTATTTCTTTTTCTATATCAACCATTCTATTGCTCCACCAATTAAACAAATTATTCCAAAAATCATTGTAATTTTAGAAAAATTAACTTTCTTTGAAAAATCTAGAAGAATTTTAAGTGAAATTATTCCAAAAATAAAACTTGTTAATAGCGCTATCCAAGGAAAAGAAGAAATTGTTGGATCTTTTAAAAATATATAACCCGTTGAAGCAGCAACTGCAGGCAAAGAAATAATATACGATCTTTTTAATATCTCTGAGGGATCAGTTTCTTTAAGCGATAATCCAAAAATAGTGGATCCCGAACGAGAAACTCCTGGTATTACAGAGATTCCTTGAAGCAACCCAACAACAATAGAATTAATGTCTTTATTCATATTTAACCTAATGTTTTTTCTTTGAAACCATGATGTGAGTAATAATCCAAAACCAATTAAAAACAAAAGTCCTGATCCGAAAACAATGTCTCCAATTGTTTTATAAAGAACAAAGCCCAGAGATAAAGAAACAATACTTGCAATTATAAAAAATCTTAACAATTCTTTATCTTTTAATAAAATTAAATTAATCCAGTCCTTTCTAAAAAATATCAAGACAGCAAACATCGTTCCCGTGTGCAAAAATAAAGAAAAATCAAGAGAACTCATTTCTAAATTAGCAAAACTAGAAAAAATAGTTACCATTCCCTGACTTGATATCGGCAACCATTCAAACACTCCTTGTAAAAATCCTAGTAAAAATTGATCCCACATATATTATTATTTTTTAATTATCACTACTCTATATTCTCCAAATTGATCTTTTAAGAATTCTCCTACTTTTATTTTGTCTTTTTGTTGAGGGTCAATTTCCATCATAGCATAGCCACCATCATTTAAATAATTTTTAACTTCTTTAATAAAAACGTTGATTATTTCCATACCGTCTTTCCCTGAAAAAAGGGCGATATGGGGCTCATGCTTTATCACATCTTTACCAACCTCATTAATTCTATCTTCTGCAACATAAGGTGGATTAGCTAAAATATAATCATACTTCTCATTAATCCCAGAAAAAATATCTGTTTTAATTATTTTATACCTTTCGCTTTTTATATCATTACAATTAATTTTAATCTGCTCTAAAAAAGAATCATCAATTTCACCAAAATGGCAAACTGAATCTTGTATCTTTTTTAATAACGCCACCCCAACACAGCCAGAACCAGAGAATAAATCAAGACATTTTATCCTTTTTTTATGGTTTTGATTAATAAACCAATTTACCCAATATTCAGTTTCTGGCCTAGGAATTAATGGTCTTTTTGATAAATCAATTCTAATACCTAAAAAATTCTTAAAACCATTTTTGTATTCCTCTGGTAAATCCATTTTAAATTATAAGAAGAGAACAAATTATTCCAATAATAATACCACTTGATATTTCTAGTGCTGAGTGTCCCAATATCTCTTTAAGTTTATCAAAATCCTCGCTACCCTCTCCTAATTTTTCTATAATCCTATTCAATGATTGTGCTTGCTTACCTGCTGCGCCTCTAATAACTTTTGCATCATAGATTATGAAAAAGGCAAGTATTGCAGAAACTGCGAAAATAGCTGAATCAATTCCCTCTACTATTCCAACGCCAACAAGTAAAGCAGAAACAACCGCGCTATGTGATGAGGGAAAGTTGCCCGGAGATGAATATAATCCAAACCTAAACCTCTTTTGTTTATATGCAAGAATAAAAACCTTTAATGTTTGAGCAATAAACCATGCCGCAATCGAGGATAATAGAACCTTATTAATTATTAAATAATCATTCATATTTTATATCAAAAATTTTATTACTTTCTTTAAATCCTTTTATAATTTTAACCTTGTATTGGGGTAAATTAAAGTACTCAGCCAATAACTCTATTATTCTTTTATTAGCCATATTTCTTTGTGCATCTGCTCTAACAAAAACTTCAAAACTATCTTCATTTTTCTTAATAACCTTATCCTCCTTTGAAGATGGATTTGCCTTCACCTTAATTAACATATTTTTTAATAATTTCAAAATCTTTCTTAAGAGTTTCCTTCATGTTAGAATTATATATCGCTACTGCAGGATGATAAAGAGGTATAAAAACATACTTTCCATCAAAAACCCTACCATGCAAACTACTTATTGTTTCTTTGTTATCAATACCAAGGTTATTCATTACAAAATTCATTGAATGCCTTCCTAGAGAACAAATAATTTTTGGTTTAATGATTTCAATTTGCCTTTCAATATAATTTTTACAACATTCAATTTCGCTTTCTTTAGGGTCTCTATTTTGAGGTGGTCTACATTTAATTATGTTGGTGATATAAACATCTTCTCTTTTTAATCCGATATGACCTAATAATTCATTAAGAAATTCTCCAGATCTTCCACAAAAAGGAACTCCCGAGACATCTTCTTTTGCTCCGGGAGCTTCTCCTATAAAAATTATTTTAGCGTTATGATTTCCCTGTCCAATAACAGGAAATTTTCTTCCTTGATATAAGGGACATCTCTTACAAGCCAAGACATCTTCTTTTATTTTTTCCATTTTAATTAATTCCCAAAAGTTCAACCTCAAAAATTAAAACAGCATTTGACGGTATTACTCCAGGAACACCCCTTGATCCATAAGCATATTCTGGTTGAATTGTAAGTTTTCTTTTTTCTCCAACTTTCATTCCTTTCATACCCTCTTCCCAACCTTGAATTACCTGACCTATTCCCAATGTAAAATTAAAAGGAGATCCTCTATCAACACTTGAATCAAATTTAGTGCCATTTTCTAATGTTCCCGTATAGTGAACAGTAAGAACATCTCCCGCTTTTGATTCTGCTCCACTTCCCTCAATAATTGTTTCTATTTTTATCATATTTTTTTGATTATTATTTACTGCCCCTACTAGACTAGCATCGCTCAAATTATTATTGTTTATTACTGAAAAAAGATAAAAACCACCAGCAAGTATTAATGCCGAAGATATTAATAATTTAATTTTATTACTACTTAATATCATATAAAACATTAACTCTTGCTTCTACTTTGTTTTCTCTTACAACAATTTCCATATTGGCCCCTGAACCAGTTGTTGAACCGTCGGATAATAAAAATTTAGGAACATCATATTCTTCAGAGAAGCCAGAAGCGTTACCAATTTTTACATTTAATAATTTAGCAATTTCTGAGGCCTTCTTTTTAGCATCTTCTATCGCTAATTTTCTTGCTTCTTCCTTGATTAATTCTTCATCTTTAATAATAAATTTTAGATTGCTTACTTGACTTGCTCCTGCATCAATTGATCCCTGTATTATTCTACCGATATTATCGCTGTCCTCAATCAAAACTTCCAATGATTCTACCGCTTCATAACCAACAATTACTCTTCTTCCATTAGGATAAACTGATAAATCAACTCCTGTTGTTTGCCACTGATATTTAGGATAAACATTAAAATCAAGTGTTTTAATATGCTCTTCTTTTACTCCTTGCCTTTTTAAAAAATCAATTACTCTATTTATTTTTTCTTTGTTTTTGGATAGAGCAAGATTTATTGTTTGCTCTTCCGTAATTGCAGAGAAAGAAACAATTGCAGTATCGGGAACCGTATAAACAACTCCTCTTCCATCTACTTCAATTGTATTATTGCTTGGTTCTACTCCGATATATTTAGTTTCTTTTGATAAGTTTTGAATCCCAAAAAATAAATATATTACTCCAATAAAAATTAGGACAATCAGTGCTATTGTTAGCACCTTATTTAATGGGTTATCCATTTTTGCTTCTTTTTCAAAATATTGTGATTCCATTTTTTTATTATTTAATTATTATTAACTAATTTTTGAACCAATTTTAATTTCTTTTTCTATTCCTAGTAAAGATAAATTATCTCCATCTTTAACTGCTAAGATCATTCCCTCGCTATCCATTCCCATTATTTTTTTAGAAGAAAGATTAGCTACCACTGCAACAATTTTATTAATCAATTCTTCTGGAGCATAAAATTCTCCTATTCCTGCCAATATCTGTCTTTTTTCTTCTCCCAAATCAACCATCGTCTTGATAATTTTACTTGAACCTTCAACTTTATCAGCTTCAATAATTTTACCAATTCTTAAATCAACTTTAACAAAATCTTCAAAATTAATTATTTCCATGGGGTTATTTTAACATTAAAGATATTAAAAGGTCAACTTTTTTCTCTTAACTTGTCTTTGATAATTAATTGCAAAGCGATGCGCCTCATCCCTTACTTTAATTAATAATTCTTTATCATAATCTTTAACGCTAGCAATTATTTCATCTTTTTTCCTATCTTTCCCTTTAGCAATTCCTATTACAGGAATGTTTTTAATAATTTTTTTAACAGAGGATATCTGTGGCTTGCCTCCATCAATTAATATCAAATCAGGCATTTTCCATTCTTTATGGTTAAATCTTCTTTCTATTATTTCTTTAATACAGCCCGTATCGCTTTGATTTTTCAAGCTCTTGATTTTAAATTTTTTATATTCTTTCTTGATCGCTTTTCCATTTTCAAAAACAACCATACTTCCAACCATTATTTCATCTCCCAAGTTTGAGATATCAAAACCCTCTATTCTCTTAATTGATGATTTTTTAATGTCTTCAATAAAACTTTTATCTAATAAAGAAAAATCTACTATTGTTTTAAGCGCTCTAAGTTGATTTCTTATTCTAATAGCTTCTTCAAATTGATTATTTTTAGAATAATTTTTCATCTCTTTTTCAAGAGAATAAATTAAGTTTTTCTTTTTTCCTTTTAGAAAAAGAATTAACGGCTTGATTACCTTTTTATTATAATCATCACTCGTAATTTCTCCAGTACAAACCCCTAAACACTTTTTTAAATTATAATCAAAACAAGGCCTTTTTTGATTAGGACTACATTTTGAGATAAAAAATAAAGAATGTAATATCTTTAAAACTTCTGATATTTTACCCTCTGCATAAGGACCAAAAATATGTTTATAATCCCTGGGCTTTAGGTTTCTCTCTCTAATTGCTAATAATTTAGGAAAATCATCTTTTGTAATCACTAAATAATTCCAACTTTTATCATCTTTTTCTTTTACATTATATTTCGGCTTAAACTCTTTAATAAAGTTTGCTTCTAAAATAATTGCCTCTAAAACAGAATTAGTTTTCTTCCATTTGACTTCGTCAATCTTGTTAATTAATGCTTCTATCGGCCTATTTGTCTTGGGATTTAAATAACTTCTAATTCTGTCTCTGAGTGATGTTGCTTTTCCAACATAAACAAGGTTGCCTTTTTGATAAAAAAGATATATTCCTGATTCTTGGGGTATCTGATTAATTTTTTCTCTCCAATTTTTCATTTAATTTTTTCCTTAAATAATATCCACTCCATGTTGACAAACGCGCAATTTCTTCGGGGGTTCCCTCTCCCACTATTTTCCCTCCCTTGTCTCCACCATCTTCTCCCAAATCAATTATCCAATCAGCACATTTAATAAAATCAAGATTGTGCTCAATCACCATTACGGTATTTCCCAAATCAACAAGTTTTTGTAAAACCAAAATTAATTTTTTAATATCGTCGTAATGAAGACCAGTCGTCGGTTCATCTAATAAATACAAGGTTTTGCCAGTATTTCTCTTGCTTAACTCCCTGCCTAACTTTATTCTTTGTGATTCTCCACCCGATAATGTGGTAGCACTTTGTCCCAGTGTTAAATATCCAAGACCAACATCATTAAGAACTTTTAATTTATCATTAATTGATGGAATATCTCTAAAGAACTTTTCTGCTTCTTCTATTGTCATATCTAAAACATCTGCAATGTTTTTTCCCTTATAGTGAATTGAAAGCGTCTCCTTGTTAAATCTTTTACCTTTACAAAAATCACACATAATTTCTACGTTTGGTAAAAAATGCATTTCAATTTCCATTGTGCCTCTGCCCTGACAATTTTCACACCTCCCCCCTGCAACATTAAAACTAAACCTTCCCGATTTGTAACCCTTCATTCTTGCTTCTGGAGTCATAGCAAAAAGATTTCTAATTTCATCATACGCTTTAGTATAGGTTGCTGGATTAGAGCGTGGCGATTTTCCAATCATTGATTGGTCCATCTTAATTATTCTGTTAATATATTCAATGTTTTTAATTTCTTTTACTTTAATATCCCTTTTAAAGTGATTAAGTTTTCCTGTAATATAATTATAAACAATATCGTTCATTAAAGTTGATTTGCCTGACCCAGAAACACCAGTAAGACAAACTAATTTTCCCAAAGGAATGTTTGCGTTTATGTTTTTTAAATTATTTTCACTGGCTCCAATTATTTTTAATTGAGGGGTCTTAATTGAAACTGCTCTTCTTTTTTGAGGGGTTTCAATAACTTCTTCCTTTCTTAGATATTTTCCTGTTAATGATTTTGATTCTCCTTTTAATAGTTTTTTTACCTCACCACAATACATAATTTGGCCACCATTTTTTCCTGCCCTTGGCCCAAAATCAACAATCCAATCACTGGCTAAAATCGTATCTTCATCATGTTCAACAATAATTATAGTGTTTCCGATATCGCATAAATTTCTTAATGTTTTAACAAGCAGTTCATTATCTTTTTGATGAAGGCCTATTGTTGGCTCATCTAAAACATAAAGAGCTCCAACTAGTTTTGTTCCTACTTGTGAAGCAAGACGTATTCTTTGAGCTTCTCCACCCGATAAGGTTCCCGACTTTCTATTTAATTTTATATAATGAAGTCCAACATCAATTAGAAATTGCAATCTATTAATTATTTCTTTTAAAATCACATCGGCAATTTCTTTTTCTTTTTCGTTAATTTTAAGATTGTTAAAAAATTCTAATGTTTTATCAATCGTCGTATCAGTTACTTCCCATATATTTTTGTTGTTTATTTTTATGCTTAATGCATTATTGTTTAATCTCTTACCACCACAAACACTACAAGGAACTGAACTATAAACATTTTCTACTCCCAGTCCATTACAGGCCTCACAATATCCATAAGGACTATTAAAACTAAATAAGCGGGGCTCAATCTCAGGAAAACTAAAACCACAATTAGGACAAGAATACTGAGTGCTAAATATATGTTCTTCTTTATTAGGAAAAACAATCGTACATAATCCATCAGACATATCTATCGCTGTCTCTATCGCTTCGCTTAATCTAAAATCAAAGCCGTCATCAATTTGAGAATAATTTATTTTGTCTATTACTATTTCTATATTATGTTTAACCTCTTTTTTAATTAATATCTTTTGCTTCAAGCTGTGTTCCCGACCATCTATTCTTACGCTGTTAAAACCCGACTCAAAAAGATCTTGAAGCATCTGATAATACTCACCCTTTCTTCCTCTGACAACGGGAGACAAAATAATAAGTTCTCCTTTTGGTGGAATTAATTTTTTAGTTCTTTTAAATATCTCGTCATCGGTCACCTTTTCAATTTCAATACCACACTCTGGACAATAAGGTTTTCCAATTCTAGCAAATAGAACCCTTAAATAATCATATATTTCTGTTATTGTTGCTACCGTTGAGCGAGGATTACTACTATGTGCTTTTTGACTAATTGATATGGCTGGAGATAGGCCCTCAATTTCATCAACGTCGGGCTTGTTCATTCCTCCTAAAAATTGTCGGGCATAAGAAGAAAGTGATTCAATATATCTTCTCTGTCCTTCTGCAAAAATAGTATCAAAAGCTAAGCTCGTTTTTCCCGAACCAGACAATCCCGTAAAGACAATCATTTTATTTCTGGGCATCTCAAGAGAGATATTTTTTAAGTTATGCTCTCTTGCTCCTTTTATTATTATTTTCTCTTGCATATTTCTTTTCTAAAATTAATATCTCCTCTCTTAAAATTAAGGCCAGTTCAAATTCTAATTTCTCGGCAGCTTCTTTCATCTTCTCTTTCTTTTCCTTTATTATTTCTTTAAAATCTTGCCCCACCATTTCAATTTCCAGTGTTTTTCTTCTCTTATCTTCAATTCCAAAATCCTCTAATATGTTTTTAATACTTTTTTCAATTGTCTTTGGTGTAATGTTATTTTCTTGATTATGTTTTAATTGAATTTTTCTTCTTCTATTGGTTTCGCTAATTGCTCTTTCAATTGATTTAGTATTTTTATCAGCATAAAGAATAACCCTACCATTTACATTTCTTGCCGCTCTTCCAATTGTTTGAATTAAGCTCGTCTCGTTTCTTAAGAATCCCTCTTTGTCAGCATCAAGGATTGCCACTAAAGACACTTCTGGAATATCTAGTCCCTCTCTTAATAAATTAACTCCAACAATAACATCTATAATTCCTTTTCTTAATTCGGTAATAATTTCTATCCTATCTAATGTTTTTGTATCACTATGAATATATTTTACTTTAATCTTTCTTTGTTCTAAATGTTCCGTTAGATCTTCGGCCATTCTTTTTGTTAAGGTTGTCACCAGCGTCTTTTCTTTTTTATTAATTTGTTCAACAATACTATCAATTAAATCATCTACTTGAGAAACTTTACCATTGATGGGGCGAATTATTACCTCGGGATCAATTAAGCCAGTTGGCCTAACGATTTGCTCAACAACTTTTTTACTCCTATTAAGCTCATAGTCCTTTGGAGTGGCTGAAACATAAATAACATTATTAACCATTTTATCAAATTCATTATATTTTAATGGCCTATTATCATAAGCACTCTCTAACCTAAATCCATGATCAATTAGTGCCTTTTTTCTTGACTTATCCCCTTCGTACATACTTCCTATTTGAGGAATAGTAACATGGGATTCGTCTATAACCGTTAAAAAATCATTATCGGCCATTTTAAAATAATCTAATAATGTAAATGGTGGCTCTCCTTTTTTACGACCATCAAAATGACGTGAATAATTTTCTATGCCATTACAATACCCAATGTTTTCAATCATTTCTAAATCATAATTAATCCTTTTTTTCAATCTTTCATATTCTAATTTCTTTGATGATTTTTCAAAAAAATCCAATCGTTTTGCTAGGTCGTCTCTAATTTCCTCAATAGCTTCTTTTCTTCTTTGTTCGCTAATAACATAATGCTTTCTGGGAAAAAGATATATAATTTTATTTTTCTCAATAACATTTCTTCTAATTGGATCAATCGTTTCAATTAAATCTATTTTATTTGATATTTCTATTCTATATATCACTCTTTTGTTCACCGGCATTATTTCCAAGGATTGACCCCTAAGCCTAAATGTCCCCATCTTTAAATCATCTTTTACTCTTTCAAATTGCATATCAATTAATTTTCTGGCAACCTCCTTTCTGTCTATTTCTTGATTGATCTTTAACTCAAATTGAGTATTCTTATATTCTTCAGGAGACCCCAATCCATATATACAAGAAACCGAAGAAACAATAATCACATCTTTTCTAGTTAATAATGATTGAGTTGAGGCATGCCTTAGACGATCAATTTCTTGATTAATTTGCGCCTCTTTTTCAATGTATGTATCAGTGTTGACCATATACGTTTCTGGTTGATAGTAGTCATAATAACTAACAAAATACTCTACTGCGTTATGAGGAAAAAATTCTCTAAATTCATTGCATAATTGAGCTGCTAGTGTTTTGTTATGAGATATGACAAGGGTTGGTTTTTGTATTTTATTAATCACATTGGCAATAGTAAAAGTTTTGCCTGATCCCGTGACCCCTAATAATGTTTGCCTGCCCTTAGCACCATTCATTGTCAATTTTTTAATTGCGCTTGGCTGATCTCCCTTGGGCCTTAAAGATGTTTCTAGTTTGAACTTCATAGTTATTTATTATAACACAAAAAAAGAGCCCCGAGTAGGGGCCCCTTTTAAAGTTAACTATTATTCACCTCTGAAGTTGTTTTCCTTCATTGGTCTAGCTTCGTCAACGATTAATTTTCTTCCTTCAACTTCTTTACCGTTGAAATTGTCTTTGGCTTTTTGAGCGTCTTCTTCTGTAGACATTTCTACAAAACCAAAACCTTTTGATCTCTTTGAGAATTTATCTATAATAATAGATGCTGATGATACTTCGCCAGCTTCTGAAAATAAATCTTTAAGAGATTCATCAGTAACAGAGTAAGGAAGATTTCCTACGTATAATTTCTTTTCCATTGTTTCTTTTAATAAATAATTAACGACCTACTCTTTTAGGAGCATGCACTTAGAGTGTTATTGGTATACTAGTTTAATTATAGAAAAATGTCAATGTTTATGTTATAATCTATTTATGAAAAAAATAATATTAATATTAATAGTAGCTATCATTTTATTCTTTTTAACAAAAGATTATCTCTACGATCCGCCAAGCAAAGATGAAGAATTAAAAGATAAAATAGGTCAAATGTTGATTATTGGTTTTAGGGGAACAACTGCCAATCAATATATTACTAAAACAATAAAAGATTTAAATATTGGTGGAATAATTCTTTTTGACAAAGACGTTCCTTCTGGTGGAACGGTTGAAAGAAATATAGAAAGCCCAGAACAAACTAAAAAACTAATCTCGCAACTAAAAAAGACATCAAAAGAATTGTTTATAGCCGTTGATGCCGAAGGTGGTTATGTTAATCGCCTTAAGGAAAAATATGGATTCCAAAATATTCCCTCTGCTTTTGAAATGGGCAAACTTTCAATAGAAGAAACAAAAGAAAAGGGAGCATTCTTAAGCCAACAATTAAATGATTTAGGATTTAATTTAAATTTTGCTCCTGTTGTTGATGTTGATGTTAATCCAGAAAACCCTGTTATAGGATATTTGGAAAGATCTTTTAGCGCTGATCCAGAAAAAGTATATAATCACGCAAGTGCTTTTATAGAGGGACTTCATCAAAATAATATAATTTCAGCAATTAAACATTTTCCTGGTCATGGTAGTTCAAAAAACGACTCACACCTAGGGTTAACTGATGTTACTAATACATATAAAGACGAAGAACTACTACCTTATAAATTATTGATTGAAAATGGGTACAACGATATGGTAATGACTGCTCATATTATTAATAAAAATATTGATGAAAACTATCCCGCAACTCTTTCTCCTTTATTTCTTCAAAATATATTAAGAGAAGATCTTGGCTTTGGTGGTGTAATTGTTTCAGACGATATGAAGATGAAAGCAATTGTTGATTATTATGGTTTTGAAGAAGGAATAATTTATGCAATTAATGCTGGGTGCGATCTTTTAATTTTGTCTAATAACGGTACAGAAGAATATGACGAATTAGCTCCTCAAAAAGCAATTGATGTTATTTTTAACGCTGTGAAAAATAATCTTATAACAGAAGAGCAGATTGATCAATCATATAATAGAATTCAATCTCTAAAAGAAAAATACAGAATTAAAAAATAAGGTATTTTACCTTATCTCATAAATCTCCACAATCTTTGATGCATCCATTAGAAGCATTCTCTGAACTTCTTCCAATGAATATCCCCAAAGATGGAGATACTCGGCAATTACTGCCACAACTTGAGCATCCGCCTCATATTTCCCCCACGTATTAAAGGACATGGAAGAAACTGTCGGTTTGAGTAGTCCGTCGTCATCTAATTTCTCATAAATGTCAACGAACGTCTCAAGTTTATTCTTACCACTTTGCCTTCTACACCTTACCGCTCTGGCACAATGTCTAATCATTAATGATTCTGACATTGTCATCAATCCATCAAAAGAGGAATTAATGATGTAGGTGGTCGGCTTTCTTGGCCTGCTTGAATGACCATCACCAACGATGATCAATGACTTCAGGGGATAATCAAGCGTGGACACACTTAATTTATGACCGTAGTCAAGTACATCCAGAATCTTTTTCAATCTTCCTATTTTCCTTCTTTTTTGAAATAAATCACTCAACACAACGACCCCCTCCCGAGGTGCTACAAGTAGTATAACATAAAAAAAGGAAAAATCAATGCTTCTTCTGTGTGACATCTTATTTAAAATAATGTAATATATAATATATGAAAATAAAAGATCCGTTCTCTGGTTTTAGTCATTTATTGGGCTTGATTCTTTCCATTATAGGAACAATCATTTTAATTTGTTCTTCAAATAATTTAACTCAAGTTATTGCTTTTATTATTTTTGGAACAAGTATGATTTTTCTTTATGCTTCAAGTTCAATTTATCATCTCTTCGGTCACTCTTCAGAAGAGGTAGACATCTTTAGAAAAATTGACCATGCAATGATATATATCTTAATCGCAGGAACATATACACCTTTTTGCCTTATTGCTCTTAATGGTTATTGGGGAGCAATATCAATGATTACAATATGGTTTCTTGCTTCTTTGGGAATTACCACAGTTTTTTTCAAAACATTTTGGTCTAGAACCCCAAGATGGTTTGCTACATTTTTATATGTTCTGATGGGCTGGTTGTCTGTAATTATTATCTACCCTCTTTATTTATCAATTGGAATTATTCCAATAATCTATCTTCTTTTGGGAGGTTTTTTCTATAGCATAGGAGCGATAATATATGCTATTAAAAAACCAAACATCGTTAAAGGGTTTGGTTTTCATGAGATATTTCATGTTTTTGTTCTTCTAGGAACAATAATACATTTTCTAGGAATATATAATAATTTAATTTAAAAAGATGAATAAACACACTTGTCAAAATGTTGCGTTTCATTGATGTGTCTATAGATAAAATATGGGCAGAATTAGGAGAGAGTAATATAACTTTTAGTAAATTATAGTTATTGTTTTCTCTTCTGTCTTATTCTTTCTACTTCGGTTAGATATTGTTTTCTTAAACGAACAAAATTAGGAGTTATTTCTAGATACTCATCATCACTCATAATGCTCATGCCCTTTTCTATGGTTAAAATATCTGGTGGGGTAAGTTTAATTGCTTCGTCAGATCCTGATGCTCTCATATTAGACAATTCCTTTCCTTTTGTTGGATTAACCGCTAAATCGTTGCCCTTAGAGACGTTACCAATAACCATACCCTCATATATATCTTCTGCGTGACCAATATATAGAGATCCTCTTTCTTGAAGATTAAATAATGAAAATCCAGATGATTTGCCTGTGGCCATAGAAACCATTGAGCCAACATTTCTTTTTTCAATTTCTCCAGCATAGGACTTAAAACCAATCACCCTGCTAGATAAAATGCCCTCTCCGCGAGTATCCATAACAAAATCTGATTTATATCCTAATAGTCCCCTCGTTGGTATTTCAAAAATAATTCTTGTATGACTTGCATCTGGCTTCATATCAGTCATTATTCCTTTTCTTTTAGACAGTTTTTCAATAACCACTCCTGACATCTCGCTGGGAATATCAATTATAACCTCTTCGTATGGTTCTAGTTTTTTTCCATTCTCTTCTTTAAAAATTACTTGTGGTTGGGATATCTGCAACTCATATCCCTCACGTCTCATTTGTTCTAAAAGTATAGCGATATGAAGTTCTCCTCTTCCATAAACTTTATAATATTCGCTTGAAGAAAAATCTATTTTCAATCCCACGTTAATTTCTATTTCCTTCATTAATCTTTCTTTTAGTTGCCTATTAGTAACAAATTTACCATCTTTGCCAGCAAAAGGAGAGTTATTTACCAAAAAGTTAAGAGATATCGTTGGTTCATCAATATGTATAAATGGCAAAGATTCAAATTCTAAATCAGAAGATATTGTCTCTCCAATAAAAATATCAGGAATTCCAGCAATAATAACAATATCTCCTGCAATTGCTTCCTCTAATTCTACCTTTTCTAAACCGTGAAAAGTAAACATCTTCACAACTTTTCCTTTTCTAATTTCAGAATTAATTCCCTTAATAAAAACATCATCAGCTTTTCTAATTTTTCCTTCGTATATTCTACAAATTGCTAATCTACCTAAAAAATTATCATAACCCAAGTTAAATGGCTGGGCTCTTAATTTTTTACTTGTTAATTCTTCGGATGATGCAGGTACTACTTTTTCTAAAACTAAATCTAAAAGTGGCTCTAAATTTTTTGAGTCATCTTCTATTTTTCTTTTAGCGATTCCATCTCTACCGTTTGCATATACAACTTCAAAATCAAGCTGTTCATCACTAGCTCCTAAATCTAAAAATAATTCATAAATCATTTCTTGGACTTCATCTGGTCTAGCGGCTGGTTTATCAATCTTATTAATTACAACAATTGGCTTTAATCCTAATTCTAATGATTTTTTCAAAACAAATTTTGTCTGAGGCATTGGACCCTCTTGAGCATCAACAACTAAAAGAACAGAATCAATTGATCTTAAGACCCTTTCAACCTCTGAACTGAAATCAGCGTGACCTGGAGTATCAACTATGTTAATTTTTGTATTTTTATAAAAAATTGAAGTATTTTTAGAATAAATTGTAATCCCTCTTTCCCTCTCTAGTTCGTTTGTGTCCATAGTAAAACTCTCCTCCGCTGCACCTGATTGTTTCATCAAAGAATCAGTTAGCGAGGTTTTACCGTGATCCACATGTGCTATAATTGCGATATTTCTTATCTCCATAACTTAAAAAATCTGCCCAAAAGCAGAATGCTTATTACATAAGGTAGATTATACTATTTGATTGTTTTTGTCAAAGTTATTTCCCGCAACACTTCTTATATTTCTTGCCACTACCACAAGGACATGGGTCATTTCTATTTATCCCTGTTTTACTTTTAGACGTAGAAAATTCTTCTAATTTGGTAGGTGGTTGGATATTGATTGTTGCTTTCATAATTCCCTCTACCATATTTCTCTCACAATTATTTAATAATTCTTTAAATAATTTATATGATTCTTTTTTATATTCAACTAATGGATCTCTTTGGCCATACGCTCTTAACCTTACAGAATCTTTTAAGCTTTCCATATTTTCTAAATGTTCAACCCAAATAGAATCAATTGCTCTAATTCCAGCTATTTTTTCAATCTGACGCATATTGTCTTTGCCGACCTCTGCTTCTTTTTTATTATAATCATCTTCGCTGTATCCATAATTGGAAAGTAATGGAATTATTGTATCTCTTAGGTTGTCTTTACTTAAAATTTCATTTCTTTTTGTATAAATTGTGTCTCTCTGTTTGTTCAAAACATCATCGTATTCTAAAATGTGTTTTCTTGAGTCAAAATTAAATCCTTCAATTTTTCCCTGAGCAGATTCAATACTTCTTGATATTAATCCATTTTCAATAGGTAAATCTTCATCAATATTAAATCTATCCATCAATCCCTTAATTCTATCTCCACCAAAAATTCTAATAACATCGTCTTCTAGTGAAACAAAAAATTGTGTCTCTCCAGGATCTCCCTGTCTTCCCGCTCTACCCCTCAATTGATTATCAATTCTTCTTGCTTCGTGTCTCTCTGTTCCTATTACACAAAGACCGCCTAATTTTTTAACCTCCTCGTTTTCTTCAGAAGTTGATGGTTTTCCTCCTAAATAAATATCAACCCCACGACCAGCCATATTGGTAGCGATAGTAACCGCACTCTTTTTACCCGCTTGAGCAATAATTTCTCCTTCTTGTTCGTGATGTTTAGCATTAAGTATTTTATGAGGTATTCCTTCTCTAGAAAGTAGAGCCCCTAGGTATTCATTTTTATCAATAGATGTTGTTCCCACTAAAACTGGCTGTCCCTTTTTGTATTTTTCTTTAATTTCATTAACTACTGCCTTAAACTTTGCTTCTTCTGTTTTGTAGACCTTGTCAGACAAGTCCCTTCTTATTATTTCTTTATTGGTTGGAATCACAACTACCTCAAGACCATATACCTTATCAAACTCTTCGGCTGATGTTTCAGCAGTTCCAGTCATTCCCGATAACTTATTATACATTCTAAAATAGTTTTGAAACGTAACCGATGCTAATGTTATTGATTCTGGCATCACCCTTACTCCCTCTTTTGCTTCAATGGCTTGATGAAGACCCCCAGACCATCTTCTTCCAGGCATCATTCTTCCTGTAAACTGATCAATAATTATGATCTCTCCATTTTTAATAACATAGTCCTTTTCTTTCTTAAAAAGAATTTCTGCTTTTAGCGCTTGCTCCAAATGATGTAGATATTTTGATCCTCTTTCGTCATAGATATTACCCATTGCTAAAATACTTTCTACTTTGTCTATTCCTTTTTCAGTCAATGTTACCGCTCTAAACTTCTCATCAACTTCAAAGTCCTCTTCTTTTTTTAATTTAGGAATAATTCTTGAAAACTCCTGATACCATTTTGAACTCTCTTCGTCGGGCGCAGAAACAATTAGTGGAGTCCTTGCTTCGTCAATCAAAATAGAATCAACCTCATCAACGATAGCAAAATTAAAATCTCTTTGAGATTTATTTTTTAAATCATAAACCATATTATCTTTCAAATAATCAAATCCAAACTCGTTGTTTGTTCCATAAGTAATATCTGCTTCGTATGCTTCTTTTCTGGTGCATGGCCTTAAGAAATCTTCAACTACTAAAAATCCACCCAATTCATCTCTTGTTTTATCATCTTCTTCTTTTTTATAATTAGGATCGTATATAAATGATTGGTCATGATTAATACACGCAACGCTAAGGCCAAGAGCATCATAAATCTGACCCATCCAAACAGCATCTCTCCTTGAAAGATAATCATTAACAGTTACCAAATGACATCCCTTTCCTGATAAAGCATTTAATGCCAAGGGTAGTGTTGCAGTTAGGGTCTTACCCTCTCCCGTTCTCATTTCAGCAATTTTCCCTTGATGCAATACTATTCCACCAATTAATTGACAATCAAAATGTCTTTGATTCAAAGTTCTTTTTCCAGCTTCTCTTGTTAGGGCAAATGATTCTGGCAAAACATCATCAAGCGATTTTCCCTTAGATAGTTTTTCTTTAATTTCTTTTACCTTTTCCTTTACTTCTTCTAAAGAAAGAACACTAAAATCGGCCTCAAGAGAATTAATCTTTTGAATAATGGGATCTAAACTCTTAACGTATTTTTGATTGGCGTTGCCAAAAAATTTCTCTAAAAATGACATAGTATAATACTATATCAATAATTAAAAAAGGTCAAAGTTTCCTTCTTTTTTCAACAGATGTCTTATCTTTATACTTTTTTATTTGCAACATTAGTTGCTCTTTAACATCAGACAATGATAAACGAAAGTTTTCCCTACTTGATTCTGCTCTTATCATTTTGCCTCCTGGGACTTGAAATTGAACTTCTGACCTAAATATATCTCCTTTCTGATGATGTTTAGTTATTTTATCAAGCTCAACCTCAATAATTAAGTCAGGATACTCTGGTAATAACTTGCTTATTTTTTTTATTTTTTGATCAACTAATTTTCTTAGATATTCTGTTAATTCTAAATTGGTTGCTTTTATTTTTATTTCCATAAATTTTTTTTAATAACTAAAACAACTCATATGAGTTGTTTTAGAAGAAATTATTTTTTCTTTTTTGCAGGAGCTTTTTTCTTTGCTACTTTTTTTGCAGCGGGCTTCTTTTTTGCAGGAGCCTTTTTCTTTGCTACTTTTTTTGCAGCGGGCTTCTTTTTTGCAGGAGCCTTTTTCTTTGCTGCTGATTTTTTTACTGCCATTTTTTTAGAAAAAGTTAAACTTTATTAATCGACCTTTTTCTTCTTATAAATTATTTCTACTTTATATTTATATTTTCCCTTTTCTAAAAAAATTTGTCAATAGTTTTTATTAAAAAATTTTAATTTCTTCTTCAAGTTCAATTAAAAATTTTTGTTTAACTTCTTTTTTTATAATTTTAATTAATTCCAAAACATCATCTGATGTTGCTTTACCCAAATTGATAATAAAATTTGCATGCTCTTCAGATATTTTTGCGTCACCAATCTTCATTCCCTTGAGTCCTGCTTTTTCAATTAATTCACCAGCAGAAAAATTATCTCCATTCTTAAAAATAGAACCAATAGAAAATCCTCTTGGTTGTTTCAATATTCTTTTTTTTAAATTCTCTTTAATTTTTTTATTAATTTCTTTTTCTTCTCCTCTTTTTAATTCTAAAATAGCTGAAATAATTATCAAATTGGAATTATTTTTAAAAACACTACTTCTATAACTAAAATTACATTCTTTTTTAGAATATTTCTTTATTTGAATTTTTTTATCTTTGATTTCTAAAACCTCAACCTGTTTAATTAAGCTAGATATTTCTTCTTTATAGGCTCCGGCATTACCATTAATTGCCCCCGCTAATGTTCCAGGAATACCAACTGCCCATTCAAGACCAGTATAATTTTTTAAACTAGAAACTAAATAATTGAGGGGCGTGCTAGCGCTAACCTCTATTAAGGTGTCATTAATTAATAATTTGTCTATTGAGTTAAAAACTATAACAACACCGTCAAAACCTTTGCTTGAAAAAAGTATATTACTTCCACCACCAATTACCAAAAATTTTAAATCTAAATCAATTGCTTTCTGAATTGCTCTTTTTAAATCTTCTATGTTGGAAACCTTAATTAAATACTTTGCTGGTCCACCAATCCTAAAAGTAGAATACTGTGATAGCAAAATACCTTCTTTTAATCCTTCCATAAATTTATTTTATTAAACAATTCATCGTTGTTAGGATTTAATTCCAACGCTTTTTGATATTCTTTTAGGGCCAAATCATTTTTTCCGCTTTCTTCAAATACTCTTCCTAGAGCATAATAAATATCATAATTTTGTGGCGCTAGTTCTTTAGCTTTTTCATAGTTATAAATAATATCTTCTGTTTTCTCCTCTGTAAGAAAATTTATATTCTCGTATAAAAGTCCCAACTTTTGCCATGATTGAAAATTATTTTTATCAATTTCTATAGCTTTTTTAGCGTATTTTTCTGAAAGATCAACATTGTCTTGTATTAATCTTTTTTGTTCGTTTATTTTCTCTTGAGTAACCCATCTTTCCTCAAAATACTCACTTGCGTTTAATAAATATAATTTTGATAAAGCAATATAATAATCACTTAATTGAAAAAATTGAATTGATTTTTCCATTTCATTGATTGATTTCCTTAATGGCTCGCCAGAATAAAAATATTCTAATGATTTTTCGTAATGATTGTCTGCTCTAACATAATTAAAATAGTTGAAAATGAAAAATGAAAAAATTAACAGCAAAACAACCGTTACTATCTTATTTATTTTGATTTCTTTTTTTTCTTTGATCCAAAAAGCCAATAATATAAAAAATATTAAAATTGAAGATACATTAATTAAACCAAAGAAGAATAATAAAGAAAATGAAAATAAAATAGGAAAAATAATATCTTTTTTATCAAATATATTTTTAAATCCTTTAAAGTAAATATATAGAAGAAGAGCCAATAAAGAAATTAAACCAATAATACCCATTGTTACCACAAAAGTTAAAATTATACTTGAGCCCTCTTTTGCAACCAAATAAGGATTAACTAGATTTATTTCTTTATTTTTGTATAAAGAAAATTGATAGTGATAGGTTGACAAACCAGAACCAAAAAGTAAATTATTTATGCTTTCTCCTAAGCTATTTTGAGCTATAGAAATACTTTGATTGTGAGAAATAGATCCAACTTCTTCATTAATTCCCAATGGAATTGGAACGAAAAAGCATATTAAAAAAGAAAACAACATTAACAAAAGAGGGATCGTTTTCTTAATTTGAAAATTAAAGTTAACAAGTTCTTTATAAAAAATTAAAAATGTTCCAATAGATAAAATAAACCAAGCAATTTTTAAATCAACAAAAACTAAAAAGATAAAAAATAATATCGCTGGCCCAATAATTTTTTTATCTTTATAGCAAGAAATTAAAAACAACAAAAATAATACAATAATTATTGATAGATGACCGATGTTTAACACTTCATTACCGATAAAGTGTTGAATAAAAAAGTAAATAACAGAGAGCAGACCACCTAATATAAAAAACTTCATTGTGTCTATCAGATATTCTTTTTTAATAAAAGAAAAAATAATCAGTATAGACATAAAAACAACTAACGACTCTCCCCCCTTGCCCCATAAACTTAATAATATGTTTTTTGAGAAAATAAAAGAAAGTATAACCGAAGAAAAAAATAATAATACTAATTTATTATAAATTATCTTTTGAGGCCTAATTAATTGAAGAATTAAAATAAAAAAAGCAAAAATTATAATAAAAAAAGTGTTGACTATTTCCGATTGAGTAATAAGAAGTAGTGGCAAAAGAAATAAAAATAAAGAATATATATATTTAATCATTTTTAGCTGAATTAATGCCAGCAATGTACCCAGTAGTCCAACATACTTGAAGATTATATCCTCCAGAAGGACCATCTATATCAATAACTTCGCCAGCAAAATATAAATTATTAATTATTTTTGACTTCATTGTCTTTGAATCAATCTCTTTTAAAGAAATACCGCCCGAGGTTATCATTGCCTTATCAAAACCTAATAACCCAACAACATTCAATTCTATACTCTTAATGATTTTTATTAATCTTAATCTTTCTTCTTTTGTAAGATTGTTTATCTTTTTTGCTTTAGGAATACTACTAAAATTAAGAATAAAAGGGATTAATTTTTCAGGCATAATTTCTGATAAGAATGTAGAAACAAATTTATTTTTCTTTCTATCAAATACTTTCTGAAAGTGCTTATCAAGTTCTTCTTTATTTTTTTGGGGAAAAAGATCTAGAATTATTATATCTTTTGGTTTAATATATTTGCTAGCATCAAGAATCATCGGTCCACTTAATCCAAAGTGAGTGAATAATAAATCACCACAGTATTTCTTTTTATTTATTGTAATACAAATATCTTTTAAGGAAATGCCCTGCAGTGACTTGACCCACTTTTCTTTTATCTCAATCGGAGTTAGTGCTGGTTTTAACTCGGTAACAGTATGTCCAATATTCCAAGCAAAAGCATCTCCAGTTGATCCCGTAACGCTATAAGATTTTCCGCCAGTGCAAATAATATAATTTTTACCTTCAATTTCTTTGTTGTCGCTTAAAACAATAGATTTAATTGTTTCACCATCTTTTTTAATTTCTGAAACAGAAGAAGATGTTAGTATTTTAACTTTATTTTCTTTTAGTTTTGATAATAAGAATTTTAATACATCTTTAGAGTTTTCGCTTTCAGGATATATTTTGTTTCCCTCGTTCTTAAGAGGAAGCTCCTCAAAAAATTTAATTGTATTTTGAAAATTAAAAGATGAAAATGATGATAAGAGAAAATCACCATTTTTACCAAATTTATCACAAAATTCTTTATTGTTTTTCTCAATGCAAGTTAAATTACATCTTCCGCCACCAGTTAAAAGTAATTTATTGCCTAATTTATCATTCTTCTCTACTAATAAAACTTTTGCACCTAAAGATGATGCACTTATTGCAGACATAATGCCGGCAGGACCTCCTCCAATTATAACAACATCGTATTTCATATTTTAAATTCAATTACATCGCCATCTTTAACGATATACTCTTTTCCTTCGGTTTTAATCATTCCCTTCTCTCTGGCTTTTGCGAAGCCATTACAATCAATTAAATCTTTCCAGTTTATAACTTCGGCTCTAATAAATTTTTCTTCAAAATCACTGTGAATTGCACTGCCCGCTTGTGGAGCCGATGATCCATTCTTAATGGTCCAAGCTCTTGTTTCGTCGCTTCCTGTTGTAAAAAAATTAATCAAACCAAGTAATTTATATGCTTCTTTTATTAAATCATTTAATTTTGGTTCTATCCCCAATTCTTTTTGTTCATCTTCAGACAAGTCAGAACTTTCAGCTTCTGTTAAAATGTCCATAAAAATATGTGGCTTATTTTTAAAATAATCTAGGACATCTTTAGAAACATCTTTTTGTTCTCCGTTTAATAAATATAACCTTGGCTTTGAAGATAATAATTGATAACTATCAACTATTTTCTTTTCTTCCTCGCCTAAAAAAATATCAGAAATTATTTTTCCATTTTTTAATAATTCATAGACCTTTTTAAGAACTTCTGATTCTTTAACCGCTTCTTTTTTATTTGCTCTAATTTCTTTTTCTAAAGAAGACAATCTTTTTTCTATAGTTTCAATATCTTTTAAAATCATCTCCATATCTAAAATTTCCTTATCTTTTAAAACATCTAAATCGTCTCTTGTTTTAATCACGTTTTCATTTTTAAAACAACGAAGAACATAAACAATCGCATCTGTTTCTCTGATGTTAGCTAAAAACTTATTTCCTAGCCCCTCACCCTTACTTGCCCCCTCAACAAGACCAGCTATATCAACAAATTCAATGGTCGCATATATTTTTTTTGCTGATTTTGTAAGATTGGCTAACTGTTCTACCCTTAAATCAGGAACACTGGTGACTCCGACATTGGGATCTATTGTACAAAAAGGATAGTTGGCAATATCCACTTGTTTTTTAGTAATTAGTTGAAATAAAGTTGATTTTCCAACATTGGGGAAACCAACAATTCCTATTTGTAATGCCATTATCTTTTATTTATTAAAATATCTGCTTGATTCTTAATCTTTACTAAACTTGCTTTTGATATATTATCTAATTTTGATAATTTATCAATATCAATACTCAAAACTTCACTTGCCAACAATATCCCCTGCTTTTGAAAAACAGTAAAAATGTTTTTTGTTAGAGCGGGCAAGATAGTAACAGGATATAACTTCTTTTCTTCAATCAATTTTTCTAGCCCCCTTTTTTCAGGATATTTCCAACCCAATAATTTTATACCCTTGCAATTAGAATACTTTATTGAGTCCTTGCTAAACTTTGTATTTGTAACAATAAAAGAACGTAAATTCTTTTGAGAAAAAACATTGTTTTCCTTAATATCTTCTAAAATAGCATAACTTTTAAGAGAAACATTTATGTCTATTCTAGCATTGTTTTTATTTCTATATTTACACTCACCAATAAATAAAGTTTCATTGTTTTCTGCCAAAAAATCAATTTCGTAACGACCACACTTGCCAGAAATTATATTACCATCTTTTATGGCCATACAATAATTAGAAAGTATTTTCTTAGTAAAATCTTCAAATAAAAAACCTTCTGGGCCCAGTTGTCTAATTCCCTCTTTTAAAGAAAATCTCATTGAAAGTTGAATGTCTTTTTCCTTTAATCTTTCTTTTACCTTTCTGAATATATCTGCTGTTTTAATACCATCATAAACTTCTTTTTCTATTTCTAGGGATATTTCTTTTGCTAAAGAAAAAGAAGCTCCTGCTCTTAATGCAGAATTATATACTTTATTAGATGAAAAAGGTTCGCGCTCTTTATTAAATTTTAAAACCTCAATCAAATTTTGATTTGATGTCTTCTTTGATTCTTTCATAATGACCTCCTATCTTTTTTATCTTGAAACTATTTTTGATATATCCCAAACCAATTATAATGATTATAAAACCAATAAAGTAAACTAGAATTTTCACTGCTTCAAGTGGCCAAATTATAAAGGAAACCCCAAGAGAAACCGCTACTAATCCAGTAATAAATACTATCCACCAATTATTGCTTACCCTCCTAATATAATTATCAAAAATGTTTATCATAAAAAAATTCATATTTATCTATTATCACCACTACCGTGAAGCTCATTTCTTTGTTGCCTTGACTGAAGCTTTTCTATATTCTTTTGAGCAACATCTTCTAGGGAAACATTTAGTTCTTTTGATAAATTAGCAATATACCACAAAACATCCCCTAGTTCTTTTGTTATTTCTTCTCTTTTTTCTTCAGAAATAATACCATTATCATCTCTCAAGACCTTCTTCATTTTTTCAGCAACTTCCCCTGCTTCACCGACCAATCCTAGCGTAGGGTATACGAAATTATTGTTTATATTAGGGTAAATTGCTGTTTCCCTTGCTTTTGTTTGATATTCTTCAAGTGTCATATATATTTTTATATTAATTATTATTAATTATAATATACACCAAAAATGATTAAAAATCTAATTTTTTCTTTATTAAATAAGCTAAAAACCCTCCGCTAATAGCAGTAAGCATTTGAGGCCAGCTCATCATTGATAAAACGGTAGGGTTGCTAATTAAAACACTTGCTGAAAGAAATAATAAAAATGTTTTTAACACTCCACCAGAAAACAATGCTAAATAATAATTTTTAATTAATTTAAAAGAAGAAACTAAAATAATATTTCCAAGCATAATAAATGGAAGCATAATTGCCATTGGCATAAATCCTAATGATAAAGAAATTACGCTAGGCAAAAAACATATTAGGATGGCGCCCCTATATCCTAATAAAAAGAAAGATAAAATCAATGTTGCGTTAACTATAGTTCCAGTTAAAAATTGATTGCCAATAAAGGGCGCTAAAAAAGCAATTAAGAGAAGTCCGGCAAATTGAATTAATATGTTGCTATTTGTTTTTGTTATTTCCATATGTTGTGTGACAAATTTTATGTATGATTTTTTTATTTTTAAGACATTCTTTATAGGCCTTTTCTACAAAGGGACTTTCGTGAGCTAATCTAATCTTTTTCTTTTTATCAATGTTATATAATGATTCTGCCCTTTTTTTTCTTATATCATTATTTATCGGTATTGGCTGACCTCCACCGCCAATGCAACCACCAGGACAAGCCATTACCTCAACATAATCATATTTTTTATAATCAAAATTTTCAACATTGCCCAATCCATTAATAACCGCCACCCTAACCTTTCTTTTGCCAATCTTAATCTCCGCCTCTTTAATCCCTTTAAACCCCCTTACTACCCTTAAATTAATGTCTTTTAGGCGTTTTCCCGTCATTTTCTCATAAACTGTCCTTAGGGCTGACTCCATAACTCCCCCGGTTACCCCATAGATTACCCCGGCACCCGTGGCTTCTCCATAAGGATAATCAAGTTCACTTTCTTCTAACTGATTAAAGTTAATTTTATTTTTCCTTATCATTCGCCCAAGCTCACGAGTAGTCAAAACATAATCTACTGGACTGACTCCATCAATTTTCAACTCCTCTCTAGTTATTTCATATTTTTTAGAAACACAAGGCATAATTGAAACAACAATAGAATTATCTTCTGATTGTTTAATGAGTCCACCAAGTATTATGTGGGGCGATCTTACTGATGTTAAATGTTTAATCAATTCTGGCTTATAAACTTCAACGTATCTAACCCAAGAAGGACAGCAAGATGTAAACATTGGAAGATTCTTATTTTCAGATAATCTTTCAATCAATTCCCATCCTTCTTCAATGGTTGTTATGTCGGCACTAAAAGAAACATCAAAAACTTTCTTGGCTCCTAATTTTTTTAAAGCAGTAACTAGTTTACCAGTAGTAATTGATCCGTAGGGCAAACCAAACTCTTCTCCAATACTACTCCTTATAGCGGGCGCAAATTGAAAAATAACATTTCCTTTCAAAAGAACTTTTTCAACTTCTTTAATTGAGCTGACTTCTTCAAAGGCACCTGAAGGACAGTGAGTAATGCATTGTCCACAATAGACGCATTCTTTTTTTTCACCAGGGAGAGTGCAGAAAAAACTATTTTTTTCTTTGTTATCAAGAAAACCAACTCCTTGTTTTTTGCACATTGCAATACAATTTTTACAATCAATACATTTTGAACTATCAAAAATCACTGATGGACCAAATTGATAAGTAGGAAAATTCTTTTTTCTATCATCAAACTTCGTAATTTTAATATTATACTCCCTAGCCAATTCTAATAATTTACATTTATAACTCCAGTTACAAGTACTACATTGTTCAATGTGTTGAGCAAAGAGAAGTTCCAAATTAATTTTCCTTAACTTTTTGATTTCTGGTGATTCTGTTAAAATCTCCATACCATTTTCAACTTTAGTTGAACAAGATGTTTGGAGGCCTCTTCCTTTTATTTCCACTAAACATAACCTACAACTATTTTGTGGTTCTAAATCAGTATGGCGACAAATAGCTGGAATCTTTATTCCATTTCTTAGGGCAACATCTAAAATAACCTCCCCCTTTTTACACTCAAAATTTTTATTGTTTATTTTAATCTTCATTTAACTTTTTTAATTAAACTTTCAAAAGGTATTGGAATAGATTTTCCAAGAGCACAAAAACTTGACTTCTTAAGATTCAAAAAAATATCATCAAGAACTTCATAATTAATATCTCTTTTTTTAATCATTTCATATATTCTAAAAGCACCCTCTCTACAAGGAGCACATTTATCACAATTTCCTGTATGAAAAAATTCTGCCCATTTTTCCATTAAAGCATATATATCTGTTTTTTCTCTATTATAAATTGTAATTGATCCAGCTCCAAAGGCGGGCTTCTTTAATTCCTGAGGTAACATTATTTCCCCTGATGCCCCACCACCAACTTGAACGAAAAAATCAAAATCAGGATAATTTCCTGTTTGTTTTAATACATCAAACATAGACATATTAATAGGAAGTTCATAAACACCCTCGTTTAAAACATCGCCATTTATAGAATAAAATCTTGTTTTATTATATTGTCCCTTATCAATTTTGCTTACATAATAAAAAGTTTCAACATTATTCATTATCGTTGGACAATTAAACAGCCCGCGATCTGTTAAAAATGGGGGCTTAAACCTTGGCTCAGCTCTTTTCCCCTCTATTGATTCAACAATTGCGGTCTCCTCTCCTCCAATATATCCTGATGTTTTCTTAAAAATAATACATTTACCTGTATTGCCTCTTAATTTATAGTTTTTATTCAAATAAATATAAGAATCCTTTGCTTTGATAAAATCAACCGCTATATTAATTCCATTTATAACCTCACTCAAATAGTTGTCTAAAATATATTTATCCTTAAAAACATTGGGTTCTCCTTCGGAAGCATTGCAGATTACATATTTTTCTTTGTTTTTTGCTTTTTTGGCCAGTTCCCACTTTAAGGCAACACTAAAGTTGCCACCTCCTCTTCCTTTTAAGTCCGATGCTTTTAATTTTTTAAGAATATCCATTACCTTATTATCTTACCATTGATTATTGATTCTCTTAATTCCTCGCTTGAAATAGATGCAAGGTGCTCTAAAAATTCTTTTGGTTCTTTCATTAATTGAGGTTGAGATAAAACACTTTCAACTGGATAAATACTATATATTTTTTCTTCTTTGTAAACCTCCAATCCTATAATTAACCCCTGCTGAGTTTCTTCAGAAAAGTATTGATCAAAGATAAAATTTCCCAAAGAATAGAATATCAATTTATCATTATAAATCTCAATATTTTGAACAACGTGAGGATGGCCTCCAATAATTAAATCTGCCCCGGCATCAATCATAGCATAAGCTAGTTTTTGTTGTTGTGTTGAGTTTGTTTCTTCATATTCATTTCCCCAATGTATTAAAATAACTAAAAATGATTCTGGATTATAAAACTTATACTCTTTAATAGAAGCGGTTATTTCTTTATCAGAACAGTTAAAGGAATATGTTTTATTTATTCCAAAATAGGCAATTCCGTCCTTTTGATAAGTATCAGCACTATCGCATATTGTAGGATCTCCAGTAAAATTAATTTTAGCTTCTGATAAGATGTCTTTTGTTTCTTGAAGTCCATCTTTATTCATATTCAAAGTATGATTATTAGCTAAAGAAAGAATGGAAAAGTTTCCCTCATTTAGAGTTTCTAAAACTTTTTTATCAAAAGAAAACTTTAAAGAACTGTCAGAAAAGTCATTGGGATTTTCATTAATAGGACCCTCCAAATTACCAACAACAACATCAAAGTCGTCTAAGAAACTTTTAATCAGTTCAATAGGATATGAAAAAGAGTCCTTTAGCATTAATCTTTCAACCCCCCTATCAAACATTAAATCTCCAACAAAGGCAATTTTTTCTGGAATTATTTCTTTTTCAAAACCAACAACAGATAAAACAGATGCTTGATTAACATCTTTTTGGGGCACTGAATCATTTAATTGATATAAACAAAAAATAAAAAGTATTAGGGATAAAAATATAAATATGTTTCTTTTCATAGCCCAATTATAGCCCTTGAAGTTAAAACAATCAAGTGATATTATTTGATTAATGAATAAACAATTAATAATACTTCCCTTTGATCATAGATCATCTTTTTTAAAAGACATCACCCCTAAAAAAAGTAAAGTAAAAGAGATGAAAGAGATGATTTTTGATGCTTTTTTGCTTTCAGTAAAAAATAAAAAAGATTTTGCAATTTTAGTTGATGAAGAATTGGGAGAAAATGTTCTAATAAGAGCAAAAAAAGAAGGAATTAAAATCTGCCTTCCAATTGAAAAAAGTGGCCAAAAAGTATTAGAATTAGAATTTGGCAATGACTTTGGTAAACATATTGAAAAATTTAACCCTGAATACGTTAAGGTTTTAATAAGATATAATCCTCTCAATAAAGAAATAAACAAAAAACAACTTGAAGTTTTATCTATAATAAATAATTTTTGTAAAAAAAATAAATACAAAGTTTTATTAGAGTTGCTTGTTCCACCTACAAAAGAAGAAGAATCAATCAGAAATTATGATACATTATTAAGGCATAAAAAAACTATAGAAGCAATTAAAGAAATAAAGGAACAAATTAAGGTAAATATTTGGAAACTAGAGGGTTTTAATAAAAAACAATGGGAAAGCATAATAAAATCAACCAATAAAGGGAGTAAAATTATTTTTCTTGGTAGAGGAGAAAATAAATCAATGGTTTCTAAGTGGATGAAAGATGCTTCAGAATATAATGAAATTATTGGTTTTGCTATTGGAAGAACAATTTTTTTAGAACCACTAAAAGATTATCAAAAGAAAAAGATAGCGAAAGAAATCGCTATCAAGAAAATAAGTGATAATTTTAATTATTTTATAAATCTATGGATTACCTCAAAGAAAAGGAAGCTCTAACAGTAATCATAATTTCTTTTTCTACAGTAGAGGTGTCATACATTCCATAATCAGAGATGTCAACAGAATTTGGTTGTAATACTTGCACCACGCCCATGCTTACTGATTTTAATGGTCCTGCTTTTTTGCCAGAAATATTTTCTGCTCTTTTCTTTGCGTCTTCCATCGCTAGTGGCAATAAATCAATCCTTGCTTCTGATAATTTGCTGTAATAATATTCTGGAGAATTGGCTGAAAAAATAACTCCTCCTTCAATAACTTTCTGAATCTCTTTTGAAATAATTTTTATCTTATCAATGTCTTTTGATTCAACAATAACATTTTGTGTCAAAACATATTCTTCTGGTTGACCATATGGTGCATCATAACGATAATTTTTCTGCATTGAAACAGAAGTGATTGTCATTTCATCTTCGGTAATTCCATTTTCTTTTAGAAAATTAATTACAACGGCCTCATCTAATCTCATCTGGTTATAGCCATCATTTAAAGTATTTGCATAAGTATTTCTAGAGAAACTAGCATTCCATTTAGCCATATCAGAAACAACCAGTTGTTTAGATGATCCTGTAACTACCAAAAGATTATCAAAACTTTTAATTTGAATTAAAGAATAAGAAATGATTATAAATCCTATAATAAAGGATAAACCCAATATTATAGAACCCTTGAATATATTACTGTTTTCCATATAAATTATTTTATTTATCTTATAAAGATATTATACTTTTATTTTTAAAAATTGTCAACAATTCCATAATTAGGAACTATTCCATGAATTGATTCTGCCAACGATTTACTTGCCTCTTCTTCACCATGAATAACAAATATCTTTTGAGGATTGGCCCTCATAGCCCAATTAGAAAGCATTTGATGGTCACCATGAGAAGAAAAAGAAAAAATTGTAGATATTTTTGCTCTAATTTCAATTTTGTTGTTCCCCAATTTGATTATTTTATCACCATTAATTATTTTTCTGCCTAAAGAACCGTCTACCTGAAAAGAAACTATTAATAAGGTTGCTAATGGATTTGGTAAATACTTTTTAAGATAAAATCCTATTTTCCCTCCTTCAAACATTCCGCTCCCAGCAAGAATTATTTTAGGTCCAGATGCTTTTAGTGCTTTTTCTGTATCTTTTTTTATTATTTCAAACCCTTCAAAATTAAAAATGTCGTCTCCTTTATGAATTAATGCTTTTGCCTCTTTGTCATAAAAACTGGCATATTGTTTATATATATTTGTTGCTTTTGTTGCCAATGGACTATCAAGAAAAACATTTACTCCTTTTATCTTTTTCTCTTCAAAAAAAGAATTTAATCTATATATCATTTCTTGGGTTCTTTCTAGTGCAAAAACAGGAATCATTAACGTGCCATTTTTTGCAATAGTATTTTCAACTTCTTGAATTAAAATTTTCTCTGCCATTTCTTTTGATTCGTGTAATCTGTTTCCATAAGTTGATTCTATAAAAAGAAGATCAGCACTATCTATAAATTCTGGATCTTTTATTATCGGACTAGGCATATTGCCCAAGTCACCAGAAAATACCAACTTTTTAGTAATCCCATCTTCTTTAACCCAAACTTCAAATATAGATGAACCTAAAATGTGTCCAGCATCTCTTAACCTTATTTCAATTTCTTCGTTAATTTTTCTTTTCTTTCCGTAATCAAGACAAGTAAAAAAACTCATCAAATGTTTAATGTCACCTTCTTGACATAAAGGATGAACAAATGGTTTTTTTTCAATTTTTGAAACATTTAATGCGTCTAATAAGATTATTTCTGACAAGTCCCTCGTTGGTGCGGTTGAATAAACTCTCCCCCTAAATCCATTCATAAAAATTTTAGGCAACCTTCCACAATGATCTAAATGAGCGTGAGTAAGCAAAACAAAATCAATGTCTTCCGATTTAAAATTAAATTCTTCTATATTTTTGTAATGACTTCTGCCTTGAAACATTCCGCAATCAACCAAAAATTTAGTTGATTTTGTTTCAACTAATATGCAAGAACCAGTCACTTCTCTACATGCTCCATGAAAAGATATTTTCATTTAATAAATAAAATTATAAATGTGATTATCTTTTTCTATTATCAAAAATTAATTTTAAGCCAATTAGCAAAAGGAATAATGATAAAATAATTTTCCAATCAATAAAATCAAATATATCAAAATTAAAAATACTACTTATCATAATGTTTAGTCCGATAAGAAATAAAACAATTCCCAAAAATATCTTAAAATTTCCTTTGTCTTCCTTTTTTTCTATATCATCTACTTCTTCTACTTTTTCTTTTTTTTCAAACTTTTTAGGAATTAAAAGAGCTGAAATAATATAAATAAAAAAACCAACTCCATTTGAAAAAAGTAATAAGATGAAAAAAATCCTTACCACGACAGAATCTATTTTAAAATACTCTGCTAGTCCACCACAAACACCACATATTATCTTGTCCTTTTCGGAACGATATAATTTTTCCATATATATAAATTTAATTTCTTATTAATTTATATTATCATAACACAAAAACAAAAAACCACCAATAAGGTGGTTTCAGTTTAATCTTTTCCTACAAGGAAAGCATATGCAAGATAAAGAGCTGATAGCCCAACAATGTCGTATATTATGTATGCCCAACTACCAAATATTTGAGCTACAATATCAAAACTGAAAAAACCCACTAATCCCCAGTTCAATCCTCCAATAATTACCAAGGCTAGAGAAATTAAACCTAGTTTATTTAATTTTTTCATTGTTTTTTAATAAATTTAAAACGACCTTTGTATTATAATTTTAACTTTGTTTTAAAAATAAAGCAATGAAATTATCAACAATTACTCTCTTCTTAATGCATTGATCGGATCTGTTTTAGAGGCCTCTCTGGCTGGATAAACTCCTGCAATAATTCCAATTGAAAAAGAAAACAGCAGTGCAGAGAAAACAGACAGAATAGAAACATCAAAACTCCAGTTTATTCCAAAAGAAATTGCTACATAATAAACAAGATATGAAATCAAGATTCCAATAATAACCCCCATGACTCCACCCAAAAATGTTAAAATTGAGGCCTCGGCTAAAAACTGCCACAAAATATCTTTTCTCTTTGCTCCAATAGCACGCCTTAGACCAACCTCAAAAGTTCTCTCTACTACAGATACATACATAATGTTAGTAATTCCAACTCCTCCAACTAACAAGGAAACTGCTGCTATAACCGATAATAGAAAAGTAATTGCGGAGAATACGATATTAATCATGTCTCTGGCCTCAACCATTGTCATTGCTTCAAAGTCATCTTCTTCGGGACTATTAATATCATGCCTTTCTCTTAATAATTGAACTATTTCTTCTTTTGTTTGTTCAATTTTTTCGCCATCTTTAACACTAACTGATAAACCCATTATATAGTCCGTATTTAATAATCTTTTTTGCATTAAGAACGTAGGAAGATAAACAATTGAATCCATATCAACACCAAAAGTTGCACCTTTTTCCTTAAGAACTCCGACAACCCTAAAAGATATATTTCTTAATGTGACTTTTTGACCAATTGCATCGTTATCGCCAAAAAGAAATTCTTTTATAGAACTACCCAAAACTATCACAGGAGTAATTGAGTTTTCCTCATCAGGAGTATAAAATCTTCCTTCTTTAATTTCAATTCTTTCAACTAACGGAGCGTCAGCCCCATAACCAAAAATCATCACGCTTTTATTGTTCCCATCTTTTTTAATAATTTCTTGACCAGTAATATATGCATAATGACTTTCTATGTTAGGCAAGGCAATAATTTCTTTGACGTCGCTATTTTTAAATGTAGTAATTGTTGAACCCATAGCCATTCCAGTAGCACTTCCAGTTGTACCTTTTCCAGGAATCCTTACTTCTATATTAATAACATTAGATCCATAAACTTCTAGCTCGGACAATACCATTGATTTTAATCCATTGCCGGCAGATATCATTATGATCAAAGAAGCAATACCAATTGCGACCGCAACAATAGTCAAAATCGTTCGTAATTTTTGACTCATTAAGTTCTTGAACGCTATTTGAATTATAGAAAATATATTATTCATATCTTAATGCTTCTATTGGATTTAGGTCCGCTGCTTTTTTAGCAGGGATAATTCCAAAAACAAGCCCAATTCCTATGGACACAATGCATCCTAATAAAATAGAAATGGGCGAAATAATCAAAGTCCAATTATAATCCAAATAATTAATGACTAAAGAAACCAAAATTAAAATCAAAGATCCAAAAATAATTCCTATTATTCCACTAATAAAGGTGATTGTCATGGCCTCAATCAAAAATTGATTAATAATTTCTTTTTTCTTGGCACCGATTGCTTTTCTAAGACCAATTTCTTTTGTCCTTTCTTGAACGGTGGCAAGCATTATATTCATAATTCCGAAACCACCTACCACCAAAGATATTGCAGCAACCGCAGTCAAAAAGAACTTTAGCGCATCAGTTATTAAAGAGATTGTTTCTAGGGCTGTTGATGTTGAATTTATTGTAAAGTCATCACTTTCTGATTCCTTAATATCGTGTTTTTCTCTTAATACACTCCTAATGTGATCTTTTACATTTTCAACATTATTAATATCATCGGCTTTGGCTCTTATAAAATTAATATGATTAACACCTAAAATAATGTTTTGAGCTGTTGATATGGGGATATAAAAATCATCGTCTTGGCTTTGAATTAAACTTGAGCCCTTTTTTTCAAGAACACCAATAACATTAAAATTTACTTTTTTAATTGTTATTCTTTGTCCAAGCGGATTATCATCTCCAAAAATTTCTTTTGCTATACTATTGCCCAAAACAATAACCCTTGCGTTAGTCACTTCTTCTTCTTTTGTAAAAAATCTTCCTTTTTCTATTTTTGAATTTTGAACATCTAAATAAGATGTTGTTGTTCCGTAAAAGGTAATTCCCTTTATTTTATTATCAATTGAAATAACATCGTTTCCAGTCAAATACATTGCCAAAGAATCAATATGAGGATAATTGCTTTTTATTATTGCCTCTCCATCTTCATATTTTAAAGAAGTATTAACAACTCCAAGAGCAGAAGATGGTGGACCATTTTCTTCGGACTTTCCAGGTAAAACACCAACTATATCAGGACCAACGTTTTTTATCTCGTCTAGTATCATTTCTTGAACACTCTCACCAACGGAAAGAACTATCATTACGGCCGATATTCCGATGATAATTCCTAGCATAGTTAAAAAAGAACGCGCTTTGGTGCGAGTAATCATCTGCCAAGCATTTTTTACTGCTTCAAAAATATCCATATTTATTTAATAAGATCTTCCTTTGCTTCTTGTCTGCAGAAATTTTCTATGTCTTCTATTATATTTCCATCTTTAATTTTAATAATTCTTTCTGCATGTTCAGCGGTATACTTTTCATGAGTAACCAAAATAATTGTATTGCCCTTTTTGTTTAATTCTTGGAGTATCTTCATTACCTGAGCTCCTGATTTAGAATCAAGGTTACCAGTTGGTTCGTCAGCAAAAATAACTTCTGGATTATTAACTAGCGCTCTTGCTATAGCAACTCTTTGTTTTTCTCCCCCAGACAACTTAGTTGGCGAATAATTTAGACGATGACTAAGACCAACTTGTTCAAGTAATTTTTTAGCCCTTTCGCTTCTTTCTTCCGAAGAAATGTTAGTATATGTTAAAGGAAGTTCAACGTTTTCTAAAACAGATAAGGTACTTAATAAATTAAAAGATTGAAATATAAAACCAACCTTTTTGCTTCTCATTTCTGCAAGCTCATCATCGTTAAACTCTTTAACGTTTTTGTTTTCAAAAAGATAATCTCCACCAGTTTGCTTATCTAAAAAACTTAAAATATGCATCAATGTTGATTTTCCTGATCCCGAAGGGCCCATTATTGAAACAAATGTTCCTTTTTCTATATCAAAAGAAACCTCTTTCAAAACGGAAGTAACAACCTCATCATTTACAAAATCCTTCTTAAGTTTTTTTACGCTAATTAACATTAGTATAATATCTTTAAAATAACTTCTTCGTCTTTTTCTAGACCACTAATAATTTCTGTATTAGAATTATCGCCTTTCATTCCTAGCTCAACATTTCTTTCTTCTACCTGTCCATCTTTTAAAACTCTTACATATTTTTTTCCTGTTTCACTATTGGTTAAAATAGCCCTAGAAGAAATAAAGATAACTCCTTCTTTCTTGTCAGTTTTTATTAGAATATCTGCTGACATTCCCGGCTTTAATAAATCAGCCCTTTCATCATTTATACCAACCCTTACTTTATAATAAACAACATCTTGTATATCTGTTGATGAAGGATCAACCCTTAAAACAACTCCATCTAATTTAATGTCCCTTCCTAAAGCACTTAGCGTAACCTCGGCTTCATCACCCACATTTATTTTTGTAATGTCTGTTTCAGGAACGTCTATATTAATTTCATAATTAGGAGAAAGCATTTCTATCATTACTTCATTCATACTTATCAATTCTCCTTCTTTTTTATTTACTTTGGTAATAACACCGCTAATTGGAGCGAATATAATTGCTTTGTTTCTAGCTGCAACCGCTTGAGATAAAAGAGCTTCATAATAATTTACATCAATATCTCTTGGCTCAGCTACTAATGAGTTATAGTTTGCGTACTGAAGTTCAAGGGCTGCCCTAGCAGAATCAACTGCTGAAGTAGCCGAATTAATTGTATTATTGTTTTGTATTCTTAATAAAGATATTTCATTTTCTAAAGAAGATAGCGTTATTTGAGAGGCACTAATGCTTGTTTTTTGACTATCTAGAGATGATTTTTCTGTAGATGTTACTTTATTTTGATAGGTGACCTCTTCACATATACTTCTTATAACAGTAAGACCATCAAGTATTTTTTCCAAAGAAGAAATAGAGTAAGAAATTGCTAAATCAATATCGTTTTTATCTCCTGTTTCCTTTGCTTCAATGATTAATAAATTAGATTCGTCTTTTGGCCTTTTTATCTTATATTCTTGATTGTTTCTTACAGTTAAACCCTCTTGATCATTGTTTGTAAAATATTCTGATTTAATTGCCTCAACAACAGTATAAGCATTATACATTTTGATGTATGTATCGTCTAAAACATTTAGAGCATAGGAATATTTAGAATTAATAGTGTTTTCGGCAAGCGTTGTTGCATCTTCAAGGTTTTTTTCTGCTTGGCTCAAAGATAACTTAGCAGATTCTATTTGTTTTTCTGATATGCTTATTTGTTCTAGTGTGGCTCCAGCTAGTTTTTGGTTTAATGATGATTGTGCTTGAGCAACCGTTGCATTAAGTTCAGTTAAAGATAAATTAGCAAGCCACTGACCAGATTTTACAGTATCACCAACCTCAACATTTATCTTGTCTATTCTTCCAACAGTTTCAAAATTTAAAGACAAGTTGTTTGCTGACTCAACTTTTCCAGTAACGTCTACTGTTTGCATTAGATCTCCTCTTTCAACTTTTATTGTTTCGTACTTTGGCTTTTCTCCACCATTAAAAAAAGAAAAAGCAAAAAAGGCAATTCCTATTATTAACAAAGAAAATAGCCATAATTTTTTAGATTTAAAGTTTATTTTTTTCATATTCTTAATAGTAACATTTTTAATTTAATTTGAAAAGTGGCGCTATCAAGAAGATAGTGCCACGTTTTTTTTCCTGTTTTTCCTCGATAAAGAGAAAAAAACAACAAGCGGTACGAATACCCATGCTCCCATAAGAGAGATGAGTATACACAGTGAAACGATAACAGTTACGGTAGCAACTATTATCAGTCCCATTAAAACCATTAACAGAACCGCAGCGTACATTTTATGTTCCAATAAGATAATAAAACATTTATTATTATCCGTCAAGAGAGTCAAAATAATTTTGGAGGCACTCTTCAAATTTATTGATGTTCTCATTATTAATAGTAAATCCAGCAGCTGGTGCATGTCCTCCAAACATCATTAAGAGATTTTTACAATTTTCCATCGCTTTAACTGCATCACCTCCTTTTGGCATTCTTACTGTTCCCCTACTTATTTTTTCTCCTTTTTTATAAAGAAATACCGGTTTATTAAAATAATTAGACAACCTTGAAGCAACGGCTCCTAGATATTCTGCCTTCCAAAAATATGAACCATCAAAAATTAAACTTTTATTTTGCTTCTCAACTTTTTCAATTAAATCATTGGTTAAGGCCGCAACTTCTCTTTGTTTTCTGTCGCTTTCAACCATTAATTCTTCTGCTATTTTTTCTGCTTTATCAAAATCATTTTCTAATAAGAATAAATATGTTTTATGAATGTGGCCATCAATAGAAGAAGAATTAAGAGCGCTGTTGACTTTTGAAATCATATCTCTTTTTGAAGAAAAATTCATCGGATTTAATATTGAAAAAATTGATCTTATGGCTGGACGCTGGCTCATCTGTATTCCCTCCAACCCTTTATCTATCCACTCCTTATTTTCATCTTCTTCAATCATCATGTCCGAAATTGTTCCTAGAGCAACCAGCTCTAAAAAGCTCTTTTCAAGCATAGGAGACATTTTATCTTTTAATATCTCTTTAGCTAATTTAAAAGTAATTCCAACATTTGCATATTCTTTAAATTCCGTATCATCTCCTTCTTGTTTTGGATCAACAATAATTTCTGCGTCTTCAGGAATTCTATCCAATGGCTTATGATGATCAATGATTACAACTGAAAAACCACTATTTTTTGCATCTTTTATTTCATCAAAATTAGTAATTCCGCAATCAAGAGTAATAATTAAGCCACTTTTTGCTTTTGATTTTATAAAATTAAGTGATTCAAAATTAAGGCCATGGCCCTCGCTACGAACAGGAGAAAAAGCAAGAACATTTTTAGGAATAGAAGATATATTATCTATAGCTTCTTTTAAAATAATCATTGACGAAATTCCATCTAAATCAGAATCACCATAAATGATAATTTGCTCTCCCTGTTCAACTGCTTTTACAATCCTTTCTGCTGCTTTTTCAATGTTTTTAATTTTCATATTCCAATGCTTTTATTCCAGGCAAGTCCTTTCCAGCTATAAAATCAAGCATTGCTCCTCCCCCAGTAGAAATATGATCAAACTGATTTTCTATTCCCATTTTTTTTATTGCTTCAACTGTTTCACCTCCTCCCACTATTGAAAAAACTTCACTGTTTATTTGTCCAATCATTTTAGCAATTTCTTCTGTTCCTTTGCTAAATTTTTGTTTTTCAAAATATCCTAATGGACCATTCCAAATTATTGTTTTGGCTCCACTTAAAATGTTTTTATATTTTTCAATTGTTTCTGGTCCTATATCAAAAACGTCTTCTTCTTTTCTAATACTTCCTATTGCTCCAATCCTCTTATAATCTTCATCAAAATTAGATAAACCCATAACACCATCTATTGGCAATTGAAGTTTTGGATTAGCTAAATCAATTTCTTTGGCGATGTCCATTAATTCTTCCTCTTCAGAACTCAATAAGTCCTTAACATATAATCCCTTTGCCATTAATAGAGAATTGGCAACACGTCCTCCGAGTAATACATAATCTGATTTTTCTAATAATCTTTTAATCACTTTAATTTTTGAAGAAACCTTAAATCCACCAACTATTGAAACAAGTGGACGCTCTGGTGAAATTAGAGAATCAGAAAGAGCCCTAATTTCTTCTTCCAATAATAATCCAGGAAAAGAAGGAATATATTTATTTATTCCAACTATTGAAGAATGTTCTCTGTGACAAGCACCGAAAGCATCTTGAACAAAGATATCTCCCAATCGTGCAAGTTTTTTAGAAAAATCATCATCATTTTTTTCTTCCCCCTTATAAAATCTAACGTTTTCTAAGACAACTATATTGCCTTCTTCCATTTTTTCAATTTCTTGCTCTACCTTGGCTCCTATTGTATCGTTAATAAATTCAACCTTACCTTGAACAATGTCCCACAACTTTTTTGCCACAGGCCTTACGGAATAATTTAGATCTCTTCCTTTTGGTTGTCCCAAGTGAGTAATCAAAATAATTTTAGCCCCTCTCTCTCTTAGATATTTTATAGTAGGTAAAAATTTCTTAATTCTAAAGTCATCAACAACTTTCCCATTTTTAATGGGAATATTTAGGTCACATCTTACTAAAACCTTAATTCCTTTAACGCTCTTATTTCTTATATTATTCATCTTTATTCTTAATTAATGGAAATTCTATTGTTACTTGAGTCCCCACCTCTTCAATTGAATCAACAAAAATACTGCCCTTCATTATTTCAATAATTTGTTTGGTAATCCATAGACCCAAACCAGTACCAACAACATCTTGTGTTTTTTTATTTTTAACCCTATAAAACTTTTCGAAAAGGTGTTCTCTCTCTTTTGCACTCATTCCTATTCCAGTATCCTTAACATTAATAACTAATGATTCATCTTTGTTTGAAACTTTTACCTCTACACTTCCCTTATTTGTATATTTTATAGAATTACCAATTATATTAATAAGGACTTGTTTTAATTTGTCTCCATCAACATTAATTAAACAATTAGTATCCTCTTTTACTTCGAGAATTAAATCAAGTCCTTTTTGTTTTGACTGGACACTCATTTCTTTAATTGTTTCCTCAATGATTGACTGAACATTTAATTCTTTTAGGTCAATTTTAAACCTTCCCTGCTCAATTCTGCTGACATTTAAAAGATCTTCTATCAAATCACCCAGCCTCTCTGTTGATGTGTTGATTATAGAGAGATATTCTATTCCCTCATTTTTGATATTAAGTTCTTTTGATTCTTCCAGCATCATCTGAGCATATCCCCTTATAACAGTTACCGGTGTCCTTAATTCGTGAGAAGCCATAGATATAAATTCATCTTTCATCTTATCAACTTCTTTGATTTTGTTATATAAAATTGAATATTCAAACAATCTTGAATTAACAAGTAGTAAAAGAACAATCAATATAACTCCTAGCAAAAGAACCCAATAAGATTTTCCTAAAATTGTTGCTAGTTTTATATTTATAATATCGGCAGAAAGTTTCATAGAAAGTAGAGCATATTTATTTCCTTGTTTATCTTTAATGGGCATAACAATTGACCAATATGTTTTATTTTCTTCTGTTATTTTCTGAGCAACTGGATTATCAGCATTCCAAGATAGAAAATAATTATAATTGTTTTCTGTTTGACCAATACTTTCTATATCGTTTTTACTTGCTATTCTTTTGAAAGAACCATTATCAAAAGAAAACACATCTATGTCTTTTGTGTCTTCGCTAAAATCTGACCAATTATCAACAAATGATTGAATATCTTTGCTTTCAATGACGCCGGCATTAAAGGCCTGCCCGACCCCTATTGCTTTGTTCTGCAAGCTCATATTTGCAATTTCTTGATAATAATTAGAAAAAAGCCAAGTATTGAAAATTAAAACCCCAGGAATAACTACTATTAAAGAAATAGAATAAATTACTTGTTTATTATTTTTAAGAAAGCTCCACTTACTATTCATAATTCTTCAGCCCTTCCTTTTATGATTAAAAAAAGAGAAATTATTATAATAATAATAGAAATTCC
>JBAZIG010000004.1:0-50841 GCA_041651955.1 Minisyncoccota bacterium | reverse complement strand
CTCCTCTGTTTAATTCTGCGTATGATAACATTTTTTTATTTTTTTATTATTATTATTCTTCAATTCTCCATTCTATCTTATTTTCCTTATCAGCATATTCAAGCCATTCGCCACCGTCGTCAATGACATACCATCTTTTCTTTACTTGGGACCAAACCATTGGTTGATTATTATAATATGGTTTTTTGACTACTTCTTTTGGTTTTAATTTTCCTAATTCCAACCATTTTTTAAAAACCGTCTCAATTGAATAATCAAGTTTTCTTGACTTGGCCCAATTGGCAACTATGGTAATAGCTTCTTTTGCTTTTTGTACAGAGCCAGCTAATTCTATCAATTCTTTAGCTGGTCGTGTAAATCTAGAATAGATTATCTTCTTCTTTTTAGCTGATTCTTTAATTTCGTCAAGAGTAAATCCTTTTGTTTCAAAAAAATGATTAACTACTTTTTGTATGTCTGTTTCTTTATCCATCTATTTTTTTTGCAATTTTTAAATAAAAATCTTTTGCCTTTTGTAATTCTTTTTCTCCTAACAAGGTTATTTTATAAATTCTTTTTCTGTTATTTATTTTACTTTCAACATATTTTTGTTCTTCTAGACGATAAAGTACTCTATAAGGAGTAATGCTTCCTGGCTTAAAATTAAATTCTTTTTCTATTATAGAATACATATCCCAAGCGTAATGGGGGCCTCTTTTAAGAATTACGAGAATATATATCCATAGGTTTTCTTTGGTGTTTGTTTTAATAAATCTTTGATAGGGTGTCATAATTCTTGACAAACTATTTTACGCGTGTAAAATAGAATTAATAATAAATTAATTATATATCATATGGAAAATAAATCAAATGATAGGGAAATAAGAATTGCAATTTCTGGAATAGGTAATTGCTGTAGTGCTTTAGTGCAAGGTATTCATTATTATAAAGATGTTAATAGTGATGATGAATTAGTTCCTGGCTTAATGCATAATGTTTTAGGAGGATATAAAATATCAGACATTAAAATAGTTGCTGCTTTTGATATAGACAAAAGAAAAGTTGGAAAAGATATTTCTGAAGCTATCTTTGAAAAACCAAATTGTACAAAAGTATTTTGCGGTAACCTTCCAAAAACTGGAGTAATTGTTCAAATGGGTCCAATTTTAGATGGTGTTGCTGATCATATGAAGGACTATCCAGAAGAACAAACTTTTTTACCTTCAGATGAAGAGCCAGTAGATGTTGTTGAAGAATTAAAAAAGAATAAAGTAGACGTTTTAGTAAACTATATGCCTGTAGGATCTCAAAAAGCAACAGAGTTTTATGCTGATGCTTGCCTTAAAGCAGGAGTAGCTTTTGTTAATTCAATGCCAGTTTTTATTTGTTCCGATGAAGCATGGGAAAAGAAATTTAGAGATAAAAATATACCATGTATTGGAGATGATATTAAATCACAAGTGGGGGCAACTATTACACATAGAGTATTATCTCATTTATTTGCAGAAAGAGGTGTTACAATTGATAGATCATACCAATTAAATGTTGGAGGAAATACAGATTTCTTGAATATGCTTGAAAAAAAGAGATTAAATACAAAAAAATTATCAAAAACTGAAGCAGTAGAATCTCAATTAGCTAAAAGATTAACTTACGATAATTTGCATGTTGGTCCATCAGACTGGGTTCCTTTTCTAAAGGATAATAAAGTTTGTTTTATTCGTATGGAAGGAAGAAAGTTTGGTAATGTTCCAGTTGAATTAGAATTAAGATTATCAGTTGAAGATTCTCCTAACTCAGCGGGTTGTGTTATTGATGCAATTAGATTGTTAAAGATAGGTTTAGATAGAGGAATTGGTGGTACATTATTATCATCTTCAGCTTACTTTATGAAACATCCAATGACTCAATTCACAGATGAAAAAGCTAGAGAAATGATTGAAGAATTTATTTTGAATAAAAGAGAAAGATAATAAAATTAAAAAAATATGGAACCAATAAAAAGATTTACAAATTCAATTTCAGAAGGTAATCTTTGGATTTATATCCTTTCTTTAGCCAAAGAAGTTGAAATTCAAGAAGAAAGTATCTCAAGATTAATCTTTGAAAAGTTTGGATTTTTACCAAATGAATTAATGATTAAAACAGTTCTATTTAGATTAAAGAAGGATGGCTATATAAGTAAAGAAAAATTGGCAGGAAAGAAATCATACAAAACTACAGAAAAAGGATTAAAAGAGTTAGATTTAATGAAATCTAAATGCCAAGATTTATTACAAAAAATATGAAAAAAGCCATTGGAATATATAGAGAAATTAAATTAGCTGGTAAGCCAGGCTCTGATCAAAAAATATTAGACTTAGTTGCAGAAGAAATTAGAAAAAATGATTTTGATGTTTCTACTATTACGTCAGATAATTTTAATACAGATTTAGAAACAGATATTGTTTTTACTATGGCAAGAGGAGAAGAGGTAAATAGAAAAATAGCAGAAGGAGGCTATTTTTCTGTTAATACGCCTCAATCTATTAGATCGTCTTTTGATAGAAAAGGAACATATCAAAAAATGATTGAAAAGGGAGCGAACATTCCAGAAACTAAATTTTTTCAGACTAACGATATAAGTTTTCAAGACATTGAAAAGAAGTCCATATTAAAACCAGCAAATAGGCATGAATTTTGGTTTGTTGTTGAAACTGAAGAAGATTTTAATAAAGCCATAGAGGAATACAAAAAAGAGGGAATAGAAGAGATTGTTGTTCAAGAATTTATTAATGGAGACCATGTTAAGTATTATGTGGTTGATAAAGAAGTTATGTTTAGTAAGGACAATCTTTCAGAAGAAGTTATTAACCAAATAGAAAAGCAATCTATTCTTGTTGGAAAAATTACAGGACTAGAAGTATTTGGAGGAGATTTTATAGTAAATGAAGAAAAAGCTTATTGTGTTGATGCTAATGACTGGCCATCATTTGGTTCAGTTGAGGGTATTACTCAAGAAGAATCAGCAATAAAGATAGCGAATTTTATTATTAAAAAATATGCTAACAGATAATTTGAGAGAATTATTTAAAGGTTTTTCCATGTCTTCAGGTAAATTTTTAGGGAAGTTGGGAGTTACGCCTAATATGATTACTTCTTTAGTTTTAATTTTTGGAATTATTGGTGCTTACAATATCTATTTAGGAAATTTAAAATTAGCAATAATTTTTATCTTACTTTCTGGAATAATGGATTTTTTTGATGGTGCAATTGCTAAAGCTTGTCAAAAAGAAACTAAATTCGGAGGATTATTTGATTCAACAACAGATAAATTTACTGAAATAATGGTATATATTTCCTTGGGAATACATAATCCTAATTTATGGCTTCCTACTTCTTTAGCAATTTCATTTTTCATGCTTTCAAGCTATATATCTAAACATGCTAAAGCAAGTGGAGGTAAGGGAGGTGGAGGAATATTAGAGAGAAAGGAAAGGATTATCCTTTTAGTCGTAGGATTAATGTTTATAGAATATATGGGGCATATCCTTTATATTATTGCTTTTTTCTCTCTATTAACTGCAATTCAAAGATTTTTAAGAAATTATAAAGCCTTAAGCCAATAAATTATTTTAGCTATTGGTGAGAATAATTGAATAAGAAATAGAGATTGCTTGCCAGTAATCTTTGTTTTTTTATTTAAAATATTTTGTTTTAAATTATTAGAATCTATTTCAACATATGCATTTCCTATTTCCCATAAAGTATGACAATCGCTTCCAGCCGTCATCGATAGATTATTTTCTTTAGCTAATAATATAGCCATTTCATTACCCTTTTTTGATTGACTACGAGAATTAAAAACCTCTATTCCATCAACCATTTTTATATATTTATCTATTTCATTAAATGGTTTTTTTCTGTGATAGGGATGAGCGATTATCGCAATTCCACCTTGACTATGTATCTCATTGATTATATCTTCTCCATTTTTTCCTTTTGGGTTAATTTCTTTTTTAATAAAATAAGCAAGTATTTCCCCAATGAATTTACCATTTTCTTTAATTTTAATTTCTTCTCCTGGAATAAAAAGCATATTTAATTCTTCAGCTTTTTTTTGTGCTCTTTTCCATCCTTTAGTTGAATCATGATCAGTTAAGGCAATTCCATCTAAACCTCTTTTTTTAGCCCAATAAAGCAATGACTCTGGAGAGCAAAGGCTGTCTTTTGAATAATAACTATGACAATGCAAATCTATCTTCATACAATAATTTTATGTTATTAGGGAACGTTTTACAAGGGGGTAGACAAAATACTATATTTATATTATACTAGATAAGGTGTTAAAATGGTTATCGTTTTAATGTGGGATTGGGATGGCACTCTTGCTGATACTATGCCAGCACATGCTGATTTAGCAGCAAAGTGTATCCAAAAACATTTTGGAATTAATTTCCAAAGTGCGAGAGAACAGTATTTGAATACAACTGGTATTCCATTCGATTATCAGTTGAAAAAGATATTTCCTGAAGAGAAAGAAAGTAAAATCATTTCTTGCGCAGAGGAGTATCACAAAGAAAAGATGACATATGTCTATGAAAATCCAAAAGAATTTCCTGAGGCATTAAAGGTCGTCAAGAAACTTCGAGATGATGAGAACATTTATCAAACGGTGTCATCTTCAACAGAAGAGAGTATTATTAACAAGTGGGCTGCAAAAAATGACATTGGAATAATGGTTCTTGGTCGCGAAAGTGGCTCTAAGAATGATCATATTATTGAGGTTAGGAAATGGTTTCCTCAATCAAAAATAATATTCATTTCCGATTCTCATGGAGATATGAGCCTGCCTGTAGAGATTACTCTTGGAGTAGATGTTCCTTCCCATAAAGAACAAATTTTTTGGGATAATGGAGCACACAACGTTTCTTTCGAGCCCGTTAATCTTAATTGGCTGGAAGAGATAAAAGAATTTTTGGTGGAATAATAAAATATTATTGCACCATTTTTTATATTATAGTATTATATAAACATAATTATAATATATTTAATATGCCTACTTGGTTAATGTATGGATTAATAAGTTCTTTATTTTGGGGAACGTATACTGTTATTTCTAAAGTAGTAACTTCAGAAAAATACTTAAAAATTGATTCCGCAAATGCTTCATTATTAATGTTGGCAGGGATAGTTTTAATTTTTTTAACTTTTTTTCTAATAAAAGCTAACAATCTTAGTATGACAATGAAAGGATTGGGAGTTATTTTAATTTTTATAATAATTACTTATATTTTATTCGTCCTAAAAGAAATCGGAGTAAATCTTACATTACCAGTTATCTCGTTTGGATTATTACAAGGAATATTATGGGGACTAGGTATGGTTTTTACTTTTTTAGCCTTTTCATCAGGTGCCGAGGCAGCAAGATTGGTTCCAATTTACAATACGAATACTTTAATAGCAATTTTTTTAGGAATAGTTTTTTTACATGAACTCCCCGCGCCAGATGAAAGAATTAAGGTTGTAACGGGGGCATTAATGATTGTAGTCGGAAGTATATTAATAAGTAAATAATAAAAAATATGAACAACATAAAAGGAATAATTTTTGATTTAGATGGTATTTTATTTGATAGTGAATACTATCAATGGCAAGGATGGGTAGAGCCATTAAGAAAGTTTAATATAGAGCTTACAAAAGAAATGTATTTTAAATATGCCGGGAAGAGCGGAAAACAAATTGATCAAGAATTAATTAAAGATTTTAATTTAGGATTAGAAGATGGAAGTCTTTGGAACAAGAAGAAGATCTTAATTGAAAAATGGTTTAATGAAAAAGCAATGCCAATTATGCCTTATGCGAAAGAAGCCGTTGAATATTTTAGTAGTAATCCTAACTTTAAAATTGCATTATGTTCTGGTGGAGATAGAGAAGAAGTTATTACAAAATTAGAAAAGAATGATTTTCTAAAATATTTTCCAATTATTACCGCCGGAGACGATGTTCTAAGAAGTAAGCCTTGGCCAGACATTTATCTTTTGGCGGTTGAAAAATTAGGATTAGATCCATCTCAATGCCTAGCTTTTGAAGATACTCAATATGGTCTTCAAGCAGCAAAAGATGCTGGGGTTTATTGTTTTGCGATACCTAATGAATATTTATTAAATCAAGATTTTTCTAGAGCAGACAAAATATTATCTTCTTTAAAAGAAGCGATAGATTATTTTAAGAAATAATTCCCATTTTAGCTAAAAAGGGAGTAAATATATGATAAACAGGAGCTTTTTTACCAAGCCCCCTTGTTTTTTTATTAATAATGGCTTCTTTAAAATCTTCTAAATTATTTACATCTGCTTCGGTATAGGCATAGCCAACTCCTCTATAGTAATGACTATCGCTTCCAGCAGTCATTCCTGTATTATTGTCTTTAGCAAATTGAAGCGCTTTTTTATCAGGAGAACTAAATGGCTTTCTTGCGTTAAAAACTTCTATTGCATTAATTATATCTAGATATTTTTTAATATCATCCTTAAATCCCTCTCCATTATGAAATGGATGAGGAATAACAACTATTCCATTTTGTTTTTTAATTTCTTCCATCACAAATCGTGGCTCTTTTTTGTATCCATCAATTTTTTCTTTAAGAAATAATCCCAAAACATCTCCTTTAGATGTTTTAATTTCTTGACCTAGAACAATTAAAAAATTATGCTTTTTGCCTAATTCCAATGCCTCTTTCCAGCCATTAGTATTTTCATGGTCTGTAATTGCAATTCCATCAATACCCATTTTTTTTGCTTGGATTATTATCTTTTCTATTTTTGATCCAGCATCATATGAGTATTTTGTATGACAATGTAAATCTATTTTCATAATGTGATTATACTATTATTTTCCCAAAGAGTAAATTTTTTTTACAATAAGGGCATAATTTGTTATTATCTAATTATGAAAAAGAAGATATTTATTGGGATTAATTTACCAGAAGCAACAAAACAAAAGCTAGTGGACTATCAAGAAAAAATAGATAGGTTCTTTGATGATGGTTGTCCAATCAAGTGGACAAAAAAAGATAATTTACATATTACAATGTTTTTTATTGGTTTTGTTGAATACGACCAATTAATAGAAGTTTTTAATAAAACAGAGAAAGCGTTAAAAAATCTCGGTTCTTTTAAAATTGAATTAGAATCAATAACTTATGGTCCGTTAGGAAAGACGCCTAAAATGGTTTGGGCTAACGGTAAGAAAATACCAAGCATAGTTGAAGCTAATAGAAAATTAGAAGAAGAGCTCTTTGAAATAAAGGCAACTGAGCATAATTTTACACCTCACATTACACTAGGAAAAATAGTTCAGTGGCAATTTAAGAAAATTGATGAGGATCAAATTCCTCAAATAGAAGAATATCTCAATATCTCTTTTGATATTAACTCAATTGATATAATGGAAAGCGTTAAGGGTAAGTATATTGTTTTAAAATCAATTAATTTATGAAAATACATTTTATAGGTATAGGAGGAATAGGTGTTTCTGCTTTGGCCCAATATTATTTATTGAAAGGTCACGATGTTTCTGGTGAAGACATAGTTCAGAGTGGAATGGTAGAAAGATTAAAAGAGATGGGAGCTAAAATATCAAAAGTTAATTCCTGTGATCTTGTAATTTATAGTCCCGCTGTTCATAAAGATCAAATTAAGATTAGGGCAGATAGGATTATGAGCTATCCCGAAGCATTAGGAGAATTATCAAAAGATTATTTTACAATAGCTATTTCGGGAACCCACGGAAAAAGCACAACAACGGCGATGTTGTCTTTAATTTTAATTGAAGCGGGATTTGATCCAACGGTCATTATAGGAACAAAGGTTAAGGAATTTAACGATTCTAATTTTAGAAATGGTAATTCCAAATATCTAATTATTGAGGCCTGTGAGCACGAGGCATCATTTTTAAATTATCATCCAGATATTGGGGTGATATTAAATGTTGAAGCAGATCATCTTGATTATTATAAAAACATTGAAAATATTAAAAATGCTTTTGATAAGTTTGCGTCTCAATCTAAAATTGTCATTAGTAATGTTTCAACTATTCCAGACCTAGAAATTGGCGTTTATGGAGAACATAATAAAAAGAACGCTTCTTTTGCTGTTGCCGTTGCTCGTTGTTTGGGAATAAATGATGATGTCTCATTTAAAGCACTGTCTAGTTTTAATGGAACGTGGAGAAGATTTGAAGAACATATTTACAATGATTTAATCATTATTGATGACTATGCTCATCACCCAACAGAGATATTGGCGACGATTAAAAGCATTAAAGAAAAATATCCCAATAAAAAAATATATTGTTTTTTTCAGCCACATCAACATCAAAGGACCTCATTGTTGCTTAATGAGTTTATAGAAGTTTTTAAGCAATCATTAAAGATTATAGAAAAAATGTTTCTAATTGATATTTATGATGTTTGTGGCAGAGAAAATAAAGATATCAAAATTAATTCAGAAGAAATTTCTAAAATGGTTGATGGTTTAGAATACATTAAAAGAGATGAGGTTTTTAATAGATTAAAAGAGGCAGAAATAGTTATTTTTATGGGGGCAGGAGATATATATAATTTGAGTTGTGATATTAGGAAAACTATAATATAATATAAAATATGATAGAAATACCATTTTCAATATATTTAATCATTCCAAGTAGTATTTTTATTCTCTTGGTTGGTTTTTTTGTATTAGTTAAAAATAGAAAACAAGAAAGTTTGCTTTTTCTTTTTCTTGCTTTTGCTCAGTTTTTATGGTCTCTAGTTGCTTTTATTGTCTGGCAAGATAGTGTTTTTAACAATATGAAGGGAGGCATTATTTTAGATAAGTTTTTAGTCCTTTCAATATTTTTAATGCCGATATTTCTTTATCACTTTACAGTTTCATTTTGTAAAATCAAAACAACCAAAATACAATTTTTAGCTATTTATATTCTTTCTGCTTTCCTAATTTTCTTTTTAGATAAAGAATTTGTTATCAATGGAATATTTTTTTATGAGTGGGGTTCATGGGGAGTCGCTGGATTGATTCATTATTTATTTTCATTCTTTGTTTTGCTTTTGTTAACATTGCCACTTTATAATATATTTAAAATATGGAAGGGAAAAAATGGAGCAAAAATCAAAAGTGAAATTATATTTTGGATAATAATTTTAGCAATAGTTTTGGGATTCCTTTTTGTTGATATGTTACCACTATATGGATATAGTTTTTACCCTTTATTTTATTTAACTATACCTATTTATGCTCTTATTATGGCCTACATCATTATTAATAAAAGACCATTATCATCAATTGCAACAAATGATATTCTTGTAATTGCAATTTTGACATTTTTGTCATCTTTTATTATATTTCCCAATGTAAATATATCAACAACAGAAAGAGCAGTTGTTTTTATTTTAATTTCTGTTCTTTCATTTTTAGTATTAAAACACTCCAACGAATTAATTGAACAAAAAATTGCTTTTGATAAAAAAATTAAAGAAGGAACAAGGGAAATAGAAAAGAAAAATCAAGAATTAACTGAAATTAAAAATTTTCTTGAAGACACAAATTCAATTTTAGAAAAAAAAGTAGAAGATAGAACAAAAGAACTTCAGGGACTAAACGATACCCTGGAAAAATTAGTTAGGGAGAGAACAAAAGAATTAGAAAGAAAAACTCACGAATTAGAAGACAAGATAAAAGAGTTGGAATATTTTAGTGAGGCATTTATGGAAAGAGAAAACAAAATGGTTGAATTAAAATCAAAAATTAGAGAATTAGAAGAAAATAAATAATATGAGATTATTAATAAAAGAGATAGCAAATCATGAAGGGGAGACAGTGAATATAAAAGGAAGAATTTTTAATATTAGAAATTTGGGAAACATTTCTTTTTTAATCATTAGAGATTATTCTGGTGTTATTCAGGTAATTGCAAGTAAGGATTCAGGAGTTAATCCTGGAGATATTGTTTCAATAAGTGGTTTAATTAAGAAAGATGAAAGAGCAAAAGGAGGATATGAATTAAAAGCAGAAAATATTGATATTATAACTAAAAACAAAGAAACACTTCCTTTTGATTTAGAAAAAGAAGATATTAATCTAAATCTTAATACTTTGCTTGATTACAGAACTATTTCTTTAAGACATCCTAAAATACAATCCATATTCAGATTATATGATGTTCTTTTAGGTGCCTACAATAAAGCAATGAGAGAAGAGGGCTTTATTGAAATAAAAACACCCAAGATATTGGGTTCGGCTAGCGAAGGAGGAGCAAACTTCTTTCAGGTTGATTATTTTGATAAAAAAGCTGTTTTAGCACAAAGCCCTCAGTTTTATAAGCAAATTATGGTTGGTGTTTTTGATAGGGTTTTTGAAGTTGGTCCTGTTTTTAGAGCAGAGCCACATTTCACAACTAGACATGTTAACGAATATATTAGTTTGGATGCAGAGATGGGATATATAGATAATTTTTATGATGTGATAAAAACTCTAAATCGTGTGATTAAGAAAATGTTTTCTGAAATGAACATTAATGATGTTCCTGAAGAAATACCATGTATCAAATTATCAGAGATTAAAAAAATTATTAAAGAGAGATATGGTTATGATATTCCAGAAGATACAGATATAGATCCTAAGGGTGAAGATTTAGCTGGAAAATATGCAAAAGAAGAATTTAACTCTGATTTTATATTTTTAACTCATTACCCAATGGATTATAGACCATTTTATACAATGTCTGAGGGCGAAGAGGCAATGGGATTTGATTTATTATATAAAGGATTAGAAATAGCAACGGGAGGACAAAGAATAAACGAATATGATCAACTGATTGAAAGTATGAAAAAGAAAAACGTAGAGATAAACGGAATGGAGTTCTATATTAATGCTTTCAAACACGCTATTCCTCCTCATGGTGGTTGGGGAATGGGCTCTGAAAGAATTATCAAACAGATATTGGGCCTTGATAGCATTAAAGAAGCGGTTTTATTTCCAAGGGATGTTAAAAGAATTGTTCCATGAAGAAAATAATTATACCTATATTTTTTATTTTGGTTTTATCTTTTTACTTTATCAATGGTAGTGATTTTATTATCCAAAATCAAGAAATTAATGCCGAAGAGGTAGATTTATTTAGACCATTAAGTAAAGATAAAATTAATGAATTAAATTTAGAATCTAATAACTTTTTTTCTGTTTTTGTTAAAGACAAAAAAGAAGTTATTTTATCTCAAAAAGAAATTAATGAACCAATTGCTATTGCTTCATTAACAAAATTAATGACAGCAATTGTTGCCTTAGAGAATTATTCAATTGATGAGCTGATTGAAATATCTTCTTCATCTATTGCTACCTATGGAACTGCGGGCGATCTTCAATCAAAAGAAATTATGACCATTAGAGATCTTTTGTATATAACTCTAATAGAATCAAGTAATGATGGTGCCGAAGCTCTTGCAGAAAAAATGGGAAGGAGCACCTTTATTTACAAAATGAACGAAAAAGCAGGGGAAATAGAAATGAAAAATACTAGGTTTATAAATCCTAGTGGACTAGATGAAAATAATGAATTTAATCTATCAACTGCAAAAGATTTAAAAAAAATGGTTGTTTATATTTTAAAGAATCATAAAATAATAACAGAAATACTTTCTCTTTCAGAAAAAGAATTAATTAGTGACAGTGGCGTTAAAAGGATATTAAAAAATACCAATATTTTATTAGAAGAGAGCGATGCATACTTATGGGGTAAGACCGGCTATACTCAAAAAGCCAACGGTTGTTTAATTTTGATATTAAATAATTTTTCAATAGATAATAATAAGGGATATGTGATAAACATCATTGCTGGGGCTAATGATAGATTTAATGAAGCAAGAAAATTAGAGCAGTGGCTTAAAAAATCATTTATTTGGTAATTTATGGATATTTTAACTTTTAGTGCAATTAAAATTTTAGTATTAGCTTTTTTTGCATCAATAATTTCTATAGTTATTGCTTATTATCTTGTTGGCTTTCTTTATAAAATAGAATTCTGGAAAAAAAAGGCAAGAGAAAAAACGATAGACGGTAAAGAGGCCTCAGTTTTTTTATCTTTTCATAGGGACAAAGAAACTAATACTCCTAGAGGCGGAGGAATGGTTATCTGGTTAAGCGTAATTATTCTTTTAATAATATTGTTTATATTAGAAAAGATTACGGATATTTGGTGGATTGAAAAATTAAATTTTTTATCAAGAGAAGAAACATGGATACCGTTATTTGCTTTAATTTCTGCATCAATAATAGGATTGTTTGATGATATTCTGGTTGTTTATGGTGGAGGAAGATATATTGGCGGGGGATTAAGATTTAAAACAAGATTAATACTTGTAACAATTATTGGTCTTGTCGGTGGTTGCTGGCTTTATTATAAATTGGGCTGGAGTTCGGTTTATATTCCTTTATTATTTGATTTTCCTTATGGATCATATTGGGATATTGGAATATGGTTTATATTTTTATATGTAATAGTTAGTTTAGCTTCTTGGGCTAGTGGAATAGTTGATGGACTTGATGGTTTAGCGGGAGGAGTTTTTGGTACTATCTTTGGAGCCTTTGCTTTTATATCTCTTAGTCAGGGAATGTATGATTTAGCAGCATTTTGTTTAATTATATGTGGAACACTGTTTAGTTTTCTTTGGTTTAATATCCCGCCAGCTAAGTTTTATATGGGTGAAACGGGCATTTTAGGGCTTACAATGGCAATGACAGCGGTAGCTTTTATAACTAATTCTATTGTTGTTTTGCCAATTATTGCAGGGGTTTTAGTAATAGAAACAGGATCGGTGATAATACAATTAATATCTAAAAAAACAAGGGATAAAAAGGTTTGGCAGTCAACCCCCATTCATCATCATTTGGAGGCAAAGGGTTGGAAGCCCTATCAAATTACAATGAGATTTTGGATTGTTAGCATTTTGTTAGCGATATTGGGAGTTTCAATTCAACTATTAAGATGAAATTTTATTACGAAGAATATTCTTACAAAGAAATAGGCAGAGATATTAAAATATCATTTTTATTTAAAATAAATGATGTTGTTTTTAAACCCAAAGTTATTATTAAAAATGCTTCTTTAGACAAAAAAAATAAAAAGGTTTTAAATAATCTAGTTTTTAATTTGGGAATGATAGAAATGTTTTCTTACTGGAAGGCCTTTTGTGCTCCTCAAATTATTGTTAGGGCGGGTAAATTAAATAAAAGACAAGTTAATTGGTGGGAAAAACTTCTGATTAATGGAATGGGTCAATTTTTTTATGAAAACAAAATTAAAAAACAATCAATTAAAATTATTTCCGAAGGAGAAGATACTTTTAAAAAAGGAAAGGTAACAGGAAAAGAAATTATGATTCCTGTTGGTGGAGGAAAAGATTCGGCGGTTACACTTAATATATTCAAAGAAAAAAATCCAACTTGTTTTGTTCTCAATCCCGACAAAACAAACTTAAAAATGGTTGGTAAAAAAGAATTAATAGTTGCCAAAAGAGAAATTGAAAAGAATCTTTTAGAAATGAACAAAAAAGGATTTTATAATGGTCACACACCTTTTGTGGCTTATTTGTCATTTTTATCTGTTTTAATTTCTTATCTTTTTAATAAAAAATATATTGTTTTTTCAAATGAGGATAGTGCCAACGAAGAAAACGTTATTTGGCTTCAAAAAAAGATAAATCATCAATACTCAAAAACCTATGAATTTGAGAAGGATTTTAGAATATATTGCTCTGACTATTTAATGGAAAATGTAGAATATTTTAGCGCATTAAGAATGCTCTATGAAATACAAATTGGATTAATTTTTTCTCATATGAAAGATTATCATAATATATTTTTAAGCTGCAACGAAGCAAGTAAAACAAATTCAGGAACGAAAAAGAAAACTGGTAAATGGTGCAATAATTGTTCAAAATGTCTTTTCGTTTACCTAATTCTTTATCCTTTCTTAAACGAGGAAGAACTATTGTCTATTTTTGGCGAGGATTTATTTGAGAATAAGAAACTATTACCGATATTAAAAGAATTAACTGGAGAGAAAAAAATAAAGCCATTTGAATGTGTTGGAACAAGGGCCGAAGTTTTGGTTGCTCTTTACCTTGGAAGCAAAAAAGAAAGAAAGCCATATATGATTAGATATTTTGAAAAAAATATATTACCTAAACATAAAGATTGGGAAAAAATGGCTTCAAAAGTGATGAATCACTGGAATACTAAAAATTTTATACCTGAAGAATTTAAATTATGATAAAGAAAAAAATAATTCTAGAAGCAACTGAAAATGAATTTGAGAGAAATGGAGTTTTGAACCCTGGATGCTATCAAGAGGGTGATTTTGTTTATATGTATTATAGGGCAATTAGTTCAACAATGAATTCTTCTATCGGCTACGCCAAACTTAATTCAAACAATGAAGTTATTGAAAGGTGGAATGAACCAATTATAAAAAGAGATTTTGAATACGAAAGACAGGGAGTTGAAGATCCAAGGATTATTAAAATTAATGATGTCTTTTATATTTTTTACGTTGCTTATGATGGAAAAAATGCTCTTACTGCTTATGCCACTGGAAACGATTTATTTAATATAGAAAAAAAGGGAATTATTAGTCCAACTATTAAATATAGTGATTTTAGAAAAATGAAAAATATCTCTCAAAAATATATAGATCAAGCTGATTTATATATTAAAAACTGGGGAGAAGATATTTTATTGTGGTCAAAAGATATTTTTTTATTTCCCGAAAAGATTAATGGAAAATTTTACATGATGACCCGTATTCTTCCAGAAATACAAATTGTTTCATTTGATAATTTTGAAGAAATAAATGATAATTTTTGGCAAAAGTTCTTTATTAATTTTAATCAATCAATAGTTATTAATTGTAATAGTGGAAAACATATTGGTGGCGGATGCCCACCTATTAAAACACCTAAAGGTTGGCTTATTATATTTCACTATGTTGACAATGAAAGGATTTACCATACATCAATTGCTTTACTTGATCTTAATAATCCATTAAAAGTTTTGTCACGATTAGAGGAACCATTGTTTTCACCTGCAGAAGATTGGGAAAAGGAAGGAATAGTTTCCAATGTTGTTTTTGTGACTGGAAGTGCAATTTTTGGTGATAGGTTGTGTATTTATTATGGTGCAGCTGACAAAAGAATTGCAGTTGCAGAATTAAGTTTAAAAGAATTACTTAATAAACTATGTTAATAATTATTTCAACTTTTGTACCAAGAGAGTGCGGAATAGCAACTTTTTCAAGAGATCTTTTTAATTCAATCAATGTCTTAAAAGGGGTTGTTGCTATGAGCGATAAAAAATATAATTATGGAAAAGAAGTTGTTGGAGAAATAAGGGAAGACAGAGAAAATGATTATATAAAAATGGCTCAAAAATTAAATGAAAATGATGGAATTAGATTAATTCATATTCAGCACGAGTTCGGTATTTTTGGCGGAGAATATGGAGAATATATTTTGAATTTTTTAAATGAAATAAAGAAGCCAGTAGTTGTTACTTTTCATACAGTTTTGTCTCAACCAGAAGAAAAGAGAAAAGAAGTGGTTCAAAAAATTGCAAAAAAAGTTAAGGCAATTATCGTAATGAATCTTGAGTCAAAAGACATTCTTGAAAGAGAGTATGAAATTCCTAAAAATACAATCTTATATATTCCTCACGGGGTTCCCAATGTTCCTTTTTCTGATGGTGAAAAAGAAAAAAAGGAGCTTAAATTAGAAAAAAACATTATTTTATCAACCTACGGTTTAATTAGCGAAGGCAAGGGAATAGAATATTTTATTCAATCACTAAAAGATGTTATTAAAATTTTTCCCAATGTTAAATATCTTATTTTGGGTAAAACTCATCCAGTTGTTAAAAAAAGAGATGGAGAGAAATACAGAAACTTTTTGAAGGAAGAAGTCAATCGTTTAGGACTAAAAAAGAATGTTGTTTTTTATAATAAATATCTGAACACAAAAGACATTGCATATTTTTTAAATGCAACTGATGTTTATCTATCTCCAATGCTTGATCCAAAACAATCAGCTAGCGGAACAATATCTTTTGCTCTTGGTTGTGGAAGGCCAGTAATTAGCACTAGCACGTCTTATGCTAAAAACATTATTAAAGAAAATAAGGGAATTTTAGTTGGCTTTAGGGACCCCAAAATAATATCAGATGCTATTATTAAAATGTTAAATGATTTAAAGATGACCAAACAAATGGGTCTTAATGCTTACACAGAATCAAGATTTATGACTTGGGATAATGTTGCTTTATCTCACATTGAAGTTTATAAAAAATATGTAGAAATTAAAATTGATTATCCCAAAATAAAACTTGATCATCTTAAAAGATTAACAGATGATTATGGAATAGTTCAATTTGCTAATAATACTTTACCTAATATGAATTATGGTTATTCAATGGATGATAATGCCAGGGCCCTAATAGTGGCTGTAAATGAAAAAGAAGACAAACTAGCAGATATTTATTTAAATTTTATTAAAAAAAATCAAAAAGAAGATGGTAGTTTTTATAACTACATTAATAAAGATAGAATTATAGAAAATAAAGAAATAGCAGAAGATGTTCAAGGGAGGGTTCTTTGGGCTCTAGGGAAAACATTAAAGGGAAGAGAATTTTTTAATAAGGCCTTGCCATATATTAAAAAAATTCAATCACCAAGAGCGAAGGCCTTCGCTCTTCTTGGATTAAAATCAGAACAAAAATTAATGAAAGAGTTAGCTGATAATTTAGTGGAATTGTTTTTGAAGGGAAACAAAAAGAAATGGAAATGGTTTGAAGACTGTTTAACCTATTCAAGTAGCAGAATCCCAGAATCATTATTTTTTGCTTATTCTAATTTAGGAGAAAAGAAATATCTTGAGGTAGCTCAAAAAAGTACCGACTTCTTAATAAGTAAAACTTTTAGCAAAGATAAATATATTCCCATAGGTCAAGACGGTTGGTTTTTAAAGGACAAAAGAAGGGCTCTTTTTGATCAACAGCCAGAGGATCCTGCCTCAATAGTTGAATTGTTGGTTTATGCTTATGAAGTGACTAAAAAGGAAGAATATAGAGAGAAAGCAATTATTGCTTTTGAATGGTTTTTAGGAAAAAACCACCTAAAACAAGTGGTTTATGATGATTCAACAGGGGGTTGCTATGATGGATTAGGAAGATATTCTTTAAATATCAATCAGGGGGCGGAATCAACAGTTTGTTATTTAATGGCAAGACAAGCTATTAAGAAAGTTGCTTCTTAAGTTCTTCTATTTTATTAACATTTATTGGATCAACCTTATTTAGAAGAGCTAAATAATACGAGGTCCATAATGAAAGAATAATTAAATTAATTGGATTATCTTTTAAATTAATTGTTTTATATTTTTTCTTAAAGATATTCATCCTTAATTTTATTCTTGGGTGGTCTTTATCGTCTTCAATGAGAATAAAAGAGAAGTATTTTTTGTTTAAACCCTCTATTTCATTGTGATTAAGTTCTGGAAAAACATTATTGAATGCTGGATTCTTTGAATTTTCATTAAAATTAATTTTCCAAACATATCCAATTGATTTATTTTTGTTTGATGAATATATAAGGGGAATTGTGCCCTTTATTTTTTTACTAATTTCTTTGCCCAATTTTTCTTGGTCGGTTATTTTATAATCAATCTTTTTATTTATTATTTTTAAAAAAGCATTAATGCTATATCCCAATGCCATTCTTGGGGGGATATTTTTATCGGGTAATTCTATATAGGGTAATCTTTTTATTTTAGCAATTTCTAGTAATTGACCCCCAGAAGAAATAATAATTAATGGTATTTTTGTTTTTAGAGCAAACTTTAAGGAGTCCAGAACCTCTTCTGTGTTTCCAGAATAAGAGCTTAAAATTAATAAAGATTTTGTATTGATTTCAGCTGGCAAGCCATAATCGCAATGAATTTTAATTTTCAACTCGGGAAAAATATCTTTTATTATTTCTCCGGCTATATGAGAACCGCCCATTCCAACTACGAAAATATCTTTTGATTTTTTAAACCTTTCTTTGTTCTTTATTATTGGTTTATAATCAAATTGTTTTTCAAAAGTTTTTATTATGTCCATATTGAAACTATATCATAAATTGATATTTTATGGTAGATTATATATATGAAGATTAAAGAACTAGCGAACAAAAAAGTTTTAATTTTGGGAATTGGAAGAGAGGGACTAGATACTCTTAATTATTTGAAAAGAGTTTTTCCCAAAAAAAAATTTGGAATTGCTGATCAAAAAGAGGAACTTGATAAAAAAACAAAAAATTCTGTTAAAGGAATGGATTTATTTTTAGGCGAAGATTATTTAAAGAGTATAAATGATTTTGATGTAATAATTAAATCACCAGGAATTCCTTTTTTTAAGCATAAAGATAAATTAACTAGCCAAGCAGAACTATTTTTTGATAATTGTCCAGGCAAAATTATAGGGGTTACGGGAACAAAAGGAAAAAGCACTGTTGCTTCTCTTATTCACTTAATAGTTAAGGACTCTTATTTAGTCGGAAATATTGAAATACCATCTTTGAGTTTCCTTTTGAAAGCAAAGAAAGACGATGTTTTTGTTTATGAACTTTCTTCACATCAACTAATGGACCTTAAAAAAAGTCCTCAAATTGCTGTTTTTCTTAATATCTATCCAGAACATCTTGATTATTATAAAAACTTTGAAGAATACTTTTCGGCAAAAAAGAACATTTATAAATATCAAAATCAAAATGATTATCTAATTTTTAATTCTCAAATTGAACCTAAAACAAAAGCTAATAAAATTAAAATAGATGTTCAGGACTTCATTTCGTTTTTAAAAGATAATCAGCATTTTTTAGAAATTACCCACATTGATAATTTAATTGCTGTTTTAAATGTTGCTAAATTATTAAATGTTCCTGAAAAAGAAGTAATTAAAGCACTTAATAAATACAAAAGATTGCCTCATCGCTTGGAGTTTGTGGGAGAAATGAAGGGAATTAGATTTTATGATGATTCTATCGCTACTATACCAGAAGCCGTTATTTATGCTCTTGATTCTTTAGGTGATGACGTTGAAACAATTATTATCGGTGGACAAGACAGGGGAATTAAATATGATAAATTAGTAAAGCGAATCAAAAAAAGTAGCATCAAAAACATTATTGTTTTTCCTGATTCGGGAGAAAAAATAGTTAAAAATATCAGATCTAGAATATACAAAGTTGAAAATATGGAAAATGCTGTAAAACTAGCTTATGAACACACGTCAAAAGGAAAGATCTGCTTGTTGTCTCCATCTTCTCCAAGTTTCAACCTTTTTAAGGATTATAAAGAAAGGGGAGATTTGTTTAAGAAATACATAAATGAAAAAGCAAAACATTGATTTTTTTCTTTTATTTTCAATAGGATTACTTCTAGTGGTTGGATTTTTAGCACTAGCAACTGCATCAATTCCATTATCTTTAAAATTAACTGGAAATGCTACTCATTATTTATTTCACCAGATTCTTTTCGGATTGCTTCCTGGTTTAATTTTAGGATTTATTGCTTTTAAGGTTCCATTGAACAAAATCAAAAAGATAAGCATTTGGATTTTTATCATTTCTGTTTTATCAATGATTGCAGTTTTTGTTCCTGGACTTTCAAAAACAGAATTAGGTGCAACTAGATGGCTTGATTTGGGATTTACAACCGTTCAGCCGTCAGAATTTTTTAAAATTTGTATTATCTTTTATTTAGCAACAATTCTAGACAATGAAAAAAATAGAAAGAAGTTTTTCGTTTTTGCTTCCGTTATGATTTTAACTTGTTTGATTTTGTATTTTCAAAAAGATACGGGAACTCTTTTTGTAATTTTTGCAACTTCACTGGCAATGTTTTTTTATTCTAAGACACCGATAAAACAAACCATTTTAACAATCATAGGGTCAATTGTTGGTTTTGCGGCCTTAATTGTCTTTTCTCCTTATAAAATGGCGAGAATTTTTTCTTTTTTAAATCCCAATACTGATACTTTGGGTTCGGGATACCACATCAATCAAGCTCTAATTACTATCGGTTCTGGGGGATTATTGGGTTCTGGATTGGGACTAGGAATGCAAAAGTTGGGTTTTATACCCGAATCAATATCTGATTCTATTTTTGCTATTCTTGCTGAGGAGATTGGCTTTTTGGGTTCTTCACTTTTAATTATTTTGTTTTTGTTTTTTTTCTTTAGGGTTATTTTAGTAGCCAAAAGAGCTTCCAATCAATATCTAGGATTAATGGCTCTTGGTTTGGGATGTTGGATAATTATTCAAACGTTTGTTAATATCGGAGCAATGACGGCTCTAATTCCTCTGACGGGAATACCGCTTCCTTTTATTAGTTATGGAGGAACTCATTTAATTGCGGAATTAATTGCTTCTGGTTTGTTGTTAAACATCTCTAGAAGATAACTTGTTAAAATCATTAAAAAAGCATATATTATAAATATGTTAAAGATAATATTTACAGGGGGAGGGACTGGTGGTCATGTTTTTCCCATTATTGCTATTATTGAAAGCATTAGAAAAAAAGATGCTAGCGTTGATATAACATATATTGGTCCAAGTGATTTTACTACCAATGTTTTTTTGCCTGAACAAAAAATTAAAATCAATTATATTTCTTCGGGCAAAATCAGAAGGTATGTTTCTTTTAAATCAATTATTTCTAATATAGCAGACATATTTTTTAATATCCCCTTTGGGTTTTTACAATCATTTTTAATAATGTTTTTCAAAATGCCTGATTTGATTTTTAGTAAGGGAGGATATGGTTCTATTCCAGTTGTTCTATCTGGTTTTATTTTAAGAATTCCTATATTCATACATGAATCAGATGTCGCCCCAGGATTGGCTAATAAAATTGCTAGTCGTTTTGCTAAAAAGATTTTTACATCTTTTGGTCCTGAAATTATAGAATACTTTCCCAAAAATAAAATAATTGAAACGGGGGGGCCAGTTAGAAGTTCAATAATTAATTGGGATAAGAAAAATAAGTTTGAATTAAAAGGAGGCAAAGACGTTATCTTTATTATGGGTGGATCACAGGGAAGCGAAAGAATCAACGATGTTGTTTTTCAATCATTGGAAGATTTACTAAAAGATTTTGAGATAATTCATCAAACAGGGCTTAAAGATATTAATAGAGCAAAAAAAGAAAGTGTTGCTATGGTTGATAGTAATTTACTAGAATTTTATCATCCAATGTTTTTTTTAGATGAAAAAGAATTAGCTACCGCATATAATTTAGCTGATATTGTAATTGGTAGGGCTGGTGGGGGAATGATATCTGAAGTTTCTTCTATTGGCAAGCCATCTATTTTGATACCTCTAAATGAATCGGCACAAAATCATCAAGCAAAAAATGCTTATACTTATGCTAAAAATGGTGCTTGTCTAGTTTTAGAAGAGCCCAACTTTACTAGTAATTTTCTTTTAGAAAAGTTAAAAATAATTGACAGAGAAAAAATGTCAAAAGCAGCAAGAGAATTTTCAAAGTTTGATGCTGGAGAAAAAATATCAAAAGAGATAATAGAGTATTTAGTATGATAAGAACAAGATTTGCGCCATCGCCAACAGGACCACTGCACATCGGAACTATAAGGACCGCTCTTTTTCCTTTTCTTTTTGCTCAAAAAAATAAAGCCGTCTTTATTTTAAGAATAGAAGATACCGACAAAGAAAGATCAAAAAAAGAATGGGAAAACGAATTATTAAAAGGTCTTGATTGGTTAGGCATAAAATGGAATGAAGGTCCCTTTAGGCAAAGTGAAAGAAATGATTTATATAAAAAGCAATTAGAGAAATTAATTGAAGATGGTCATGCTTACCACTGCTTTTGTTCAAAAGAAGAGGTTGAGGCACAAAAAGAACATTTAATGGCTCTTGGAGAAGCACCGGTTTATCGTGGGAAGTGTAGAGATTTATCCAAGGAGACGGTTGAGAAATATATAAAAGAAGGTAGACCTTCGGTAATTAGATTTAGGACACCAGTTAATCAAGTCATATCTTTTGATGATATTATACGAGGCAAAATTGATAATAATACTAATGTAATGGGTGATTTTGTAATAGCCAAGGATTTTAATAATTTTCTATTTAACTTTACTTGTGCTGTTGATGATATGTTAATGGAAGTTTCTCACGTGATAAGAGGGGAAGACCATATTCCCAATACTCCTAAACAGATTTTAATAATTAATGCGTTAGGAGGCGAAGAGCCAAAATATGCTCACTTGCCATTAATACTTGGAACAGATAAGAAAAAGATGTCTAAAAGAACTGGAAAGACATCTCTAAGCGATTATATAGCAGAAGGTTATTTGCCTGAGGCAGTGCTTAATTTTATTGCATTTTTAGGGTGGAATCCAGGAACATCAAAAGAGATATACACAATGGAGGAATTAATTAATGATTTTTCTCTAGAAAAGATACAAAAATCAGCAGCAATTTTTAACATTGACAAACTTGATTGGATAAATGGATTGTATATTAGAAAAATGCCTATTACGGAACTTACAGAAAAATGTCTTCCTTATCTTCCCCCAAAACCGATAGAAGAACTATCAAAAATAGTTGCTCTTTATCATGAAAGATTAAAAAAACTATCAGAAATAACAGAATTGACTGATTATTTCTTCAAAGAAAAATTAGAATATGATAAAGAACTTTTAAGATGGAAAGATATGTCTGATGAAGAAATTAAATCATCACTAGAAAAATCATATAATACTATCTTAGAAGATAAAGATGTTATGGAATTGGCTAATAAGGAAAGTAATAGGGGAAATATCTTGTGGCCTCTAAGAGTAGCCCTTACCGGAAAAAAGAACTCTGCTGGTCCATTAGACATTATCAATGTTTTAGGAAAAGAAAAAACATTAAAGAGGATAAAAGAGGCGATAGAATTGATAAAATAAGGATATTAGTATAATATATTGATATGATATCAAGCGAAGAAATCAAAAATATAGCTAAACTTTCATATATAGAAATTAAAGACGAAGAAATGGAAGAAATGAGAAAGAATTTTTCTTCTATTTTAGAATACGTTAAAAAACTTCAAGAATTAGATACTGATAACATAGAAGCAACACCAAGTATTATTGATTTAGAAAGCGTAATGAGAGAAGATGTTTTTAAAAATAGTGATTCAAAATTAATTAGTTATTTTTCTAGAAGTAAAAACAATTATCTTGAGGTTAAAAAAATACTTTACAATGAAGATTGAGAATTTAACAATCAAATCAGCCCATGATGGTCTTAAAAACGGGGACTTTACTTCAGTTGAGTTAACTAATGCATATTTAAAAAAGATTGAAGAGAAAGATGGAGAAGTTAAGGCCTTTGTAACGGTTACTAAAGATTTAGCATTGAGACAAGCTAAAGAAGCTGATGAAATGATAAAAAGGGGAGAGATGACTATGTTAACAGGGATTCCTTGTGCCCTTAAAGATAATTTTTTGGTTGAAGGAGAGAAATGTACGGCAAGCTCTAAATTTTTAGAAAATTATGTCGCACCGTATAATGCAACTGTAGTAGAAAAACTAAAAAGACAAGGAGCTGTATTTTTGGGTAAGACAAATTTAGATGAATTTGCAATGGGTTCTTCTTGTGAAAACTCTGCTTTTTTTAAAACTAAAAACCCAAGGGACTTAGAAAGAGTTCCGGGCGGATCATCTGGTGGTTCTGCTGCCGCCGTTGCTGCTGACATGTGTGTCTACGCCTTGGGAACAGACACAGGAGGTTCAATTAGACAGCCAGCATCTTTTTGTGGAGTTGTTGGTTTAAAACCAACCTATGGAGCAGTTTCCAGAAATGGAATTATTGCATTTGCATCATCACTAGATCAAGTGGGGCCAATAACTAAAAACGTTGAAGATGCGCAAATTGTTTTTGAATCAATAAAGGGCAGAGATGAATATGATTCTACAACTGTTGAATACATAGAAAAAGAAACAGATGGTTTTAAAATCGGAGTTCCTAAAGAATATTTTGTTAATGGGTTAGACAAAGAAGTGGAAAGATCAATTAAAGAAGCGATTGAAGAATACAGAAAAATGGGAGCCGAAATAGTTGAAATCAGTTTACCTCATACGGAATATGCTTTAGCATGTTATTATATCGTAGCACCGGCAGAAGCAAGTGCTAATCTAGCTCGTTTTGATGGCTTGAGATATGGTCAAAATATTGATGGAATAATAAGCAATAGAACGAAATATTTTGGTAGTGAAGTTAAAAAAAGAATAATGCTCGGAACATATACACTTTCTTCGGGTTATTACGATGCTTTTTATAAAAAGGCCTTAAAGGTTAGAACTTTAATTAAAAATGATTTTGAAGATGTCTTCAAAAAAGTAGATGTAATATTGGGACCAACTTCACCATGTTTGCCTTTTAAAATAGGTGAAAAACAAGATGATCCAATGGCAATGTATTTATCAGATATTTATACTGTTAGTGTTAATTTGGCTGGACTTCCAGCGATATCAATACCATCTAAGAGCGAAGGTTTGCCTATAGGGATACAATTAATAGGGAAACCATTTAAAGAAAAAGAGCTTCTTAAAATAGCCAATAAATATGATAGATAACTTTTTACAATTTTTAGAGTCAAGTGAATTATTTGGATTTCTCTTTCCTTTTAAATTATTGTTTTTAATAATATCAGTTGCTTTTATCTTTGCTATTTTTTATTATTTTACTAAGGTTGGTTTTTTAACTGCTGATTCCAAAAGAAGAATTAATGATTTTTTAAGTTTTCAAAAGTTTGATTCAAAAATAATCTTTACAAGAAGGGCTAAAAAAATATCAACCTTTTTAAATAAAAAAGATTATAAAAGGGCGATTTTGATGATGGAAGAATTATTAATAGACGTCCTAAATAGTGAAAAAATAAATGGAAATAATCTATTTGAAATGATAGAAAATTCACCAATTGATGATATAGAAGGGATCAAAAATATTTATACTATTTCAGAAGAGATAAAAGATGGACAGGGTTATATACTAAACATGGAAGAACTACAAAAACTTTTTGATTCTTGCGAAGAAGCATTACGAAGATTAAAAATCATTACTTGATTTTATTTCATTTTTTGATAAGATACTATTAGCGGTTTGGAGGAGTAGTACCTCGCCAGTCTCATAAGCTGGAGACCCTGGTGCAATTCCAGGAACCGCAACATTTTAATTATGCGCCAGAGTAGCTCAGTGGTAGAGCGCTCGTTTCATAAGCGAGTTGTCATGGGTTCGATTCCCATCTTTGGCACATTATGGACCCGTAGCGAAATTGGTCATCGCGCCTCCCTGTCACGGAGGAGACTGCCGGTTCGAGTCCGGTCGGGTCCGCAAGAGAAACCCTTATGGGTTGCTTTTTTTTATTATTTATTGTATAATAAAGGTATGGTACGTGTAGTACTCTTTCCCGGCTGGAGCGGGAATAGCCCTAAGCAGAACTTTAGTCTGCTTAAGGAAGACCTGGAAAAAATTCCAGGGATTAAGGTTGAGATTATTGACTACCTCGGGATCGGGGGACCCTTCACAAAGATGAGAACCAGAGATTCAATCTGGAAAATTATCAGAAGGGCAGAAGAAAAGTATCGGCAAATCCCTCAAGACGAGCCAATCATTGCCCTGGGACATTCCCTGGGAGCAATAATTCTTCGTCTCCTTATAGAGAGGGGACACAAATTCAAATTGGCTATTTTCGCGGGAGGTCCTCATATGGGCTTTCTCCCAAGGTTTAAAATAATGGAGCCTCTGGCTCTATTATTCAGAGTAAAACTTTACTTTGAATTAAAGCCAGGAAGTGATTTTTTGAAAATACTTGATCCTCCTCCAAGAGGCATATATATTGCCTCGGCTAATGATGAAAAGGTCTCTTTAGAGAGTGCCTTGCCATCAAAGACAGTAGAAAGGTTTATCCTTCAATGCGGGCACGATATGTTCCCTAAAGAAAGGGACAAGGTGCCCGAGTCAGCAATACCAATCGTGACAAAAATAGTTGAGGAGTTTGTGAAAAATTCACAGTAAATCTCCTCCTTTTTTATTTGCTTTTTTATTATTTTTAGATTAATATATATAATATATGGATATAGAAAATATCAAAAAAGAAGCTCTTGAAAAAATTGAAAATATCAAAGACAAAAATGATTTAGATTTGTTTAGAAGAGATTATTTGGGCAAGAGGGGAAAAATAAGAGATCTATTTTCTTTGGTAAAGGACTTATCTATAGAAGAGAAAAAAACATTGGGTCAAAAAATTAATCAGTTAGCACAAGAAATTGAAGAGATTTTCTTATTAAAAGAAAAGGGCTTTAAAAAAGAAAAAAAAGAAGAAATTGATTTAACTTTACCAGTTAAAATGACGGAATTGGGTAATTTGCACCCAATTACTCAAGTAAGACGTGAAATGGAAAGAATATTTCAATTGATGGGTTTTAGTATTGTAGAGGGGCCAGAAATTGAAAACGAATGGTATAATTTTGATGCTTTAAATATCCCCGAGGGACATCCCGCAAGAGATGCGCTATCTCTTGGAAAAACATTTTATTTAAAGGGAGGTAATGTTTTAAGAACGCAAACATCTTCAGCGCAGGTAAGATATATGAAGAAAATTAAGCCACCGATAAAGATTATTGTTCCTGGTAGAGTTTATAGATATGAAACAACTGATGCCTCTCACGAAACTAATTTTTTTCAATTAGAAGGTCTATTTATTGATGAAAATGTTTCCGTAGCTAATTTAAAAGCAGTATTAAAAAAATTCCTTGAAGAGTTTTTTAAGAGAGAGGTTGAGATAAGATTAAGACCAAGTTACTTTCCTTTTACGGAGCCAAGTTTTGAGGTTGATATGGTTTGTACTGTTTGCAATGGTAAGGGTTGTTCATCATGTAAAAAAACCGGCTGGGTTGAAATACTGGGATCAGGAATGGTTCATCCTAATGTAATAAAAAATGGGGGACTGGATCCTAAAAAATACAAGGGATTTGCTTTTGGACTTTCAATTGATAGACCAACGATGATGAAATATAAAATTAACGATATAAGATTATTTCATAGTGGCAATCTTAATTTCTTAAAACAATTTTAATAAAATGATATTTTCATATAATTATTTACAATCATTCTTCAAGGAACCATTGCCAAAGCCAGAGAAAATAGCCGAGATTTTGACAATGCATTCTTTTGAAAACGAATATATAGAAAAAAGAGAGAATGACTATATTTTGAGTGTAGATGTTTTGCCTGATAGAGCTGGAGATTGTTTTTCTCACACTGGCATAGCAAGAGAATTGTCAGTTCTTTTGAATAGAAAAATTATTTATCCAAAAGTTAAAATCAAAGAAACTCTAAAAGATAAATTGCCAATAAAAATTGAAAATAGTAGCGATTGTTTAAGGTATACTGCATCAATAATTAAAAATGTTAAAATAGAAGAATCTCCTAAGTGGATTAAAGAAAAATTAGAAATATGTGGAATTAATTCTATTAATAATATCGTTGATGTAACAAATTATATAATGCTTGAAACGGGTCAACCAATGCATGCTTTTGATTATGATAAAATTGTTGGAGGCATAACTGTCAGGAGGGCTAAAAAAGGAGAAAAGATATTGTTATTGAAAGAAAAAGAGCAATTGTTAGATGAGAATATTTTAGTAATAGCTGATGATGAAGGTCCTCTTGCAATAGCAGGAATAAAGGGTGGGAAAAAAGCAGAAATTACAAAAGAAACAAAGAACATTATTCTAGAGTCGGCTAATTTTAATTCTAAATTAATATCACAAACAGCAAGAAAATTAAACATTAGGACTGATGCTTCAATTAGATTTGAACAAAACATTGATCCCAATTTAACAATCAACGCAATTGAAAGGACCTTAAGTTTAATAAGTTTGCCATCTTCTTCTAAAATTGATCTTTATCCAAAGAAATTAAAACCATGGAAAGTTAAAGTAAGTATCAAAGACATTAATGATACTTTAGGCATAATTGTTTCAGAAAAAGAAATTATTGGGATATTAACAAGATTAGGTTTTGTCGTTAACAAGAATATGACTATTGAGGTGCCAACCCGTAGGCAAGATATAACTATTCCAGAAAACATTACTGAAGAAATAGGAAGGATTTATGGATATGATAAAATACCATTAACTTTACCATCATTTTCAAAACCAGCTCAAATCAATTATGATATTTTTTGGCAAAATAAGGCAAAAGATACAATGAAGGAACTTCAATATTCAGAAGTTTTTGGTTATTCTTTTATTGGTGATCAAGAAAAGGAAGAGTTTAATTTAAGCGTTAGAGAAATTATTAATCCAACTAGCTCATATTATAAATATCTTAGGCCAACAACCATTCCTCAATTAATTAATTTCACCAAAGAAAATCTTAAATATTTCAATAAAGTTAAGATATTTGAATTAGGAAAAGTTTTTGGAAAAGAAGAAAGAATTGTTTTATCTGGAGCAGTAAGCAATAGCGATTATCTTGGAGTCAAAAGTGATATTCTTGCATTGTTTAATAGTTTAGGAATTAATAAAGTTTCTTTTACTAAAGAAGAAATCAAGATCGGGAAAGATATTATTGGAAAAGTAGGAATTAAATCAGGAATTACATTTTTTGAGTTTGATTTTGAAAAAATACAAAAAAATGCTATTGATAATAGAGAATACAAGCATGTTTCTTATCATCCAATAGCAACAAGGGATATTTCTGGCTTGGTTGATGACGATTTAGAAATAGAAAAAATTATATCTAAAATTGAAAAAATTGATTTAGTTAAATCGGTAGAAGTATTTGATGTTTTTAAAGGGAAAAATGTTCCATCAGGTAAGAAAAGTATTTCTTTAAGGGTAAATCTTCAATCAAAAGAAAGAACCCTTGATGGGCAAACAATTGATAGAATAATTAATAAAATAAAAGAAACCATAAATTGGGAAGAAAGAAAATAATATGGCAAAAAAAGATTCATACAGTGCAAAAGATATATTTGTTTTAGAGGGTCTTGATCCAGTAAGAAAAAGACCGGGGATGTATATTGGTTCAACTGGACCACAAGGTTTACACCATTTAGTTTATGAGGTAGTTGATAATGCCTTAGACGAAGCGCTAGGAGGTTTTTGCGATAAAATTGAAGTATATTTGCTTCCTGATAATTATGTTAAGGTGGTAGACAATGGTAGAGGTATTCCAGTTGATCTTCATGAAAAAACTAAAAAATCAGCATTGGAAACAATTATGACAACCCTTCACGCAGGAGGTAAATTTGGTGGAGATGCTTATAAGATATCCGGTGGGCTTCACGGTGTTGGTGTTTCCGTTGTTTGTGCTTTATCAAAGAATATGAGAGCTGAAGTTTGTAGAGATGGAAGTTTATATGCCCAAGAATATAAACAAGGAAAACCAACAACAGCAGTTAAGAAGGTTGGAAGTTGTAAAAACAAAGGAACAACTATTATTTTTCAAGCCGATGAAGAAATTTTTAAAGAGATTTCTTTTGATAGGAAAAAGTTGCTTGCTCATTTTAGACAACAAGCATATCTAACCAAAGGAATAAGAATTGATTTTTATGATCAAAGAGATGTTAAAAATACTTTTGATTATCACTTCTTTTTTGAGGGGGGAATTGTTTCATATTTAAAATATCTAAACAAATCAGCTAAAATAATACACAGTAATCCTTTTTATTGTTCAGGAGAAAAAGAGGGAGTAAATGTTGAAGCATCTTTCCAGTATTCAGATGATTACGAAATACAAGAAGATAGTTTTACTAATAATATATATACAATTGAAGGAGGAACTCATTTGACTGGATTTAGATCTGCCCTAACAAGATTAATTAATGATTTTGCTAGAAAGGGTGGCTTTTTAAAAGAGTCAGAACCAAACTTAACAGGAGACGATATTAGAGAGGGCCTTACAGCAGTCGTCTCTGTTAAAATTAGAGATCCTCAATTTGAAGGACAAACAAAGGGTAAATTAGGAAATACAGAAGCGCGAACAGCCGTTGAGGCCGTTGTTTCTGAATTTTTACAGGATTATTTAGAAAGATATCCTCAAGATACAAAAGCAATTATTGAAAAGTCAGTTCTATCATATAAGGCAAGAAAAGCAGCTAAAGCAGCTAAGGAAACAATTTTGAGAAAGGGTGTTTTAGATGGATTATCTTTACCAGGAAAACTTTCTGACTGTATTACAAGAAAACCAGAAGAATCAGAGGTCTTTATAGTGGAGGGAGAATCTGCTGGTGGTTCTTCAAGACAAGCAAGGGACAGAAGATTCCAAGCAATTTTACCATTAAGAGGAAAGATATTAAATGTTGAGAGAGTCAGATTAGATAGAATGCTTGCTTCAGACGAAGTTAAGAATTTAATTATTGCCTTGGGAACTGCTATCGCTGACGATTTTAATATAGAAAAATTAAGATATCATAGAATTATTATTATGTGTGATGCTGATTCTGATGGTAACCACATTAAGACACTTTTAATGACATTATTTTTTAGACACTTCAAAAGCATAATTGATAATGGTTATCTTTATCTTGCCCAGCCACCATTATATAAAATACAACAAGGAAAGGATTTTAAATATGCATATTTTGAAGAAGATAAAGAAAAGATAATAAAAGAATTTAAGAGCGACGCAAAAGTTTCTATACAAAGATATAAAGGTTTGGGAGAAATGAATCCAGAACAATTATGGGAAACAACTATGGATCCAAACCAAAGAATTTTACTTCAAGTTAAAATTGATGATGCTGTTGAGGCAGATAGAACATTTGATATTTTAATGGGAAAAGAAGTTGCTCCAAGAAAGAAATTTATTCAAACATCAGCCAAGAGCGTTAAAAATCTAGATATTTAAAATTGACATTTACTGCTCTTTTTGATAACCTATCAATGTATGAAAACACCTAACTTTTTAAGTGGCCCAATGTCTGAAATTAAGAAGATTACATGGCCAACACGAAGCGAAACAATTAAATATACAATTACGGTTATTGCTATTTGTGTTTTTATAGCTTTAGTTTTGGGTTTATTTGATCTATTGTATATGCATTTATTAGAGAGTTATATATTCTAAAATATGGCAAAACAACAAATTACAACTGAAAAAAGGTGGTACGTTTTACATACTTATTCTGGATACGAAGATGCGGTTGCTAAAAATTTAATTCAAAGAATTGAATCATTAGGAATGGAGGATAAAATTTTCAACGTAATGGTTCCCAAAGAGAAAAAGATTAAAATAAGAAACGGCAAAAAGAGAACCGTAGAGGAAAAACTATATCCCGGATATGTTCTAGTAGAAATGATTGTTACCGATGATTCATGGTATGTCGTTAGAAATACTCCTAACGTTACTGGATTTGTTGGCTCAGGAACAATACCATTACCTGTTTCATTAGATGAAATGCTATCTCTTAAGAAAAGAGTTGAGGTAGAAGAACCAAAATATAATATTGATTTCGCTATTGGCGATGCTATTAAAATCGTTGATGGTCCATTTAAGGATTCAGATGGTAGGGTTTCGGAAATTGATAAAGAAAGAGGAAAAGTAAAAGTATTAATTAATATGTTCGGTAGAGATACTCCGCTAGAACTAGATTCGTTACAAATTAAAAAAATATAATTATGGCAAAAAAAGTAAAAGCTATTATAAAATTACAAATAAAGGCAGGAAAAGCAACTCCCGCACCTCCAGTTGGTCCAGCACTTGCTCCTCACGGATTGAATATCGCTGAAGTTTGTCAAAAGTTTAATGACCTTACTAAAGATAAGGGTAATTTTAAGATTCCAGTAGAGGTTACTGTTTATGAAGACAGGAGCTTTAGTATGATTACAAAACAACCTCCCGCAGCAGAATTAATTAAGGCAGTTATTGGGCTTGAAAAGGGCTCTGGAACACCAAATACAAAAAAGGTGGGTAAAATTACAAGAGATCAATTGAGGGAAGTTTTAAACCAAAAGATTCCTGATTTAAATACAAAGAATAAGGAACAAGCTCTTAAAACCCTTGAGGGAACTTCTAGATCTTTAGGAATTGAAGTTATTGATTAATTATGGTTTTATCTAATCAAGACATAGAAAAGCTACTTAAAGAAAAAAAAATTCAGATAAATCCAGCTCCTAATTTAGATGAACAACTTGGTTCAGCTTCTCTTGATTTGCGATTGGGCGATGAGTTCGCTGTTTTTGAGCATACCAAAAAAGCATTAATTGATACTAGGGACCCTGAAACGTTTAATGGAATGACAAGGACAATTAAAATAGAAAATAACGAGCCCTTTGTCTTTCATCCAGGAGAATTTGTCTTGGGAGTAACTATGGAGGAGGTTTTCTTACCCGATGATGTTGCCGCTAGAATTGATGGAAGATCATCGCTAGGAAGATTAGGAATTGTAATACATTCAACAGCAGGACACATTGATCCAGGATTCAGAGGTAAAATTGTTCTAGAAATGGAAAATATTGGAATGATTCCAGTTTTACTTTATCCTAAAACAAGAATTTGCCAATTAGTTTTTGAAACATTAACATCTCCAACAACTAATCCTTATTACAAGAAAAAAAATGCTAAATATGTTGATGCTAAGCATCCACAAGAAAGTAAATTAGAAAAAGAATGAAAAACAGAGGAAAATTTATAGTCATAGAGGGAATTGATGGCTGTGGCAAGGGGACTCAGACAAAAGTTTTGTCTGATTTTTTATCTCAAAAAGGATACGATATTATCTCTAAAAAATATCCAGAATATGGAAAACCAATTGGTGATTTAATTAGTAATTGGCTTTATAGTAAAGATTATGACTTTAATATTGAAGCCCAAACGTTATTATATTTTGCTGATTTTATCAAAGATAAGGAATACTTGGAAAATAATTTGAAAGATGGTAAAATAATTCTATCTGACAGATATTTTACATCAACAATGGTTTATCAGAGAATAAAGGGAATGCCGATGAGCAAACTTGATAATCTTTCTCAAACGTTTGGACTGGTTAGACCAGATTTAGTAATATATCTTAAAATATCTCCAGAAACATCATTTGAAAGAAAGTCAAAGCAAAAGAATTTAGATAGACACGAGGGCAATAAAAACTTTTTAAAAATTCTTTTTGATAATTTTGAGACAACAGCAAAAGAATATAATTGGCAGATAGTTAATGGAGAAAAAACAGTTGAAGAAGTAACAAAAGACATTATCAACATAGTAAATAAAATAATATGAAGGTAAACAAATATATTGATCATACAAACATTAAAAAAAACGCTCAAAAAGAGGACATTTTAAGAACTTGTAACGAGGCCAAAGAATATGATTTCAGGGGCGTTTGCATAAGGCCAAAATGGGTTAAATTAGTAAGCAAAGAGTTGGTGGGAACTGGAATTAAAACAGTTGTTTTGCTAGATGATCCTATTGGTGACAGTTCCCACGAAGAAAGATTAAAGATGTCAAAAAAAGCAATTAATGATGGTGCAGACGAATTGGACATTGTGATAAATGTTCCTGATGTAATTCATGATAGGTGGAATAAAATTGAAAAGGATTTAAAATCAATTTGTAAATTACAAGATACCAAAGTAATTATTGGAAGCGGATTTTTAACAGACAATGATATTGCTAAGGCATCACAAGTAGTTAAGAGAGCTGGTGCAATTTGTGTTAAGACAGCAACTGACAAAGATCCATTAGAGAATAGAGAGCTAAAAGAAAAGGGGCATCATTTAGAAATTATGAGAAAAAATGCTCCTGGATTGTTAATAAAAGCATCGGGCAACATTAAAACATTAAAAGATTTAAAATTAATGATAAAACATGGAGCTGACATAGTCGGATCTTCTAGTGGCGTTTCAATAATGAATAATAAATAATATGTTAAAACCAACAATCGGATTAGAAATACACATTGAAGCAAAAACAAAATCAAAAATGTTTTGTTCTTGTAAAAATGACCCAGAAGAAAGAGAGCCAAACAAGAATACTTGTCATATTTGTTTGGGTCATCCAGGAGCAATGCCAACTATCAACAAAGAAGCAATAGAAAAAATAATTTTGGCAGGAATGGCCCTAAATTGTCAGATTAATAATTATTCAAGATTTGATAGGAAAAGTTATTTTTATCCTGACCTAGCTAAGGGATATCAAATAACCCAATTTGATTTTCCGATTTGTCAAAAAGGTTATTTAGATATTCATTTAGATAATGGAATAATTAAAAGGATAAGAATCAATAGAATTCATATGGAAGAAGATACTGCTAGATTAATTCATGAAGGATCTTCAACCCTTGTTGATTTTAATCGTTCTAGTGTGCCTTTAATGGAGTTAGTTACAGAGGCGGATATAAACTCTGCAGAAGAGGCAAAAAAGTTTGCTCAAGAATTACAATTAATTCTAAAATACAACGATATATCTGGTGCTAATATGGAAAAGGGTCAAATGAGGTGCGAGGTTAATATATCTCTGAGTGAAACAGAAAAGTTGGGAACAAAAGTGGAAATTAAAAATTTAAATTCATTTAAAGCAGTTGAAAAATCAATTGAATTTGAGACAAAAAGACAAAAAGAAATAATTGAAAAGGGTGGAAGTGTAAAACAAGAAACAAGGGGCTGGTATGATGACAGGCAAATAACAATGGAACAAAGAAGTAAAGAGGATGCATTTGAATATAGATATTTTCCTGAGCCGGACTTACCACCTCTAAACATATCGGAAGAAGATATTTTAAAGATTAAAAAAAGATTAGTTGAACTTCCAGGTCAAAAAAGAAAAAGGTTTAAAGATCAATATGATTTAGATGATAAAAGTATAGAGTTTTATGTTAACGAGCCAACTTTAGCAAATTATTTTGAAAAAGTGATTTCTGAGGTTAATAAATGGAAACAGCATACTAATTTTGAGGGCGATTCTATTAAGGTTTGTTCAAACTACATTATTACCGATTTACAAGCAATGATTAAGAATGACATTAATTTTAAAAAGATAGAAGAAAAAATAACTCCTGAAAATTTTGCTGAATTAATTTCAATGCTACAAAAAAAAGAAATACCAAGTAATGTAGCCAAAATAATACTTTTAGAAATGTATAAAACACAAGGAGATCCTTCCCATATATTAGAAGAAAAAGGATTGTCTCAAATGACAGATAATTCAGAAATAGAAGATGTTGTTAAAGAAGTTATTGATAAAAATTCAAAAGCAGTAGAGGACTACAAAGGGGGGAAAATGAATAGTATGATGTTTCTTGTTGGTCAAGTAATGAGTAAATCAAAAGGCAAAATTAATCCTCAAAAAGCAGAAGAAATAATTAAAAAAATAATATGATTGATTTAAACTACATCTTTTTGAACAATGAATTATTATTATATTTAAAATCAATAGGGCTATTTATTGTTCTTTTTATTGTTTTTAAATTATTTAATACTATTATTCTTAAAAAACTTTCTCACATTGCCAATCAAACAAAAATAAACTTTGATAACACCTTAATAGATGTCGTTAAGTCAATTAAACCATCTTTTTATATTTATTTGTCTTTTTATTTATCAACTAAATTGCTAGAATTGCCTGTATTTTTAGAAAAGACATTAGATATAGTTTTATTAATATGGATTGTTACTCAAGCAATGGTTGCTGTTCAAGTGCTTATTAATTATTTTGCAGGTAAAGTGGTCAACACAGAAGATCCAAGCGAAAAGTCAGCTGTTGATTTATTAACTAAAACTGCCAAGTTTGCACTATGGGTAATGGCAATTTTATTTATTTTATCTAACCTTAACATTAACATTACTTCTTTTGTCGCTGGTTTGGGTATTGGTGGAGTAGCAATTGCTTTTGCCTTACAATCAATATTGTCTGATTTGTTTAGTTCTTTTGCAATATACTTTGATAAGCCATTTATCGTGGGTGACTTTATAATGTTTAACAATCAAAAAGGGGTTGTAGAAAAAATTGGAATTAAAACAACTAGATTAAGATCATTATTTGGAGAAGAAATAGTTGTTTCTAATAAAGAACTTACATCTTCTATAATTCAAAACTTTAAAAAGATGAAAGAAAGAAGAGTTGTCTTTAATTTTGGTGTTGTTTATGATACTTCTACAAAAAAATTAAGGGAAATACCTAAAATCGTTGAAGATATTATTGAATCATTTAAAGAAACGAGAGTAGAGAGAATCCACTTTAAGAAATTCGGTGACTATTCTTTAGAGTTTGAGGCCTCTTTTTATTTATCTACTCCTGATTATAAAGAGTATATGGACATACAACAAGAAATTAATTTAAAAATTATGGAAGCATTTAATAAGAAGAAAATAGATTTTGCTTTCCCAACTCAAACAATTTATACAAGATGAAAATCTTCAACGAATTGCAAACTAGTGAAAGAGGTTTAACAATTTTTGAGGCAGAAAAAAGATTAGTTGAATATGGAGCAAATGAGATTCCTGAAAAAAAACCAGATGGTATTTTTTCTATTTTCATTAATCAATTTAAAAGTTCATTAATATATGTTCTATTGGGATCATGTCTAATTGTTTTTATAATGGGGCATTGGGTAGATGCAATAGTTATTTTAATTGTTTTAATCCTTAACGCTGTTGTTGGTTCTTTTCAGGAGGGTAAGGCACAAAATACAATTCTTGCTCTTAAAAAATTTATTGAAACGAAGGCAACTGTATTAAGAGAAGACCAAGAGTTTATTATATCTGACAAAGAAGTAGTCCCTGGAGATATAATAATCTTACAAGAAGGAGAAATGGTACCAGCTGATGCAAAAATTATACTATCTAATGAATTAAGGATAGACGAAGCAGCCATGACCGGCGAATCAAAGCCAATTTATAAGAAAATTGAAGACATTATTTTAAAGGGAACTATAGTTATTTCTGGTGGTGGCAAGGCAGTTGTTTTTGCAACAGGAAAAAATACTAGCATTGGCAAGATAGCAGATAAAATAAGCGAAATTAAAACAGAAATTCCCCTTAAGAAAAACATTAATTTGTTATCAACATTAATTATTAAATTAGTTTTATTTTTTGCTTTAATAATTTTTATTTTAGGAATAATACATAATCATTCAAGTGAAGAAATGATTCTTTCAGTTATTGCCTTATCTGTGTCGGCTATCCCTGAGGGACTTCCAGTTGTTATAACTTTAATACTTGCAATGGGTGTTTGGAGAATGGGAAAAAGGAATGCTTTAATTAAAAAACTTCAAGCAGTTGAGGCCCTGGGGCAAGCTGATATTATTGCAGTTGATAAGACGGGAACTATTACAAAGAATGAATTGGTTGTAAACAAAGTTTTTATTAATAATAATTTTTATGAAATTGAAGGAATAGGTTATGACCCAAAAGGAAGCATAAAATTAAACGAAGAATACATTAATCCTATTGATAATTCTGATTTAATTTATTTAGCAAGGTTTTCATCTCTTTGTGCTGAAGCAAGAATTCTTTATTCTAAAGAAGATGATCTTTGGCGAGTTTCAGGTGATCCAACAGAAGCAGCAATTTTAGTTTTTGGTCAAAAAGTTGGTTTTCACAAGGATGAATTAGTTAATCAATATCCCAAAATAGAAAACAATGTTTTTAATTATCAAAAAAAGTATAAATCTTCTTTTCACCAGATTGATAAAAAGAAAGTTTTAATTGTGATGGGGGCTCCTGAAGAGGTTTTGAAAATTTGTACTAAAATGTATAAAAATGGAAAAAACATCACTATTAACAAAAAAGAAATAGAAAAAAATCTTTTAAAAATGTTAAGCGATGGATTAAGAGTTATCGCTATTGCTCAAAAAAATGATAATAAAGTTGAGGAACTTTCTTTTGTTGGATTTATGGGAATGAAGGATGTTCTACGCCTAGGGGTTTCTGATTCCATACTAAAAGCTCAAAACGCAGGCATAAAGGTTATTATGATAACGGGAGATCATAAAATTACCGCCAAATCAATTGCAACAGATGCAGGCATATATTTTAATGATGATAAAATTATAACTGGTTCAGAAATGGATAATATGTCTGATAGTGAAATAATTAAAGATATTAATAAAATAAGCGTCTTTGCTAGGGTTAATCCAGAGCACAAATTAAGAATAGTTAATTTATTTAGATCTCAGGGAAAAATTGTTGCTATGACTGGTGATGGTGTTAATGATGCTCCATCTCTAGTTGCCGCTGATTTGGGTATTGCCATGGGAAGAATAGGAACAGAAGTGGCAAAAGAGGCCTCTGATATTATTTTGCTAGATGATAATTTTGAAACAATTGTTTCTGCCATAGAAGAGGGCAGAGCAATATATAAAACAATTAAAAAGGTTTTACTATATTTATTTTCAACTGGAATATCTGAAATTTTTATTATCTTAATGGCACTTTTGCTTAATTTACCATTACCGCTTCTTGCCGTTCAAATTATTTGGTTAAATTTTGTTACCGATGGAGTATTAGACGCTGCCTTAGCTTTTGATCCCAAGGAAAATAACCTTTTAGACAAAAAAAGCAAGAAGACCAATAAATTTCTATTTGATAAAATAATGATCCAAAGATTAATAATTTTTTCTTTGATTATGGGAATCGGAACCCTCTTATTATTCAAGCAATACTATATGATTGATATGACCAAAGCATTAACCATATCACTAACCGTTCTTTCTATTTTCCAATGGTTTAATGTTTGGAATTGTAGAAGTGAAACAGAGTCAATATTTAACAAAGATATTTTTTCAAACAAATTTTTAGTTTATGGAACAGTTATAGTTATCTTATTACAACTTGTCGCCGTTTATAATCCTTTTATGCAAGAGATATTAAAGACAACATCATTAAATTTACAAGAGTGGGCATTTATTATTTTAATGTCATCTTCTATTGTTGTTGTAGAAGAGGGAAGAAAGTTTATTGCAAGAAGAAGTATCAAATCCACTTGATTGTTTTATCTTTTTTAAACCAGGTGATTTGTCTTTTTGAATACTTAATCGTGTTATTTATAATTTTATTCTTTACCTCGTCTATAGAGGCCCTTTTCTTAAAATAATCTTCCCATTCTTGATATCCAATGGTTTTTAATACACCATATTTTTTATATATTTTCCTAGCTTCTTTTTCTAGGCCTTGTCTAAACATTACTTCAACTCTTTTTTGTATGTTTTTTTCTAACTCTTCTTTATTAGTTTTAATTCCCAAAATAATACAATCATACAATTTCTCTTCTTTTCTTTCTTTAAAAAAACTTTCACCTAATGCTTTACTTACCTCAATTGCTCTAATTAATCTTCTTTTGTTTTTTCTATCAATTATTTTAGATCCTTCCTTATCAATTTTTTGATATTCTAAAAACAACTCTTCTATCGTTTTCTTTTCTAGTTTATTTCTTAGTTTTTCGTTTCTTTCAATATGAGGGAAGGTTAGATTATCTGTAATTGCTTTGATGTATAACCCCGTTCCTCCAACTAAAAATGGTTGTTTTCCTCTTCTTATAATATCATCTATTATTTCAATGGCCTTTTGTTTATATAAAGCAACATTATATTCTTCATCGGGCCTAATTAAATCAACCATATAATGAGTTTTTTTAGGTGGTTTAGCTGTTCCTATGTTCATTTCCTTGTATATCATTTGAGAGTCAGCAGAGACAATTTCTCCATTAAATTTTTTTGCTAACTTCATTACTAAATCGGTCTTTCCTGAAGCAGTGGGACCAACAATAACAATTAATTTGGGCTTTATTAATTCTCCTTCAAGATTCCAAGGACTAACTTTGGTTACTTTAATTTTTTGAAAGGTTCCTAGAACATCTCTATTTGATTTAAATCTAATTGCTTTATTTTGACCAGTTCTTCCAGTAAAATAATCACCATCTCTATCTAATATCAATACATCAATCACTTTTCTAAGAAATTTTTTGTTTTCTTTTAGGGCGCTCTTTTTTAATATATCATTCAATATTTTTTCTCTTTCTCTTTTGTCTTTTTTAGTCACATCATCTTTCATTTGGTTAAAAGCAAGTGATTGTGGGCGAGGGGAATATTGAGAAATATATGCCATACCAAAACCAACCCTTTCAAAAAGTTTTTCTGTATTTTCAAAGTGTTTTTTTGTTTCTCCAGGAAAACCAACAATAATATCAGTTGAAATACTTATATTATCAATCTTTTTTCTTATTTTCTCAATTAATTGATAGTATTTTTCTGCTGTATAGGGCCTATTCATTGCTTTTAAAATATCATTATCTCCTGATTGTAGTGGTAGATTTAAATAAGGAGTAAATTTAGACGCTTCAGAAAAAGCACTAATAATTTTATTATTAAAGTCCTTTGGATTGGGGCTAGTAAATTTGACCCAAAAATCTCCCTCAATTCGATCTATCTTTTTGATTAAATCAGCGAAATCAACATTATCATAACTATATTGATTGACATTTTCTCCCAAAAGCCATATTTCCTTGTATCCTTTCTTAACTAATAATTTAATTTCTTTGATTATTTGTTTATAATCTCTCGAAACTAATTTACCTCTAGTGAAGGGAACGGCACAATAAGTGCAAAAATTATTACAGCCATCAGAAATAGGAACAAAGGCCTGAATATTATTTGAATATTTAGGTATTATGCTAAAGAAGTCCTTTTTAAAATCTCTTTTATTTAGAACAGTAAAATTATTTGATAATTTTTCTTTATCTCTATTTAAAATACAACCCGTAATAATAATTTCGGCTTTTAATTTTTGAAGCTGAGGAAGTAAACCATAAACTCTATCTACGGCTGATTGTCTGACAGAACACATATTTATAATAACTTTATTGGCTTCCTTAATATTGGTCGTTTCTACAAAACCTTTTTTTTCAAAAAAAGCAGCAATTCTTTCAGAATCAGATCTATTCATCTGGCAACCAAAAGTAATTATATGATATTTATTCATTTTTGAATTTCTAAAAACTTTTCAATTGACATTACTCCCAAGTCAATTTTTCCTCTTTGCCTTACGCTAATTGTTTTGCTTTCTCTTTCTTTATCTCCAACAACAAGTAAATAGGGAACCTTCTCCATTTCTCCATTTCTAATCTTTTTACCAATTGTATCGTTATTTTTATCTATCTCTATACGATAACCCTTTAGTTTTTCTTTAATTTCCATTGCATAATCAATATGATTTTCGCTTACTGGAATAATTTTAACTTGAATAGGAGACAACCAGAAGGGTAACGCTCCAGCATAATGTTCTAATAAGAGGCCAATAAACCTCTCAAAAGAGCCAAATAGGGCCCTGTGAAGCATATATGGCTGTTCTTTCTCCCCCTTATCATTAGTAAATGACATATTAAATCTTTCAGCCAAATTAAAATCAAATTGAAGAGTAGAGCATTGCCACTCTCTTCCTAAAGCATCTTTAATTTTAAAATCAAGTTTAGGACCATAAAAAGCTGCTTCTCCTTTTTCTTCTGTAAAGTTTAGGTTTTTTTCTAGTGCAACTTTTCTTAAAACCGACTCTGAAAAATTCCAACCCTCGTCACTTCCTGCATAATTCATTTTATTTTTTTCATCTCTTAGAGAAAGATAAACTCTAACCGAATCAATATCAAATCCAAATGATTTATATATAAAAAGTATAAAATCAATTACTTCTTTTAATTCATCTTCTACTTGATCTTTCCTGCAAATTATATGAGCATCGTCTTGAGTAAAGCCCCTAACTCTAGTTAGACCAGAAAGCTCTCCTTTTTTCTCAAAACGATAAACTGTTCCTGTTTCTGCCCAGCGCAAAGGAAGATCTCTATATGATTTAGGAGAATTATTATATATAGAAACATGAAAAGGACAATTCATTGGCTTTAATAAGAATTGTTCTGAGTCCTTAATTTCTTCTTTATCTTTATTATCTTTTAATGATTGGCTAACTTCTAGTGGAGGATACATACTTTCAGAATAAAATCCCCAATGGCCAGATCTCTCCCAAAGTTTTCTGTTTCCAATATGAGGAGTTCTGACTAATTGATAACCATTTTCAAGGTGTTTTTGATACCAAAAATCCTCAATTATTCTCCATATAATTGCTCCTTTTGGATGCCACAATACTAAACCAATACCAACCTCTTCTTCTGTGTGAAATAAGTCCAACTCTCTGCCAAGTTTTCTATGATCTCTTTTTTCGGCCTCTTCCATTAAATTGATGTATTGATCTAGTTTTTCTTTGTTCTCAAAAGCAAGACCATAAATCCTAGTCAACATTTTATTTTTCTCGTTTCCTCTCCAATATGCTCCCGCTAGTTTATCTAATTTAAATGAATTTATATCAATTTCTTTTGTTGATTTAATGTGAGGGCCCTTACACAAATCAATAAAATTACCAAGGGTATATATTGAAACAGTATCTTCTTCAATCTCATCAATTAGTTCAAGTTTATATGGTTGATCTTTGAATATCTCTCGGGCCTCTTTCTTTGTTATTGTTTTTTGTTCAAAAGAAATATCACTTTTGATAATTTCTTTCATCTTGTCTTCTATTTTTTTAAGATCATCTTCTTTTAATTCAACTTCCATATCATAATAGAAACCATTTTCTATTGCTGGACCAATGGCAAATTTAACGTCTTTATAAAGAGATTGTATTGCGTGAGCAAGAACGTGTGACAATGAGTGTTTTATATTTTCTAATTCCATAATTTTATTTTTATAATTCTAATAATTCTTCAATTTCATCTGCGATTATTTTTGGGGAACCGTCTTTGATGTCTGTCTTTCCCGTAATTATTACTATCTTATTTTCTTCAAAAACATAAGGATTCTTTTCTAACATACTGGGGAAGACAACTACTTCTATTGTTTCATTAAGATCTTGAACTTTAATAAACATCATCGGAGCTCCCTTGCGCGTCAGTATCTTCTTTATATTCAATATTATGCCTCCAATAGTTACTTTTTCTCCAATATAAAGACGATTTGTTCCATTGGTCGTCGTTAAATCATTAATTACTTTTTTAATTGGCGTTACTTGATCTTTGAGCAATTCTTTATATTTTTCCAATGGGTGACCAGAAACATATAATCCGAGAAGCTCTTTTTCCCAATTTAATTTTTCCTGTTCATTAACTTTTTCACAATCAATAAGTTTAATTTCTCCGATACTTGTCTCGCCAAAAAGACCTATTTGCTTGCTTTCTTTAATTTTTTGATTATCTTTAGACCAAGCAAAAAGATTTTCCAGATTATTTAATATCTTATTCCTTTCTTCTAATTTGTCAAAAACACCGGCCCTTGTTAAACTTTCCAAAGATTTTTTATTTAAAACCTTACTATCAACTCTAGAAACAAAATCTTGAATTGATTTAAAGCGTCCATTGGTTTTTCTTTCATTAATAATTAATTCAACTATATTGTATCCAACGTTTTTAATAGCGCTTAAACCGAATCTGATTTTATTATTATCTGGAACCACACTAAAATTACTAAAACTTTCGTTAATTTCTGGAGATAAAACTTCAATATTCATTTTTTTACACTCTTCAATTAAAATAGATATTTTATCTAAGTCGCCTCCTTCTGCGGTTAATAATGCAGCCATATATTCAACAGGATAATTTGCTTTAAGATAAGCTGTTTGGTAAGCAATTATGGCGTAACAAGTAGCGTGACTTTTATTAAATGAATATCTAGCAAATGGTTCTATCCAATGCCATAATTCATCTCCAACTTTTTCACTAATATTGTTTGCTTTAATTCCAGAGATAAATTTATCCTTTTGTTCCATTAATAACTTTTCAATTTTTTTACCAATAGCTTTCCTTAATATGTCTGCTTCAGCCAAAGTAAAACCAGCCATTTCTTGAGCAATGCGCATAATTTGTTCTTGATAAAGGGGAATACCATAAGTATTTCCTAGTATTGTTTCTAATTTAGGATGCAAATAATTAACTTTTTTTCTTTGATGTTTGCCATCAATATATTCAGGAATGTGTTGCATTGGTCCAGGACGATAAAGAGCTACCATAGCAATAATGTCTTCAATTTCTGTTGGTTTTAATTGTTTTAAATATCTTCTCATTCCATCGGACTCTAATTGAAAAACACCAATGCAATTACCTGATTGAAGCAATTTAAATGTTTTTTCATCGTCTAGGGGGATATTATCAATATCTAAATTGGTGCCCCTTACCGCATATATTCTTTTTAGTGTTTCTTCAATGGTAGTTAAGTTTTTTAAGCCAAGAAAATCCATTTTTAATAAACCCATTGATTCAACAGAGTGCATTTCATATTGAGTAACAATTCCTGACTCATCTTGAGTAGGATGCTGGGTAGGAACTGATTGGTTTAGAGGTGTGCTTGAGATTACAACCCCACAAGCATGAGTTGATGCATGCCTTGCACAGCCCTCAATTTTTAGAGCTAGATTAATTAATCTTTCTGCGTTATTGTCTGATTCATATAGTGTTTTAAATTCTTCTATTTTTTCTAATGTATCATTTAAATTAAATCCGACGGGAATCATTTTAGCAATTTTATCACAATAAGAATATTCTAATCCTAGGGCCCTGCCGACATCTCTAATTGAACCCCTTGCTGCCATTGTTCCAAAGGTAATAATTTGAGCAACTCTATCTCTGCCATATTTTTGAGCAACATATTCAATAACTTCATCTCTTCTTTTATCAGTAAAATCCAAATCAATATCGGGGGGAGAAATTCTGTCGGGATTCAAAAATCTTTCAAAGTAAAGATTGTATTTTAATGGGTCTACGTTAATAATTCCGGTAAGATAAGCAACAATTGATCCTCCAGCAGAACCCCTTCCGGGACCAACAACAATCCTTTGTTGTTTTGCCCAATTAACAAAGTCCTGAACAATTAAAAAGTATCCTGGAAAACCAGTTTTATTAATTACGGATAATTCATAATCAACTCTAGTAGTTACTTCTTTTAATTCTTCTTGATTAGCGTTAGGATATTTCTTTTTTATTCCTTCGTAGCATAAATCTCTTAAATATTCTTCTGCCGATTTACCATTGGGAACATCAAATTGAGGCAATTTAAATTCTCCTAATTTTAATTCTAAATTACATTCATCTGCTATTTTTTGTGTATTTTCTATTGCTTCAGGAACATCTTTAAAGGCACTTATCATTTCTTCTTCTGTTTTAATACTGAAGTCCTCTCCAAGCATAGACAACCTTTCTTTATCGTTTATATTAGCGCCAGTATTAATTAACATAATAATATCTTGTGCCTCAGCGTCATCTTTATTAATATAATGACAATCGTTTGTCGCAACTAGTGGTGCACCAGTTTTTTTACTTAACTCAATCATCATCTTATTAACCCTGTCTTGTTCGGGTATATTGGGATGGGATTGCAACTCTAAATAGAAATTTTCTTTACCAAAAATAGATTGGTATTTTTTAACCATTTCTTCCGCCTCCTCCTTTCTATTTGATAATAATAAATGAGGTACTCTTCCTTGAAGACAGGCAGAGGTTGCAATAAGACCATCTGAGTATTTTTTAAGTAATTCAAAATCAACCCTTGGCTTATAATAAAATCCCCTTAAATGTGCTTCGGTTATAATTTTTACAAGATTATTATATCCTTGTTCGTTCTTAACTAATAAAATTAGATGATGCCTTTTGCTAGAATCCTTATCTTCCATTGAATTAATTGCTTCATAAACTTCGCAACCAATAATTGGCTTTATCCCTTTGGCTTTGGCTTTTTTATAAAACTCAATAACGCCGTACATCACGCCGTGATCTGTTAAGGCAACCGAGTCCATTTTTAGCTCTTTTACTTTATCTAATATGTCATCTATTTTTGATAATCCATCCAAAAGAGAATAATGGGAGTGTAAATGTAAGTGTGTAAATTTACTCATTTAAACTATTTTTTTTCCTTCAAGTTTTACTGTCGTCGTGTCTATTTCTCCTTTTCCACTTTTGGCTCCTGTCAAAACAAGATTGCTTCCTATACTAACATCTTCCATATCAATTAATCCTTCGCTCATTATTTTTCCTAAATTAAGAGCCCCCTTAATTATTGCTGTTCCTAGAAATAGATCGCCACCAACGGTAAGGTCTTCATATTGGGCACTCTTAATGTTTGCATTTTCTAAAATAACATCTCTGTTGATTTCTGTTTTGCTTAAACTTAAAAATCCCATAGTTGTTAAATTTTTAGCATTAACACTTCCTTTTATTTTTGCCCCAACAAGATTGATGGCCCCTTTAATTGTCGCGCCTTCCAAAATCAAATCATCACCAATTTCACAATTTCCTAAATAAAGAGAACCGTCAACGGTAACATTTCTTAAATTCAACTCTCCTGAAATTATTACTTCTCCCAGAAAGATAGACCCCTTTATTTCAGAATTTTCTAAATTAAGTCCTCCTTTAACCCTATCTGTTATCATTGATAAATCAATTATTATAGAATTAGAAAGATTGACTGGCCTTCTTTCTTTTTCTGCATTTTTTACCTCGGAAATAATATCCATCTGACTCAATGTTTGTTTTTTGTTGTTTTGGATATTCATATGCTATTATTATACTATAATTATGATAAAAGAGTCAAAAGATATTGTTGGAATAGACGAAGCAGGCAGAGGGCCATTGGCCGGACCAGTAGTTGCTGCTGCTGTTTTAGATTTACCTAAAAGGATAAAAGGAGTCAAAGATTCAAAATTATTAAGCGAGAAAAAGAGAGAAGAACTATATTCTAAAATTATTAATAATTACAAATGGGGAATAGGAATAGTTTCACCAAAGAGAATAGATAAAATAAATATACTTGAAGCAACCAAAGAAGCAATGATTAAAGCAGTGCGTAATTTGGAAAAGAAGAATAAAATAAAAAGCACCCACCTTATACTTGATGGAAATATGAAAATTGATATTGATATAAGCCAAGAATCTATTATCGGAGCTGATAGAAAAATATATTGCGTTAGCGCAGCAAGTATTATTGCTAAAGTGACAAGAGATCGTTTAATGATAAAATATGATAAACTATATCCAGAATATAATTTTAAAAAACACAAGGGCTATGGAACTCGTGAACACTTTAAATTAATTCAAAAATATGGTGGTTGTAAAATACACAGAAAAAGTTTTAAACCTTTTGACAAAGATAAATAAAAATGTATAATAATCATATATGGCAGTACCAAAACAAAGACACAATCAATCAAGAAGAGACAAAAGAAGGGGAAACATATTTATTAAGGCCCCTAATTTAGTTACTTGTCCAAAATGTCAAAAACCAGTATTACCTCACAGCGCATGCGGATATTGTGGTTTCTATAAAGGCAGAGAGGTAATAAATGTAATGGCAAAACTGGAAAAGAAAGAACAAAAAAGAAGAAAGAAGGAAATAGAAGAAAAGTCAGAAAATAAATAAACTATGGCTTCAAGGCACCTTTCACGCTCAGTAGCAATGCAAAGTCTCTATGAATGGGACTTTCTTGGGATGGAGAAGGGAACATTAGAAAGAATTACCGAAAAGAACATTGAGGACTTTGGTAAAGGACTAGAAAGCAATGACTTTATCTGGTCCCTTGTTAATGGAGTTGAGAATAAAATTGAATCAATAGACAAGATTATAGAAAAGACAGCTCCCGAGTGGCCAATTAATCAAATTAATATACTTGATAGGAACATTTTAAGAATAGGTATTTTTGAACTACTATACGAAAAAGTAGACGAGGTTCCTCCGAAGGTAGCAATCAATGAATCAATTGAATTAGCTAAAAACTTTGGCGGGGAAAGCTCTAGAAAATTTATTAACGGTGTCCTTGGAACGATATATCGTGAATTAATAAACGAAACTGATGAAAAATAATTTCTTAGAACTAGAAAAATCTCTAAACATATCCTTTAATAATAAAGATCTTTTAATTCAGGCATTTTGTCATCGTTCTTATTTAAATGAAAATCCCGACTTCTATTTAGGACACAATGAAAGATTAGAATTTTTGGGAGATGCAGTTTTAGAGTTAATAACAACTGACTATATATTTAAAAATTATCCTGACAAACCAGAGGGAGAAATGACTGGGTGGCGAGCATCGTTAGTCAATTCTAACATTCTCTCGGATACAGCAAAAGAAATGAATTTTGAAAAATTTCTCTTGCTGTCTTCAGGAGAAGCAAAGGAAAATGGAAAGCCAAGAAAATATATCCTTGCAGATTCTTTTGAGGCCTTTATTGGAGCAGTATATCTTGATTTGGGATATGAGGTTGCTAAAAGAATTATTGAAGAAAAACTTATTTTAAAAAAATTACCAGAGATAATAGAAAAGAAATTATATAAAGATCCAAAGTCACTGCTTCAAGAAAAATCTCAAGAAATACTTTCAGTAACCCCCACATACAATGTAATTGACGAGGCAGGGCCAGATCATCAAAAAAGTTTTGTTGTTGGAGTATATTTTGATAAAGAATTAATAGCACAAGGAGAGGGAACAAGTAAGCACGAGGCAGAATTAAAAGCAGCTGAAGAGGCCCTAAAGGTTAAGAATTGGGAATAACACTTGAAAATATTTTGTAATTAGTGTATTATACCATCGTTAATTAAATATAATAATATGTTAGTAATAAGACTATTTAGAGGAGGAAAGAAAAAGCAACCATCATACAAGATTGTTGTGACAGAAAAACAGAACCCACCACAAGGAGGTCAGTTTGTTGAGCAAGTTGGTTTCTATAACCCACTAACAAACGAAAAAACATTAAATGGAGAAAGAATAAAGTATTGGTTAGGTGTTGGAGCTCAAGCATCAGATACGGTTCATAATATGTTAGTAACTGAAAAAGTAATTGAGGGGGAAAAAAGAAAAAGAAGAGTTATAGAAAAGAAAGTAGAAGAAGCTCCAAAAGAAGAACCCAAAGCAGAGGTTAAAGTAGAAGAACCTAAAACAGAAGAAGTAAAAGAAGAGGAAAAAGTAGAAGAACCTAAAACAGAAGAAGTAAAAGAAGAGGAAAAAGTAGAAGAACCTAAAACAGAAGAAGAAAAAGAAGCTGTCTAGTGTTGACAACTTTTTCTTTTTTTAAGATAATTATTCCGATAGGGTAGAATATTAGAAAGGTCGAACTACCTAGTATATATAGATAATAAGAAAGAAAGCATGTCAGATACAAAAGATATAGAATTTCTAGAATACATTGTTAAAGCATTAGTTGATCACCCAGGAGATGTTAAAATCGAAAGAAAAGTTGACGAAATGGGAGTATTACTTTCAGTAAAAGTAAACCCAGAAGATATGGGTCAATTAATCGGAAAGAAAGGTTCAACAGCAGGTGCTATCAGAAACCTAATCAGAATCATTGGGCTTAAAAATCAAGCTAGAGTTAATCTAAAGATTGAAGAGCCAGAAGGTGGAAGAGTAGCTCCAAGGCAAGAAGTTGCCGCTAGTGAGCCAGCAAACAATCCTACAGAAGATTTCGAGGATTTCAAGATATAACTTTAAAGCAAATAATCCCCGCAAGGGGATTTTTTGTTTCTCTTGTCTTATTTTATTAATAATGTACACTGGAAGTAAGAAAAAACACAACTTCCAGTTCAAATTATGAAATTTGATATAATTACAATTTTCCCCAATATATTTGATTCTTACCTAAAAGAATCTTTTATTAAAAAGGCCCAAGACAAGAAACTTGTTAAAATTAACATTCATAATCTTAGGGACTTTGCGGAAGACGAAAGAAAAACAGTGGATGATAGGCCATTTGGTGGGGGACTAGGAATGGTTTTAAAAGTTGAGCCAATATTTAAAGCTGTAAAATCAATTAAAAAGAAAAACAGCAGAGTAATTCTTTTTAGTCCAAGAGGCAAACAATTCAATCAAAAAAGGGCTCATCAATTAATGAAATACGACAACCTAATCTTTATCTGTGGAAGATATGAGGGAATAGATGAAAGAGTCAATAAAAAGATAGCTGATGAAGTAATATCAATAGGGGAATATGATTTAATGGGTGGTGAATTACCAGCAATGATAGTTATTGAAACAATGATGCGCTTAATCCCGAATGTTTTAGGCAAACCAACATTTCTTAAAGAGAGAATGACTAAAACAGGTGGCTTTATCGAGTACCCAGAATACACAAGACCAGAAGTTTTTCAGCCCAAGAAAGGAGAAAAATGGATGACTCCAAAAGTACTACTTTCAGGGGACCATGGGAAGATTCAAGAGTGGAGAGATAAATATGGCAAGGTTATTGAAAAATAATCTACATTTTGCTATTATACACAAGTGATTAATCGGGCGAATACCAAAGTAGTCAAATGGGTCTGACTGTAAATCAGATGGCTTCGGCCTTCGGGGGTGCAAATCCCTCTTCGCCCACACAAAACCGATGGGGAATGCCGATGTAGTTCAGTGGCAGAACATTTCCTTGGTAAGGAAAAGGTCGTGGGTTCAATTCTCACCATCGGCTCAGAATAATTAAAAATAATAATATGGCAAAAAAGAAAAAAAGATCAAAGTTAGTATGTCAAGAATGCAAGAAAACATTTTACTTTACAAACAAAACAAAAGCTGTTGAAGAAAAGCTTGAGATGAGTAAGTTTTGTAAGGAGTGCAGAAAGCATGCTACTTTTAAAGAAGTAAAGAAGTAAGAGATAAAAGAGGAACGCCTCTTTTGTCTTCTAATAGGGGCGTAAGCTCAACGGTAAACTGCCTCTCTCCAAAAGAGGTCTTGAGGGTTCGAATCCTTCCGCCCCTGCAAAACCTAAACGTTTTATTGTAA
>JBAZIG010000003.1:0-62404 GCA_041651955.1 Minisyncoccota bacterium | reverse complement strand
GATTCATTATTGCTATTGTAAGATCTTGATCTGATGATAAGTCCATCTTATCTTGCTTTTTCATATCATCAACCTTTTTTATAAACTCTTCTAAATTTTCTATTTTGTTATTCATATTTTTATTTTATTAAAAAGTAAAAAATTATGCTTAAAATTATTATTGGTAAAATTGGCATCACCACCTTTTGAAAAGGAAAATATGCCTTGTTATCATTTTTCTCTTTTAGATATTCGTGCCAACTGGCGCCAAACCAAAATGCAATTGCTCCTCCAATTATTCCTACCAACAATTTATCAAATCCACAACCACAAAAAGTATTTAGCGGGTCACCAATTATATTCATTGTGTATAGTGGAATAATAACTAAAACAGAATACCCTATCGTAGTTAATGTGCCTAGCCCTTTAAAATTAACGTTCTTTTTCTTTAGCCAATCAATTGTCCACATAATCATTGAAACAATCAATGCTCCAACCCACAAGCCAATTATTAAATCATCAACCCCCAGAGAACGTGATGCTCCAACCCCTGAGACAACAGCGACCGTACAAACAGGACAAACTGCTAGCGCCTTGTCAGCAAAAACAAACAGAGAAACAAATAGGATTGTTATTATTTTTTTAATCATGTATTTTTTCTTTTAAATAATTAATGATCGGCTCAACTCCAACATAACAAAACCCGTCTGCCCATAAAAAAGGAATTGATATTGAATTAGTGTTTAACCCGCACTCCCCTGCTTTAGCAATTAATTGGTTAGTGTTTTCTTGATTATAATAAACTTCTTTGTGTACATATGAAACTTTTTTATTGATGCCATTATTTTCAATTAATTGATCTAACATAATGCAAGCCGGACAATTAATTCCATAGAAAAGTATTATTTCTTCTTCTGTAATAACCTTTGGTTCATTAATTTGATTGTCTAGTTTTTTTATTTCGCTAACGTTGTCTTCTTTTAAAAAATGATAAAAAACAAAAGACAAAAATGCTATCAATATTAATGTCGCTAAAATAACTTTATTTTTCATAATCATATTATAATTTATTTAAAAAAATATTAAAAGAATAATAAGCTCCAACTATCAAGAATACAATAGCAACCAAATAACGCACAATCTTTTCTATTTTTTGAACCATTTTAAATGCTTGGCCTATCTTCTTTACGCTAAAGGCAATTATTATTGAAAATATAATAACAGGAATTCCTGTTCCTAAGGCAAATAAAGGTGGAAGAAGTAATCCCTCATACGATGCAATCATTAAAGGAATCAAGGCCCCAAAGAAAATAACTCCTGAATAAGGACAAAAAGCCAAGGCAAACAAAACTCCAAGTAAAAATGAACCGATGTAACCCTTTTGAGATAGATAAACTTTTAACTTTTCTAAATGGCCTCCTCCAAAGCGACCAATATTAATTCTAATTACGCCCATCATAATTAAACTAATTAATATTAAAAATGGACCTAGTAATTTATATCCCCATCCTTGAAAAAAAGTGGCAATATCAAAAGAAGAAAAGCCAAAATATATAATAAATGCTAAAATTGTGTAACTTATAGCCCTCCCAAAAGTGTAACTTATCCCACCTATAAAAACATTTTTAGGATTCTTTATTTCTTTAGATATGTAAGCAATTGCAGTTATGTTTGTTGCTAGCGGGCAAGGACTAATAGAAGTTAAAACTCCCAAAAGAAAAGCGGTTAATAATGGTATATTATAATTGTCTATAAAAAAATTAATAATATCTATCATTTTTTATTACTCAAAAGGCCACTTAACTTATCTTCTAAATAATTCATAAATCTTGTTCTATTATTAACAAGGCGCCAAACAGTGACATCTTCTTCAATATGATCTTTGCTATCAATAATAGTATTAATATAAAGAGAAGATCCTCTTGCTTGATACTTCTCAACTATTTCCTTATTTTGAGGTAAATCAACATTAACACTTCTAAATGTTATTTTGGCATTACTATATTCTTGTGGAAATTTTAATTGAATTGTTTTTTCTGCATAATCGCCTACCGCAATACAAGACCAGCATTGTTGTGTTCCATGAAAATGAAATACTTCAATCTTATCAGCTGTCAAATGATTTTTTGTTCTTTCTTCCATTGCCCTATTTTGACCTATAAATAAAAGCAATCCTATCAAAATAATACCTCCGATTATAATTAATTTCTTTTTCATACAAAAATATTAAATAAATATCCAATAATTATTATATTAATAGTTGTTACTCCAAAAAAGAAAATTAATAACTTTAATTTCATTACTCTTTTTAAAATTAATGCCTCTGGCAAAGATAATCCAACTATAGCCATCATGAAAGCCATAGCTGTTCCTAGGGGAATGCCTTTTTCAACCAACGGTTGAATAATAGGAACAACCCCAACGACATTAGCATAAAGAGGAACTGCTGTAATTGTAGCAACTGGAACAGAGAACCAATCACCTCCTCCTATATACTTCTCAAAAAAACCATCTGGGACGTAGCCATGAATTAATGATCCAATTCCAATTCCTAGAAGAACATATGGTGTTATCTTCTTAGTTAAATCAAATGCCTCTCCCCAAAATATTTTTAACAACTTAAAAAGAATTATTTTATTTTCTATTTTACTGCCGTTAGCCCTACCACTAAATAAATTGATTACTTCATTTTCAAGTTTTAATTTTCCTAATATAAAGCCACCAAACATTCCGAGAGCTACGGCTGACAAGACATATAAAATTGTGATTTTCCATCCGAACAATCCTGCGAACAAAGCAATAGCAACTTGATTAACTAAAGGAGAAGTAATTAGAAAAGATAATGTTACTCCCAGGGGGATCCCTGATTGAATAAAACCAATAAACAAAGGAATAGAAGAACAAGAACAAAATGGCGTAATAGTTCCAAAAAGAGATGCAAGAAAATAATCAAAACCATACCATTTCCTAGAGGCAAGGAAATCACGAAGCTTCTCTACTGGCAAATAATATCTAATTATCGCCATTAAATAATTAATGATAACGAGTAATATAATTATTTTTAATGAATCATAGATAAAGAAATTAAATGCAGTTCCGATATGAGCTTCTTGACTTAAGTTAAAAACAGAATAACTTAACCAATCAGCAAACAATTGTAATGGGTAAAAAATGTCCATATTTTTAATTAACAATTACCTCCACAAGAACAACCGCTATTGTCTTCCAATGTTGTTTTGTTATCTTTATTAGTTATTAATTCCTTAATTCTTTCTATTCCAGAAGTTCCCCCAATCATTGCAATCTTCCCATCTATAATTAAAACAGGCGTTTGCATTACCCCCAACTCCATTATTTTTTGAATATCATCAATATATTCAACTTCTGCTTCTATGCCACTTTCTTCAACCGCTTGCTTTGTTAATTCAAATAACTTTTTACATGTTGGACAGCCAGAACCCAAAACTTCTATTTTTATATTTTTAATTAAAATTATTGCTTATTATTTTCTCTCCTTTTTTTGTTAAAGAATAATGAACCCAAAGACCTCTCTTCTCCCCTACTATTAACTCTGCGTCTTTCAATGTTTTGAGATGGTGAGATGTTAAACTTTGAGATATTTTCAATTTATCAAATATTTTACAAACACACATCTCTCCATCTTTTAATAAATGCAAAATGCTAAGACGATTTTCCTCAGAAACTATTTTAAAAATACTGGCTGATTTAGATATTTCTTTTTTACTAATCATGAATATGAATATATATTAATTTAGTTTTTCTTTCTTGTCAAATTTAAAAGGGCTTGTCTATAGTTTTTTGATTAAGACAAAGCCCTCCTCCTTCAAAGTTTTTTGTATTTTTTTGTGCCAAATGATTTCTTCAATCTCTTCTTTAGACATGAGATACTCAACCATCTGAACAAGTATCTCACCCGTTATCTCATCAGGATAATATCCATCGATGAGTGCCTCACTTATGTCAGCAATCATTTTTACCATTATAATGGTACAATAAACAATAAAATTTGTAAATGCTTCTATTTTAAACAATACTGTGTTAAAATTTTTTAAGAGAATAATTAACTATAAAAATATGAATAAAAAAATTATATGGCTAATCCTTTTTGTCGCTATTGTTATAGGATTCATAATCTTTTGGGAAAATCCAAAAGAACAAATTGATCCACAAAAAATGGCGGAAGAATGGATATTAAACAATTCACCAACATACAAGTTTGATGGTCAAAATCTAACTTTCTTAAGTATTGAAAATGATAAAATATATTTCGCTTTTGAATCAACGTCTGCTGGATATGGAGACAGAACTGGCCAAATGTCAGCAAAAATAATGACGCCCCATATAATAGAGATTATTGTTGAGGGCAATCAAGTTGTTAGCGCTATTACAGACGGAAGATATAATGAAATAAAAAATGAAATTATTGGCGTTGTCTTTGAAGATAAAGAAGTAAGTGTATACTTTCTTAATGTAGAAAACCAACAAGAAGAATTAGTTGAAGTTAAAAGAATGATCCCTCATGAGCCAGGTGTTTCATATCCTTTCAGCGCATTAAATCAACTTCTTAATGGCCCATCACAAGAAGAATCAGAAAGTGGCATATTCTCAATGATTAATCCAGGAACAGTTGTGTATGATTTAACCCTTGATGGCAAAATAGCACACGTTGACTTTAATGAAAAACTTCAAGAAGGAATCGCTGGTTCGGCAACTGTAATGGCTATTAGAAGTCAGATTGAAAGAACTTTGCTACAATTCGATTACATCAGCGGGGTTGTAATCTCAATTAATGGTGATTCAGAAGAAATACTACAACCATAATAATGCTAATTGAAAAGATGCACTTCGTCGTGCATCTTTTTTTTATTCCTATTTTAATTTCTTTCTTTTAGTATCGTTTCTAGCTCAATCTCCTTGCTATCTCTTAATACTACTATTGTTATTTTCTCTCCCACCATACAATTGCTTAATATATCATTAAGAGTGTTGTCTTCATTAACCTTTTGCCCATTAATTTCTAAAATAATATCATACTCTTTAATTCCAGCATCATTTGCACTTGATCCCCTAGCAACAGCTGGCTCTCCAAACATTTCCCTAACAACAAGAGCTCCAAAAGTACAGTTTAGCTTATTCTCTCTGGCAACTTGTTCGTTTAACATTACGTACTTTACTCCCAAATAAGGCCTTTTAATTTTGCCTTCTTTTTTGACCTCAGCTAAATCATCTTTGATGTAATTAATTGGCAAAGCAAAACCAATGTTTTCTGCCCCCACCACCATTGCTGTATTAATACCAACAACCTCACCGTCCATATTAACTAATGGTCCACCTGAATTTCCTGGGTTAATTGCTGCGTCTGTCTGAATAAGGCCTCTTAAACAAGTTGACTTAGTATTAAGTTGATTATTATACGCCGTTATTTTCCTACTTAAACCAGAAATAATACCTGCTGAAAGAGTATCCTCAAATTCTCCTAATGGATTACCTACCGCAATGACAGATTCGCCCAATTCGGCCTCATCAGAATCAGCTAATTTTAAATATGGCAAATTATCTTTGTCTTTAATTTTAAGAATGGCTGTGTCCGTTAATGGATCGCGAGACAAAACCTCTGCTTTATACATTCTATCTGGATCAAAAATAACAGTATAATCTGCTTCAGTATCTTCAACAACGTGATTGCAAGTTAAAATATATCCATCTTTGGAAACAACAAAAGCAGAACCACCTCCTATCTTTGTCTTTTGCTTTTCATTATTTAAACTTTTAGGAAAGGCCACCTTTTCTCCTTGAAAAGGAAGGAAATAGAAGTCCTCTATTTTGGGTAAGTCCTTTGATGCAATTATTGTAACAACCGCAGGACAAACTTTTTTTGCTATTTCTACAATTGGTGATTTTTTTGTTTTCATTAGAAATATTTTAACACAAAAGTATATTGATAACAACAACCAATTATGATAATATCAGCAAAGAAAGTCCCCGTAGTTCAATGGACAGAACAAGAGACTCCTAAGCTCTAGATAAAGGTTCGATTCCTTTCGGGGACACACTTAGGGCCCATAGCTCAATTGGTAGAGCGCTTCCATGGCATGGAAGAGGTTAGGAGTTCAAGTCTCCTTGGGTCCACTATCGCTTCTTTTTACCTTGTTTAGGTTTTTACTAGCAACAAAAAATCCCAAACCTTGGGATCTAATTTATTTAATATCTTCTTTTTTTGAGATTATACGTATTGCTATGACTAAGCAGTCGCAAATACGAATTTATTTTAGACAAAATAATGTCAATATCTAACTTTTCTTTTTTGATTGACTGACCAATAGAATATTTAATTGATTTTTGAATGTTTTCTTCTGCTTTTATTGTAAAGATCAGTAGATTATATGAGGCAACATGCAAAGGTATATCTTTTTTTCTGCTTCATTAATTATTCTTCAACTTAATTTTATTATTTTATCATGCAGTGCATGTCGTACCATTTTTCGACCTTTCAATCTTTTCTTTAAAAATTAGTTATTAATTAATTTGTTTTAATTAATAGTAAGAACTTTTAATACTTTTGTTTGGTTTCTCAAGGAAACCAAACCATCTATTTTCCTATTTTCAAAATATATAAAGTAATTAACATTTCTGAAGATCGGAAGGTGCAAAGATTCAAGCTTCCAATCTCCCTTCTTGATTCTCTTGTATCTTGATAATATCACTTATCAAATTATCGTCAATCTTAGTAAAATTATGGAAGCTATTAGATTAGTTCCGGAGGCAGCGAACACCAATCGCGAGACTAGGACTGTATGCGGTGCGGTTGACATTGGGTGATAGATAATACAGGTAACGAGACAAAGAACCGTCAACAGAAGAAGTAGACGACCACCAGTAGCTGCTTTGACCTATCTGCTGGAAACCAATACTGGGGTAGAGATAGCCACCATATTGTCCTCCGTTAAACCCGCTAGCATTCGTCCACGCATCTTTAGAAGATCCAATGGTGTTTGTTAAGATGTAAAACTCTGCATCACTAGGCAAGTGCCAACCAGATGGACAAACAGTTTTGGCAGCTGTCCAGTCGTACATTCGTCCGTATATGTTACAGTTGGTTGAACTATTACCAGGACACCAACTTGAAGCCGTTGCATAGTTTAGATTCCTTGTCATCCAACATTGAGGGCCAAGTGTTTTGATTGGATAAGATGTTCCGTACAAAGTTGCTGTTGTTTCTCCATTGCAAGGATCTATAGTAGAAAAACTTGCGGCAGAACTTTCAGCAGATACATTATAATTAGTCGTTGCTGCTTTTCTTTGAGTAAAAGAATAACTTGTATTTGCTGTTAAACCACTAAACGTTGTTGATGTTTGCCATGATCCACTACCTATTCTGTATTCACACCCTCCGCCTGAACAAGCGTTAAGAATAATACTTGTTGTTGTTCTGCTAGACATTGTTGGCGCAGCAGGCGTCGCCTGATCTCCCTTATTCACAGTAAGTGTTGCTGTGGCAGTTCCTGCATAATGATCTTCTGTTGCCGCAGTGTTAAATGTGATTGTTGATGTTCCTCCTGCCACTATTGTTACTACTCCTGCATTTGTAATAGTTGCTACAGCAGTATTACTACTACTAAATGTTTTTGCTCCTGCACTGTTAGTTGAGTGAGTTATTGTAAAACTAGCGTCTCCATATGTTTTAGTGGTATTTGAAACCGAAATTGTTGGATATGTAATGCATGATGATGTAGCCATTCCACTAGGCATATGGGCTAAGAAGGCATCCCACTCTGCACAGGTGTTAGTAGGGATAAAGACGGACTTGCCAGATGTGTTTGTTATCTTAAAGCAAGCATTTGTACATGCCTCTGCATTAATAACCAGCGTGTCCCCTGTTAATACTTGACAGCTTAAATATCTATTCAATCCTGACAGCTTGTCTGCACATGCTGATTCAGCATCTGCGATTCCAGGAATGATAAAGAAAAGAGAAAGGATAAATATTCCAGATAATAATATTTTTTTTATTTTGTCTTTTTGCATATTCATATTATTTTAATAATTAACCCATTCGTTGGGTATTAATTCAATTGATATTGGCGATACGGTTCCGTATCTTAATATTTTAATATTTAACCTTTCTTCTTCTTTTTTGCATAAATCTCTAAATGACCACCCGTGATGAATCATGTGCGCCCCTGCATTATCAAAGTATATGTATTTAGGTAAATCATCGTCTCTGAAAGAAACAACATAGTAAGTATTGTTTTTGTCTTCATATGCAAATGCAAATGTAATATAGTTATTTTGATGAAGTGCATATGAAACAAATGCTGTAAAATCTTGGGGGCCGCCCATCTTTAACTCAAACAACTCTTCTGGTGTAATAGCATCACTTCCCTTTCTATAATTATATTCAAAATTATCATTAACAAATTTAATAATATTTTCTGGTGACTTAAGCCCAAGAATCATTTCTTCAAATTCTTCAGAATACCTCACTATTCTATTTTCCTTTTCTTGCCTCTGACTTTCTGTCAAATCACCTTCTTTTTCAATGAAAACAAAATATCCAATAATAGAAATTACTATTATTAAAATAATTATTATTAGTGATTTTTTGTTTTGAAATAATCTATCCACCTTAATTAATTTTTAGGCCAAGCGCTCCATTCAATATAGGTGGCGAAATCTTCTTCATGATTAATCTTTTCTTCAACTTTTTGAATTGGAGTTCCAGTGGCTATATCTATTATAAAGTTTCCCGATTCATCTACTACTTCTTTTTTTTCCTTAGGATAGCCAGCATAGATAAGCACATTGTAATCATCCAATTTACCTTTCAAGTAGTTTAATATTTCTGATGCTCCCGAAATATTATTTGGAACGGTAAGATATTTTGTATCACTAAAATCTACTATTTCTGATTCATCTGCTATTTTAATTTTCTTGTATTCATATTCAAATTCTGCATTTTCTAAATCAAACGTAAAGTCACCAATTAGAGTTGCCTTTTTAATTGTAAAATAATTGTCACCAACATCAAAAAGTGCTCCATCAACCATTCTCATAGATGCCCTATTAGCAAGCGCACGAGAAACTTCTGGAGATATTTCAGAACTAGGAATTACTTCTTCTTCTTGTTGTTGTTCTTGTTCTTGTTCTGCTATTTCTTTAGGCTCTTTTTCTAAAACATTAAAATAAATAAATATTGCTGCTAGCCCAATCACAGCTAGAGCAACTAATATTAATATTATATATTTTTTATCCATAACTTATTTCAAATTATTAATTATGTTTTTTAATTCACTAATTTCTTTTTGTTGTGATTCGATCATTGCTTGCTGCTCTTTAATTGCTTCAACTAGTGGAGCAATTAATCCTGTTCCGTCAATTGACAAATACCCATCGCTCCCCTCTTTAACTAATTCAGGAAAAACTTTCTGAAGTTCTTGAGCAGAAAAACCAAGCTTGTCTTCCTTGGTGCTTTGTAAGGTATATGAAATACCTTCTAATTTTAATATTTTAGATAAACTATTTTCAAGAAAAGATATATTATCTTTTAATCTAATATCTGATATATAGTAATATGCCGCTGCAGAAACATTTCCATTTACTTCTAATTTTTCTCCTGGGTTATTATTCCCTATTCCCAACCTATTAGTTGCTGTATCAACACACAAAGTATCAGCACTACATTCCATCTCTGCCCAAGTGTGTCCCGGATTAGGAACACCAACTGTTGCCGCTGATACAAAATAATAAGAAGTGAAAACAATTACTAAGAAAAATAATGATACAATAAGATAGATTTTTTTATTCATGTTTTTAAATTGATATTTTATTACTTTAATTTTATCTTATCTAGTTTTTTGTCAACGATTTTTAATTGTTTTAATAAAACAAAAAGCCACCCCGAAAGGTGGCTCCTGCTTTTAATTTTATCTAACAGCGTCTTTCAATCCTTTTCCCGCTTTAAACTTTGGTGTTTTCATTGCAGGGATCTTGATCTTTTCTCCTGTCTTAGGGTTCCTTCCTTCTCTTGCTGCTCTTGCGCCAACTTTGAATGATCCAAAGCCAGTTAGAGTAACCTCACCTCCCTTTGACAATGTTTTTGTAATTTCTTCTAGAACAGTTGCTAATGCTTCTGAAGCATCTTTCTTTGTGATAGCTGTTTTTTTAACAATTGCTTCAATAATGTCTTCTTTTGTCATATTAGTATATATTATTATATGTTTTATTTCGACCTTTATTTAGCATACTCTATTACTCTTGATTCTCTTATAAGCACAACTTTTATCTCTCCTGGATACTTTAATTCGTTCTGAACTTTTTGAGCTATTTCTCGTGCTAACTTATGCGCTGTTAAGTCATCTATTTCTTTTGGCTTTACAAAGATTCTTAATTCCCGCCCTCCTTGTATAGCAAATGACTTCTCTACCCCATTAAAGGAGTTAGCAATGTCTTCTAAATCCTCTAGTCGCTTTAGATAGTTTTCAATACTATCTTTTCTTGCTCCTGGTCTAGCGCCTGATATTTGATCAGCTGCTTGAACAACCATCGCTTCTAAACTTTCATAAGGATATTCTTCGTGGTGTGACTTTACTGCTGAAATTATTGCGGGATCAATGTTAAATTTCTCTAATATCTTACCGCCAATATCAGTATGAGACCCTTCTATCTTATAGTCAAGAGCTTTTCCAATGTCATGCAATAATCCTGCTTTTTTGGCAAGAGATACATTTAGCCCTATTTCTGAAGCAATTGCGCTGGCTAAATGAGCCACTTCCAAAGAATGACCCAATACATTTTGACCATAACTTGTCCTGTATTGAAGACGTCCCAATATATGAATTAATTTTTCAGGCAAGTCCAATACCCCTGCTTCATAAACAGCTGCCTCTCCCGCTTCCTTTATCTTCTTGTTAACCTCCTCCTCTGCTTTTTCAATTTCTTGTTCTATTCTTGCTGGTTGAATTCTACCATCTCTTAATAGTTTTTCTAGCGTAATTTTAGCAATTTCTCTTCTTACTGGATTAAAACTGGAGATAATAACCATTCCAGGTGTTTCGTCAACAATTAATTCAACACCTGCTGCTTTTTCAAAGGCACGAATGTTTCTTCCTTCTTTTCCAATAATTCTGCCCTTGATTTCTTCCGTTGGCAAAACAACAGATGATGTCATAATCTCTTGGGCTTGTGATAGTGCATATGTTTGAACCGCTGAAGCAATAATTCCTTTTGCTTTTCTCTCATATTGCTCCACTCCTTTTTCTTCAAGTTTTCTTATTCTCTCTAAGACCTCTGCTTCATATTCTCTCTCTGTTCTTTCTAACAACTCTTCTTTGGCCTGTTCCCTACTTAACCCAGCTACTTTTTCTAGTTTGCTAATAATCTCTGCTTTCTTTTCTTCTATTTTATCCCTTATCTCTCTCAACTTCTCCAATTTTTCATTTGCTTCCTTTTCTTTTACTGTTACCTCTTTTTGTTTTTCTTCAGTTTCTTCCTCTCTTTTGAATAGACGATTTTCTGCCTTAATTACTATTTTCTGTCTTTCTTCCAAATCTTCCGACGTTTTCTTTTCTATCTCCTCTGCTTTTTCTTTGGCCTTGCTGATTATTTCCTCTGCACTTTGTTTTGTCTGAGCTATTTTCTTGCTAAGCTCTGATTCAATCGTCCCAGCACGCTTTCTTGCAATAGATTGTCGGATATAATATCCAACCACTCCACCTAATAATAGCGCTATTGCCACTACTATTATGATTGTTTGTGTTTCCATATTTTTGATATGAAAATTTGGCACAAAAATAATCGTGTGATTTGTTATCAATATTTTAATTTCAAGGTTCTTGATTTTAATTCCAGATTATATTACCAAAAATTCAATGTTAATCTTTATATTAATTATCATAACAAAAAACCCTTGCTGTAGCAAGGGCTTCTTAATTTTAAACTACCATTGAATTATTATTACTCCTGATCCTCCATTACCACCCTTTGTTGGCACTCCTTGCCAAGAGCCGCCGCCACCACCACTTCCTGTATTAGCTAGTGCGTCAATTCCAAGACCATTAGGAGATGTAGATCCAAAACCTCCATTTCCACCACCAGAGTGGCCAACACCTCCTACAGTTCCATTATTATTTCCGTAATTTGAGCCGCCGCCACCACCAGCAAACCATCCATTATAACCATAATTATCACCAAATATGTTGCCAAAATATAATCCTTCGCCGCCATCTCCAGGATCATTATATGCTTGCCCTCCGTCAACTCCAGCGCCGCCTGCTCCGCCGCCGCCACCGCCAACATAATAAGAATTACTACCACGAGTTCCGCCGCCGCCACTATTCCCTTGATTAGCAGTTCCAGATCCCCCTGAACTATAACTTGTGTCCGTTGTAGCTCCACCGCCGCCGCCAGAGCCACCGTCTTTTCCAGATTTATTTGGATTTGAGTTATTAGCTGTTCCATAAACACCTCCTCCTCCGCCACCAATAGCTACTAAAGATCCAAAAACAGAATTTTCTCCATTAGAACCAAGTGTTGCTGCCGCATCTCTTGTTACTCCTGCGGTAGAACCACTGCCACCATTACCAACAATAACTGATATTAAATTATCATAAAGGTTATAATTTTGTTTAAAAATTAAACCACCGGCTCCGCCGCCGCCAGCAAGATCGCCTCCTCCTCCGCCACCACCAGCAACAACTAAAATATCAATATTTCTTAAGTTTGCTTCAATGTTTCCATAATTTTTAGCATCTAAAAAAACAACCTTACCAGATGTTGCTGATAACAAACCTTCATTATTTTTAGATATAAGTAAATTCCCACCAGCGCCATATCCTTCTGCTCCAACTGGAACATAAATTGAATTTTTATTAGATAAATATTCCCAATTTGTTATTCCACAAACTACAAGAGAACTAACTTCATAATCATACCATATCATTCCCCTAGTCGAAGCATTACACGTTGGTTGCGTTTCATCTGATAAATTAGGGATTATTCCTGCACCAACTAAAACTCCCCCTACGCCTAGCGACCCTTCAATATACTGAGGACTGCTTCCTGTGTTAACTAACGCAGGAAGATTGTCGGCAGGAGGATTACTTGTTGGAGGAGTGTAAGCAATTACAGCAAAACAAACCAAGAAAACAGACAATGTTGTTCCTGTAAAGATTCCTATTTTTTTAATTAAGTTGTTGTTCATTTATTATATTTAATAATATCTTTTTTAAAACGGCGAAACATCTCTCCATATCGGATTAAAAGGAATAACGTTAACATCTGCTGACTTTTCACAATAATAACCAGTTCCATCAGTTACTCTTAAAACGGTTGTAAAATCACTTTCTGTATTAAAGACAACCACTTCATCTACATCTTCTGAAGTTGCAGGATCACCTCCCTCAAATGTCCAGTAATATGTTGGCGTGCTAGCATTATAAACTACCGACTCTGAGGCATCAAAAGTAATTGGTCTTTCGGGTAATATCTGTTGAGGAGAAAAACTTGCCTTTGCCCAAGGAGAACCATGCGTTCTATCTATCGTAAAAGATCCATCTGCCCAAGCAGAAGAACTACCAGCAATGTTTGTTGCCTTGACTCTCCAATAATATGTTCCACCCCAATTCAATTGTTCTCCATTCCAAGCAGAGCCCTCTAAATCTAAAATATATGAAGTTGAAGATGTTGTTGCATTAACGCTAAATGGAGAATTAAACTCTGCATTAGTTGCAATTTGAAAACTATATCCTCTCTGAGAATAGTCGCTTGTAAAGTCCCAGCTGAAAGTAATTGACAAACCATCATTTACCGTTGCTAAACTATCATGTCCACAGTAGTTTATATCCGCAGCAAGATTATCAACCACCACATTAGAGCCATACTTTACCGCATAATTACTTGTTGCACACTCATCTTCGTTTTCACAACTAAAACTCAACCAACCAAATGCATCTGACCAAGCCCATCCCAGAATGTATCCCGAATTAGTATATAGTCCATAATCGGTCCCCCCGATATCTATCGGCCCCAATTTTATCCAACCAGTTTCGCTATCACTAATTTGTTTTGCCCATCCTACAATTTTACTTCCCACTAAATTTGCACTACAAGTTCCACTTGGGCACCCTGTTAAGTCCGACGCATTAAAACTAACCCAGCCGATATTGTCTGACCAGGCATAACCAATTAAAATATTATCATCACCAACACTAACTCCATAATCATTATTATACCAAGTTCCTCCGACAACTGTTCCATCATTATTGTTTGATGTTTTATCATTCACAGTTGAACCGGTCCCTTCATTGAAATCCCAATAACCAACTAACCCTGTTTCGGTTCCTCCTAGCTCTGTCCACATTTGGTCCTTAATTTGCTGTTGTGTTAGGGCAATATTCCATAAAGCAGCATTATCAAAATATCCATCAAGAACGTCGTATGCATACCTATGGGATCCAATATATATCGGATTTTCATTTGTAACAGCATCTGAAACCCTAACTGTATTAGATGCAGCTTCTTCTCCATTAATATATATTTTAATTGTCCCGTTGTTTCTATCTATAACTGCAGCATAATTATACCACTTCCCTGTTTCAATAGTTCCAACCGCTGTTGTGGCACATTGTTGTCCTGTAGTATCAGCAGAACAAGCATAGACAGAACCATTACTATTCAAGAAAGACACGAAATTTCTTGAAGCAACTGTTCCTTCATTATCCATTTTACCAAATAAAGAGACCCAAGGTCCTGTAAAATTATTTACATAAAACCAAAATGAAAAAGAAAAAACCCTTGTATTATTTATCGATGCACTATTTGGAATCTCAACATAATCTTCAACTCCATCAAAACTTAAAGATGAATTAACAATATTTCCCGAATCAAAATTTACCCAGCCAATGTTTTCTGACCAAGCATAACCAGAGACATCTCTTGCCGCTGAAGCAATATCAATAAAAGAGAAAAAACAAATACAAGAAAAAAGAAAATAGAGAATCAGATTTATTTTTTTGTTTTTATTGGTTTCTTTTTTCAATTTCTTTATTTTTTATTTCTTAATCGTTCAATACTCTCCATTTGTTTTTTGATTTCTTCGTCTATATTAACAACCGGTGAAATATCTTGTTTTTTTTCAATAATATCTTCTAATTGGGACTGCATATCTTCTTCTGTTGTCTCTTTGGCGCTAGCAGTTTGTCTTAATTGATTAATGCTGTCTATTTCCATTTGAACTATGGTGTCTATTTCCCTTTGCCCCCTATCTTCTTCTTTTGTTCCTATTTCTTGACTTTTGTTTACAAAAAAAAGAAGGATGACTAACGCCATGGCCAACAGCGCCACGACAATAATCTCCTTTTTTCTTTCACCAATAATATTTTTTATTGATTCTATTTTATTCTTGCTCTGGTTCTTCTCCATAAAGACAATCAATGTTTATCAAATTAACTTCTTCGTCATTATTATACACAGAGAAAGCATTACATGCCTCATCTTTTGCTGAAGTAATTACTTCTTCTACTGCTTTAACATATCCATTACTGTATCCTGATTCAAAAACTTTTAGAGAATAAGAATCAAATATATTTTTAGCAGTATAAATTGAAAAAGCTATTACTATTAAAGACAAGACGATGATTGATATTTTTTGTTTGTTCATATTGTTATAATTTTAACTTTTTAATTTTTTATTGTCAATTAAAATCTTTTTGTATTAATTACTTCATCAATAACCCCATAATCTTTTGCTTCATCGGCAGTTAAATAAAAATCTCTATCAGTATCTTTGGCTATTTTTGCTAATGGTTGTCCAGTATGTTTAGAAAGTATTTTGTTCATTTCTTCCTTAATTCTTATTATCTGCTTGGCTGTAATTTCAATTTCAGATGCCTGTCCCCTAGCCCCACCCATCACCTGGTGAAGAAGTATTTCTGCATTAGGCAAAGCATATCTTTTTCCTTTTGCACCCGAAGCTAGTATCATTGCTCCCATTGAAGCAGATAAACCGATACTTACTGTTGAAACATCGGGCTTAATGTATTGCATTGTATCATATATCGCTAGCCCAGCCGTCACTGATCCCCCAGGACTGTTGATATATAATTGTATGTCTTTTTTAGGATCTTTTGATGCTAGGTATAATAATTGAGCAACTATTGAGTTTGCCATTGCATCATTAAACTGACCCGTCAAAAATACAATTCTCTCTTTAAGGAGTTTAGAATATATGTCGTATGCTCTTTCCCCTGATTGTGATTTTTCAATTACTGTTGGTATTAACATTTTTCTTTATTTTAACAACCTAATAATTTAAATGCTTTTTCTCTTTTTATTTCATCTTCAAGATATAATTTAACTTGCTTTTCATCCATTGTCTTTTTAATTTCTTCTTTGTTGGGATATTGATTAAGCATCTCTTCTATTCTTTGTTTTATCTCGTCCTCTGTCGCTTCTATTTTCTCATTTTTAATGATTTGGTGCAAGACCAAAAAGCCCCTTACTTTTTCTTCTGCTGTTTTTTCTAATTCTTTATTAATTTCTTCTTCTGTTTTCTTAACTTGTTTTAGATATTCATCAAAGGTAATTTTCAATTCATCTAAACACCTCTCTTTAATGTTGTTGAACATAAAGTCCTGCTCTCTTTTAATTAGTGTTTGGGGAACTTCAATCTTTGTTTTTTCTATAAGCTTTTTAATTGCTCCCTCTCTTGCTTTTTGAGTTTCTGCTGTTTCTTTATCTTTTTTAATCCCTTCTCTAATATCCTTTTTAAGATCTTCTAGTGTGTTAAAGGCGCCAAGACCCTTAACAAATTCATCGCTAATCTCGGGCAACTCCATTTTTTTAACAGAGTTAACTTTTAGGGATATTTTAATTTTCTTGTCTTTATTATCTTTTTCTCTGGGATCGGGCGTTTCAAATTCTTTTTGTTCGCCCATCTTTGTTCCCTTTAGCGCTTCTTCAAGTCCTGGGATATAGTGGCCTTTCCCTAAAACAATTCTATCTTGTTTTTCTGGATCATTTTCAATACTTAAACAAAAGAAAGCAAACTCTACTAAATCACCATCTTCCGCCCCAGATGTTTTTTCTGAGTATTTAGCCCTTGATTGTTGTATCCATTTAATGGCATCGTCAATTTCTTGGTCGCTTACTTCTACTTCTTTTTTTTCTGTTTTTATAGAATCAAGTTTAGGTAATTCAACTTGAGGCAATATCTCAAATTGAGCCGTAAAAATAAGAGGGTTATCTTTTGCTATTTTAATGACCTCTACTTCTGGCTGAGAGATTGCCTCTTCTTTGCTTTCTAAAAGAAATTTGCTCCATGATTCCCTTATGGCAATTTCTGCCGCTTCAGACAAAACACCTTCTTTGGTGACACGATCTTCAACCATACTTTCTGGAACCTTACCCTTTCTAAAACCAGGGATTTCAGCATCGGCTGATATTTCTTTTAATGCTTGATTGTAATAAGCAATAAAGTCCTCAGCAGAAACTTCAATTTCTACTTTCTTTTTTGTTGCTGTTGTTTCTTTGATTTCGTATTTCATAATTAATTTTCTTCTTTATTTTCTTCATTTTTTACTTCTTTGTCTGCCGTCTCTTTATCATTTTCTTCATCTTCATCAATATCAAGCTCTTCTTCTTCGTTTTGCTCACCCTCTCCTTTAATGTCTAGCTTCCAGCCAGTTAATTTAGCTGCTAAACGGACATTTTGTCCATCTCTTCCTATTGCTAAAGACAATTGATCTTGAGGAACAACAACTGTGGCAGTATTGTTTTCTCCAATTAAAACATCTGATATTTTTGCTGGTGATAATGCATTTAATATGAACTTTACTGGATCTTCATTATATTCAATAATATCAATCTTTTCTCCTCCCAATTCTGACATTACTGCAGTGACCCTTACTCCTCTTTGTCCAACCATTGAACCAATAGCATCAATTTCATCACTTTGCGTGCTTACCGCTATTTTAGTTCTTGATCCTGGCTCTCTTGCAATAGATCTAATTTCTAATTGGCCTCCTTGTATTTCGGGAACCTCTAATTCAAAAAGTTTAGATATTAATTTAGGATAACTTCTTGAAAGTAAAATTACTGGACCCCTTGGAGTAGTATCTACCCTTAAAATGTATAATTTTAATCTTTGTCCTTCTTTATAGAACTCTCCCCTTATCTGTTCCTCACGAGGTAAAACACCAAGTGATTTACCAATATCAAAATATATATTTGAGCCCTCAATTCTCTGAACAATTCCAGAAACAATCTCCCCTTCTTTTGATTTATACTCTTCTAGAATAATATCTTTTTCTGCTTCTCTTATCTTTTGCAAAACAACCTGCTTTGCTGTTTGTGCAGCAATCCTGCCAAAATCATCTTTTGGTTCTAAAATTGTAATTAATTCTTCGCCTGCCTCAACCTTTTCTCCCTTCTTTCTTGCCTCTTCTATTAATAAATGCTTCTCTTCGTTGTACCTTACTCTTCTTTCGGTGTTTTCTTCTTTTGGCTCTTCGGTATTAAGTTCTTCTGCTGTTGGCCTATAACTTTTACCAACTTTAAATGTCTCCTCTTCTCCCTCTACTTTTTCGGGAATGTAAACCATTGTATCGTCTACTACCAACATTATTCTTGAGAACTCTGTTTTACCATTTTTAGGATTAATTTTTGCTTTAATAATTTGTCCCCTTTTAGCATATTCTTTTTTGTATGCTGAAGCCAAAGCATGCTCTACTGTTTCTATAATTTTTTCTGAAGATAATCCTTTCTCTTCAGATATCTGACTTATTGCAGATAAAAATGATTGAAAATCCATATTAATTTTTTACTTATTTATTTACTAATAATTATGAGAATGAATAATAGAAATTTAATAAAAAAGTCGGACATCTCCGACCAATCAAAAACTTACTTCTTATCTATCCTAAACATATCTTAACAAAACAAAAATAGTTGTCAAGTAGAGATATTTGATATATTATAAATATATAAAAAGATATTTAATAAATGATAAAAATTAATATTAAATTAATTCCTAAAAAAGTTCTCTTTTGCATAGAGGAACTTCAAAAGAAAAACTTTGAGGCCTATATCGTCGGTGGTTGCACAAGAGATTTATTGAGGGGGGCCGAACCAAATGACTGGGATATTACAACAAATGCTACCCCTGAAGAAATCCAAGCAGTTTTTATTGACAAAAACATTAAAACATTTTATGAAAATGATTTTGGTACCGTTGGGGTAGCTTTTCCCTTAAAACAGGAAGGTTTTGAAATTGTTGAAATTACGACATATAGAAATGAAGCCATTTATAGCGACAATCGTCACCCAGACAAGGTAACATGGTCAAAAACAATAGATGAAGACCTAAAAAGACGTGATTTTACCATAAATGCCATTGCTATTACCCCTAAAAATGGAATTTTTGAAATGATTGATCTTTTTGAGGGACAAAAAGACATCAAAAACAAAATTATTCGCACTGTAAACAAACCAAACGACAGATTTTCTGAAGATGCCCTTAGAATGATGCGCGCCATTAGATTAGAAGCCGTGCTAGGTTTTGATTGGAAAATTGAACAAAAAACCCTTAATGCTATCAAGAATAATGCTGAATTGCTAAAAAACATCTCAAAAGAAAGGATTAGGGATGAATTAATTAAGATTATAATGAGCGAAAATGCCGTAAAGGGCATAGAATCTTTAAGAAATAGCGGTTTATTAACATATATCCTTCCAGAATTAGAGGAGGGTTGTGAAATAAAGCAAAACAAACACCATATTTATGATTGTTATAGGCACAATTTAGAATCATTAGCCTATTCTATAAAGAAAAACTTTGATTTTGACGTTAGAATGGCTGCTTTATTGCATGATATCGGCAAACCAAGGACAAAAAGAGGGCTTGGAAGCTCAGCAACCTTTTATAATCATGAAATTGTTGGGGCTAAAATGACAGAAAAAATAGTAGATCGCCTCAAATTACCCAAAAAAGAAGCAAAAAGCATTGTAAATCTAGTAAGGCATCATCTTTTCTACTATAACGTAGATGAAGTAGGCGAATCATCAGTTAGGCGATTGGTTAAAAACGTTGGACTAGAAAATGTAGAAAAACTATTACAACTTAGAATGTGTGACAGAATTGGTTCTGGGTGTCCAAAGGCCGAACCATACAAGATTAGACATCTTAAGTATATGATTGAAAAGGTCTCAAAAGACCCTATTTCCGTTAAAATGCTAAAAATAGATGGAAAAGAGGTAATGGAAACCCTAAAACTAAAGCCATCGCCTAGAATAGGAATGATTCTTGATATTTTGCTTGAAGAAGTTTTAAATGAGCCCAAAAGGAATAATAAGCGATATTTAAAGAAAAGATTAGTTGAAATCTCTAAATTAGACGAAAAAATGATGGAAAAACTAGCAAAAGAGGCAAAAATGACCAAAACTGAAGTTGTCTTAAGGAAAGACAAAGAAACAAAGGAAAAATACTGGGTTTCATAACAATGTTCCACGTGGAACATTTGTTTTTTTATTTTTAAAATCAATAGTATAAAAACGACGAAAGATTCTTGTCCAGAATGATGTCCAAGTTGTCCACGTTGTGTCCAGAATGATGTCCAAGTTGTCCACGTTGTGTCCACATTGTCCAAGTTAGTGTTCAAGTGGACAAATTGTGTCCACATTGTGTCCAGAATAACGAATAGATGATGTTCCACGTGGAACATTGAATATAAATAATAAAAAGTAATAAAAAAATAATAAATAAATAATGTTCCACGTGGAACATTGAATATAAATAATAGAATATGAATGAATATATAACATTTTCTTTCTTTGTAATACTGGGATATTTGCTTGGATCAATACCTTTTGGTTACTTAATAGGTAAATTAAAGAAAATTGACATAAGGAAAGAGGGAAGTGGCAATACCGGCGCAACTAATGTTTCAAGGTTTCTTGGGTTTAAATATGCCTTTTTGGTGGCTTTTTTAGATATTTTTAAGGCTCTTCTACCTATATATATAGCAAGTTTTTATATTTCTAATGATTGGCAGATGTTTTTTGTTATAATTGCTCCCATAATTGGTCATGTTTTCTCTATATGGCTCAAATTTAAGGGAGGGAAGGCAGTATCAACTGTTTTTGCAGCCATTATATACATTACTGGTTGGAAGGCCTTAATTTTCTTAATGATTTGGGTTCTTATGCTTAAATTAATCAAAATAATGAGCTTGACAAATCTTTTAATTATTTTATTTATTCCTTTCTGGTTCTGGCTGGAGACCCAATCATTACCATACTTCTTTTTAGGCCTATTTTTCGTCATTTTAATATATTGGGCCCATAGAGAAAATATAAAACGTTTGATCAGAGAAGAAGAGAAAAAGATTGTTAAATAATCATTAATATGTCATAATATCGCTATGATTACATTATTATTGTATGTAATGTCTTGTATTTATTTTTTCTTGCCAGCATATATCGCCAACGCTTTTCCTCCCCTAGCTAACACTTTCAACATTTTAAACCAACTAAATAAACCAATTGATGGGGGAATAATGCTTAAAGGGGTCCCCTTATTAGGAACCCACAAAACATGGCGAGGATTAATATGCGAGATTTTGATTTGTTTTTTTCTCTTTCAACTGCTTTTTTGGACAAATAACTATTTCAAGTTGCCATTCTTTGGCATTATTGGAATAAATAGTTCTATTCTTTTGGGCCTTCAATTAGGGGCACTTCTTGCCTTAGGGATTGTTTTTGGAGATTTATTCTTTGCTTTTATAAAAAGACGACTAAAATTAAAGCCGGGAACCGCCTTTATACCCTTTGATCAAACCAATTACGTAATCGGCGCATTTATTTTTACTCAACCAATTGCTGGATTATCCTTTTCCTTTTGGGCCACTCTTTTTGTATTGACATTTTTCATACATATTTTATTTAATAGAGTTGGGTATAACTTGGGCTTGCATAAAGCAAAGTGGTAATATAATATCAAAATTGTAATAATTAATAATAATTAATATGGAAAATACATTTTTAAATGATTTTTTTATACCTTGGTACGTATATATAGTTATAGTTGCTCTAATTATCATCATCGGTCTTTATGTTTCTAAAAAAATTAATGACGTAGTTACATATTATTTTAATAAAATGCGACTAAACCAAATGCTTGGTTCGCTTGGTTGGCAAGGATTTTTTGATCGTTTTAATACTAAATTAGATGTTTCACGTTTTTTAGGAACAATAACTCAAATATATATTTTACTTTGGTTTTTATTGGTATCATTTGACGTTCTTTCACTATCAATTATAGGAAACATAATAGGAGGAATAATAGGATACTATCCAAATATCTTTATATCAATAATCATTTTTATTGTTGCTGTTTTTGTCGCCGACTTCAGCAAAAAAATTATCGTTGGCGATTTCAGAGAAGAAAAACTTACTTATTCTAATTTTTTAGGCAACGTTGTCGCTTCTAGTGCTTGGATTATCGCTACGCTAGCGATATTATACCAATTACAAATCGCTAAAACCCTTATTTTAATAATATTCATCGGTTTCATTGCCCTTATTGTTTTGACTGTAAGTATTTCTTTCGGTATAGGAGGCAAAGACATGGCAAGAAAAACGCTGGAAGATATTGAAAAGAAAATAAAGTAATATGGAATATATATCGCAAAACGAATTAAAAAAAATGCTTCTATTCTCAAGCGAAAGAATAGAAAGAGATAAAGAACAAATAAATAAAATTAATGTTTTCCCAGTCCCAGATCAAGACACAGGAACCAATCTTTCAGCAACCCTAAAAGGCATAAAAAACAACATTGAAAACAAAAACTTTGAAAGTATTGCAGAATTATCAGATTGTGTTTTGGACGGAGCTCTTACTGCTGCACAAGGAAACACGGGAATAATATATACAGGATTTTTAGCAGGATTTTTTCCTTGTATTGCTGAAGAAAAAGAATTAGATGTAAAAAAATTAGGAATCGCTTTTGAAAAGGGCTACGAAAGGGCAAAGGACTCCATCCAAGATCCAAAAGAGGGAACAATGCTTGACGTAATCAAGGCCTTTGCACTAGCAATCAAAAAAAACTCAAAAGAAGAAAAAGATATTGTTAAAAACTTCTACTTTGGACTAGAAAAAGCCAACGAAGCATTGTTAGACACTCCAAATAAAATGGAAGTTTTGAAAAAAGCAGGAGTTGTTGACGCAGGTGGATTGGGATTTTTAATGATATTAGAAACATATTTAGACACATTAAAAGAACAGGAAGACCCCTTTGTTGCCAAAAAAGAACAAAAAAATGAAGTTATAAAATTAAAACGATTTATACAGATACTTTCTAATAGATATGAAGTTGTTGCCTTGCTTGATGATGGATATTATGACGAAAAACAGGTTAGAGAGAAACTAAATCATTTGGGAAATTGTCTTGATGTTATTAAAATAGGCAATAGAACCAAAATACACATACACACTGATATGCCCTATGAAGTAAGAGATATTATCAAAAAAATGGGTAATATTGAAAATTTAAGAATTGAGGATATGACAAAAGAGGTTACTGGCCAAGAATCAGTAGAAAATGTTTCTATCGGAATAGTAACTGACGAAAGAGCTGGGCTTAGTTCAAAAATTATTGGCCATTATGATATAGAAGTTATTCCATTAAGAATAATCTGGGAAGAAGGAGAAAACGTTGCTGGAGAAAATATCTGTCAAAGAATTAAGGAAGCAAAAGAAAAGGGGATTAGTAGTTCTCCCAAAATTGAGCCAGTTTCTCCTGAATTCTTTATGGAATCATATAAGAAGCAACTTGAAAAGTTTAACGATGTTTTGTGTGTTACTTCATCATCAGCACTTTCCAATAACTACGAATCGGCAATTAAGGGTAGAGAATTATTAAATAGCGAAGAAAAAAAACATATCTTTATTGTTGATTCAAAAAACATCAGTGCTGGACAATCAATTATAATACTAGAAGCCATTGAAATGATTGCCGAGCAAAGAAAAATTGATGAAATTATTAGAAAAATAGACGGCCTTATTGAAAGAGTAAATCTTTACTGCGTCGTTGAAAAAAGTGACTGGTGGAATAAAGAAAAAAAATCTTGGTTTCAAAAGAAAACTAGATATTCTTTGGGAGAAATTAAAAAAGGCAAAATAATTCATACTGAAAATGTCAAAGATGCCAATTTTGCAAATGCTATCTTTAAAAAAATAGAAAGAAACTCTAAAAGAGAAATTGAAAATGGTAAAAGAATTAGGGTAGTTATTGCTCACGGAGACAATTTAGAAGAAGCAGAAAAACTAAAAAAACAACTAAAGGGAATAAAAAAGACAGATGTTTCTTTTATAAACATAACCGATCCCGTAACAAGTATTAACGCCTGTCCTCAAAGTTTACTTGTTGGTTGGATTATAAAATAATATGCAAAAAATTGGACTTACAATTGACTCTAGCGGCGATCTATCAAAAGAATTTATTGAAAAAAATGATATTGATGTTGTAGATTTTCATATTGATTTAGGAGAATTTGAATCAATTGATGGTCACATATTTCAAAAACAAAGAACGGGAGAAAAACTTGGAAAACAGGGAGGAATAAAAACATCCCAACCATCTCTGCAAAAATACCTGAACGCTTTCAAGAAAAAATTAAATGAATATGAAAAAGTAATCCACCTTTCTTTTTCTTCTGGAGCATCAGGAGCATATAATGCTGCGCTTCAAGCAAAAAAATTCTTAGGAATTGAAGGAGAAAGAATAACCATACTTGATTCTGAAACGGGAAGTGGAGCTCAAGGATTGTTAATGATAGAAATAATAAAAAATATAAAAGAAAATTTAAATCTAGAGAAAATTATAGAAAAATTCAAAAGCAATGTTAAAAATAATTTTTTGATCTTCGCTTATGATGACCCCAAATGGCTTTTTGCTGGAGGAAGAATGCCAAAGATACTACCTTACGGACTCCAAAAAATGAAACAAATGAAAATCGGCGTTATAATGTGTGTAAAAGATAAAAAAATTAGACCCTATTCAATAAAAAGAAACTTTTTTGAATTAGCTACTTCATTATTTGAAGAATTTGAAAAGAAAACCAATGGAATAAAAGAAAAAATCAATGTTATTATTTCACACGGAGATAATCCCGAACAAGCTAATAAATTGAAACAATTAATTGAAAAAAGAGAGAACGTTGAAATTAAAAATATTGACCTGCTTGACATTGTGTTGGGCGCCCACACTGGACCAAACACACTTGTTTTAAGTTGGCAATATGAAAATATATGAAAATAGGATTAGCTAGCGATGAGGCATTTGATTTGCCTCAAGAAATAATTGAAAAATATAAAATTGGCATTGCTAAATTTAAAATTGATCTTCAAGAATTAAAAGAATTACCTGGAAACATCTATCAAAAAACAAGGGAAGCGGAGAAAAGAGGAATATCAAGCATAGTCAAAACAAGCCAACCATCAATCAATGATTTTCTTAGTGTTTTTAAAGAAAAATTAAATGAATACGAAGAGATTTTCTGCGTCACCATATCTTCAAAACTTTCAGGAACATATAATTCAGCCGTTCAGGCAAAAAAATTCTTACAAAAAGAATTCCAAGACAAAGTCCATATTGTTGATTCATTAAATGGAAGTGCTGGGGAAGGACTTGTTGCATTAAAAATAATAGAACTAATAAAAGATAATTTTAACAGCCAAGAAATTAATAATAAAATAAAAGAGGTTGTTGAAAAAACAAAACTTTTGGGAGTATATTATAGCCCTAAATGGCTTGAGGCAAGTGGAAGATTTCCAAGATTTGTTCCTGCAATAATGAATCAAGCAGAAAAAATGTCTATCAAGCCAATCTTCGGAATGAAAAATGGCAAGCTATCTATTGCTGGGATTAAAAGAAATATAAACGATTTGTCATCAGCCCTATTTGAAGAATTTGAAAAAGCAACTAAGAAAGCAAGAGAAAACGGAAATAAAATTATTGTAGGAATCACTCATGCAGATGACAATCATCAAGCAGAAAAATTAAAAGAACTGATTCTTTCTTTAAAGAATACAGAGGTTGCCTTTATTAACCTTACTTGTTTTCCAATAGGAGGACATATTGGCCCAAATTCGTTAGTTTTAGCATGGCAAGAATAATAATAAAAATATGAAAAAAACAACAATTATTATCGGACAAAGCGCATCAATAACAAATGAACTAATAGAAAAATATGAATTTATTGTTACTCCATTTATTATTGACTGGCCAGAAATGGAATCGTTAGAAGGCAACAATGTTTTTGAAAAAATGAGAGATGCAGAAAAAAAGGGGGTTAAAACAACTCCAAAAACAAGCCAGCCATCAATAGGTGTTTTTAAAAAGGCCTTTGAAGAAGCACTAGAAAAAAGTGAATCGGCAATTTGTATCACCATTAGTTCTGGAATATCAGGAACATACAACTCGGCACTACAAGCAAAAAAAATGCTAACAGAAGAAAATCAGAGTAGGGTTTTTATCTTGGACACTTTTAATGCTGACGCAAGCGAATCATTAATTGCTATTAGAGCAGGAGAACTATCACAAGAAGGCAAATCAGGAGAAGAGATATTTAAAGAAATTACTGAAATGTCACCCAATGTTTATCTTTTTGGTATGCTTGAAAGTCCCAGATGGCTTGAAGCAAATGGCAGGATTAATCATGCTCTATCAGTTATACTTTCACAAATGCAAAAAATTGGAATGCGACCAATTTTATCAATGAAAGATGGATTAATAAAACCAGCAAATTTAAAGATGCAAGCAAAAGATATCGCTCAAGCATTATTTAAACAAACAGAAGAGGTTATTAAAAAACCACTAGAAGAAGGTAAATTATGTAGGGTTGCGATAAGTCATGCTGATACATTAGAAGAAGCAGAAAAGCTTAAAAAAATGTTTGAAGAAAAATACCCCCAAGTAAGGGTTGACTTTATAGCATTAACAAGTCCTGTAATCGGATGCCACGTTGGACCAGGAGCATTAATTTGTTGTTCAGTAGAAAAATAAAAATATGAATATTACAATAACTTACATTTTAATAGCGCTTCTCTCATATATTATTGGCTCAATTCCTTTCGCTTTAATATATGTGAAATTACTTTTAGGCAAAGATATGCGCCAATTCGGATCAAAAAATACAGGAGCATTAAACACTCTAAGAATTGTTTCTCATGAAAAAGGAAAAAAGTGGGGAATACCATCATTTATTTTTGTCTTTTTATTAGATGCATTAAAAGCAGTTTTGGCAGTAATTATTGCAACTCATTTTATAGAAGATCAAATTATTGCTCTTACTCTAGCAACGTTCTTCTCAATTTTAGGTCACAATTATTCTATCTTCTTAAAACTGAAGGGGGGAAGAGGGGCAGCCTCATTAATGGGTATATTCCTTTATTTAAATCCTATTATCTTTATTGGCTGGATAATTCTTGTTGTTTGTTTTATGTTTCTTGTTGAAATTATAATGGGAGGCAGAATTAGTAAAAAATTTGTTAAAAATGCTATATCAGAACAAATAATTGGTCGGGTTCTTGGAGAGATATATGCCGTTTGGTGGATATCAATCTTTGCCCCAACACTATTTTATCCTACTATATTAGGAACCATTTTAATTGTAATAGCTCACAAAGATAGAATAGAGAAACAAATTAAAAACATAAAAGATAAAAGATATTTCAATGATTGAAACAATACTAGCTTTAATAGCTTCATATATCTTGGGTTCAATTCCTTTCGGCTATTTAATTACTAAATTATCTACCAAAAAAAACTTGTTAGAAATTGGATGGAAGAAAAATTCTGGCTCAAATGTATATAAAAATGTTGGTAAATGGCAAGGCGCTACCACCTTTATTTTAGACGTAGCAAAGGGATATTTAGCAGTATACATTACTATTGCACTAGGATTGCCCATTGAAATACAAATAATTAGTGCTATCCTGGCTGTCATTGGACATAATTGGTCTATTTTCCTTAATTTTAGCGGGGGAAGAGGTCTTGCTACTCTTATCGGAGCCCTTCTTGTCTTTGACCCCATATATTTGGCTATTGTCTTGATTCCTTGCATAATTTTTACTATAATCTGGACTGCTTCTGTAGGAACCCTTTTGTCTTTCTTAGCCGGAATAATTCTTTCCCTTTCAATCAGTGATTATTCATTGCCAGGAATTATTTTATCAATTGCCCTAGTTCCCGTATTAATCAAAAGATTAAGCCCTTTCCATGAATTACAGGGAAAAAGGGAGCTAATTGAAAATAGATTATTTTTTGACCAAGATACAGTTCCACCATTAAGAATCAAAAAGAAAAGGCCCCTGTAGCTCAACGGATAGAGCGCTGGTCTTCGGAACCAGATGTGCGAGTTCGAATCTTGCCGGGGGCACAAAATGCTTAATATCTTTTGCGCCTTGATTTTTTATCTAAAACACGCTATAATCCAAAGCATAAAAAGATATGCCACCATTAAAAACAAAGATATACTTTCTTTTTGTTTCTCTATTGTTTTTGGTAGTTTCTCCTGTTTTAGGAGAAGGTCTTGTTCCTTGTGATGGTTTTGATTGCACGTCAGACCACCTAACAGGAATGATTACTGGCATCTTTGATCTTCTTGTTCTTCAGATTGTTCCTGCAATAGCTATTCTAGGTTTCATAATAGCAGGAATAATAATGATGACATCAGGAGGTGACCCAGCAAAATTTAACCAAGGGAAAACAGCTATGATTGCTATTGCTGTTGGATTAGTAATTGTTTATCTCGCCTGGGCAATAGTAAAATTATTTATTGATGTAATCGGAGGAGCAGAATGGACACAAATGTTTTTTGAATAATAATCGCCCCGTTAGCTCAGTTGGCAGAGCAGGAAGCTCTTAACTTCAAGGTCGGGGGTTCAAGTCCCTCACGGGGCACTCTAATAATAAAGAAAAAATATGTTAACAACAAAACAGAAAACAAAAATAGTTGATGAATTTAAAATCAACGAAAAAGATACTGGTTCAGCAGAAGTTCAGATTGCTTTGCTTTCTGAAGAAATAGACAAGATATTAAAACATCTTCAAAAGCACAAAAAAGACGTAAGTTCTAGAAGAGGACTTCTTAAAATGGTAAGCACAAGAAGAAAGCTTCTTAAGTTTTTAAAAAGAACAAACGAAGAATCTTACAAAAAAGTAATTAAAAAAATAGGACTGGAGAAATAAAATGAAAACAGAAACTTTCAAACTGAACATTGATGATAAAACATTAGAAGTAGAATTCAATAATCTTGCCGAAAGAACTAATAGTTCTGTTTTCGTTAAAATGCAAAATACTGTTGTTATGGCAACTGCCGTAATGAGTAATAAAGAAATCGATGGAATCGATTTTTTTCCTTTAACTATTGCTTACGAAGAAAGATTTTATGCTGTTGGAAAGATATTGGGCTCAAGATTTACAAAAAGAGAAGGTAGGCCATCAGAGCAATCAATTCTAACATCAAGATTAATTGATAGAGCCGTAAGACCCCTTTTCCCAGAAGGATTTAGGAGAGAAGTTCAAGTAATTATTACTTGTCTTGCCTGGGACAAAGAAACCGATTTAGCATCTTTGGGAATGATCGCTGCCTCCATCGTTTTAAATATATCTGATATTCCATGGAGTGGACCAATTGCTCCAGTTAGAATCGGCTCCATAGGTGGAAAATTAAAAGTTTTCCCCACCTTTGAAGAAAGAGAAACGGGAGATATGGACTTATTATTAGCTGGATTAAAGTCAGAATCAAAAAAAGAAATACTAATCAATATGATTGAGGCAGGAATGAACGAAATATCTGAAGATACTATTTTGGAAGGTGTTGAAATTGCTAAAAAATATCACCAAGACATTCTTAACTGGCAAGAAGATATAAGAAAGAAGATTGGAAAGGAAAAAATAGAATTATCTAAAACAGAAATTAATGAAAAAATTGAAGCACTTGTTAAAGAAGTTGTTGGTAATAGAATAGAAAATATCCTTAAAAAAGAACCAACTGATGATATGCATCAAATTAGAGATGATCTTGCTTTAAAATTAAAAGAATTAGACGACGACGATGCTACTAAATATGGATTTTCATATTTTGAAAAATATACTGAAAAAATTATTCATGATTTTGCAATAGAAAAGAAGGTCCGCTTTGGAGGAAGGGGAGTTGAAGAAATTAGAAGCATTTTTTGTGATGTTTCAAAAATACCAATGGTTCATGGAACAGGATTATTTTCAAGAGGAGAAACAAGAGTCCTTTCTTTTCTAACACTTGGATCTCCAGGAGATCAAAAACTTCTAGACGAAATGGAAAGACAAGAAAAGAAAAGATTTATGCATCACTATAATTTCCCACCATCTTGCGTTGGAGAAACAGGACCATTAAGAGGACCAGGAAGAAGAGAAATTGGTCATGGAATGTTAGGAGAAAAAGCATTGAGACCAATCATCCCCAATGCTGAAAAATTTCCTTACACAATTCGTCTTGTTTCTGAAGTATTGTGTTCAAATGGATCTTCTTCAATGGCATCTACTTGTGCAGCTTGTTTAGCCCTTATGGATGGAGGAGTTCCAATCAAAGCGCCCGTTTCTGGAATAGCAATGGGACTAATGATGGAAATGAATAATGAAAAAAGCTCGGAAGACAAATCATATATTGTTTTAACTGATGTTCAAGGAGAAGAGGACCATTATGGTGATATGGATTTTAAAGCAGCTGGAACTGAAAATGGAATCACTGCTCTTCAAATGGATATTAAAGTAAGGGGAATCACCAAAGAAATAATGAAAATCGCCTTATCTCAATCAAGAAAGGCGCGATTAGAAATACTTCAAAAAATGAAAGAAGTAATCCCCGAACCAAGAAAAGAGCTTTCTCCAAATGCTCCAAGAATATATGTATTTAAAATTAAACCAGAGCAAATTGGTGAAGTTATTGGAACCGGTGGAAAAACAATAAATGAAATTATTGACACCTGTAACGTTTCAATTGACATTGAAGAAACGGGAGAGGTCTTTGTCACTGCCGAGAACGAAGAATCAGCACAAAAAGCAGTTGAATGGATTAAAAACATTACTCGAGAAGTTGTTGTTGGAGAAATGTTCCAAGGACTAATTAAAAGAGTTCTTGATTTTGGTGCTTTTGCTGAAATACTCCCAGGACAAGAAGGAATGATTCACATCTCTCAATTATCAGAGAAAAGAGTTAACAAGGTGACCGATGTTGTAAAAGTTGGCGATATCGTTCCTGTAAAGGTAATCTCTATTGACGAACAGGGTAGAATTAATCTATCATTAAAGGAAGCTAAAAAATAATTTTAATTAGTTTCAAAAAATGGAAGAAAACTTTTTAGATAAAAGAAAAATTAGGACTATGGTGAAGGACCTGAAAGAAGCTGCGGGAACGATGGTCTATCCTAGAGAAGATGACTCTATTGATTTGTCTTCTTTTTATATTATTAAAAAAATACCCGAATCACAAAATGAAATTGAACTAGAAATTCCAATTCCAGAACCAGAGCCAGAGGAAGAAGAAGAACCAGAACCAGAGCCAGAGGAGGAAGAAGAACCAGAACCAGAGCCAGAGGAGGAAGAAGAACCAGAGCCAGAGCCAGAGGAGGAGGAAGAACAAGAACCAGAGCCAGGGGAGGAGGAAGAACAAGAACCAGAGCCAGAGGAGGAGGAAGAACAAGAACCAGGGCCAGAGGAGGAACTCCCTAGCGCAGTTGAGTTAGGACTAGAAGATCCCGAAGAAGAAGTAGTGCCCAAAAAAGAACCAGTCACTGAAGAAAAACAAAAAGAAATCAAGGAAGATATTGATGAAGATGAAGAGGCCTTAAAAATAATTGCTGGAAGATTGATTGAGCTAGAAGATGCTTTAAAGGGCATAGAAGAAGAAAAGAAACCCTTTGACAAGAGAAAAGCAGAAATCAACAACGAAATAGATAACAATAGGAAAAAGATTGAAATGCTTTTAGAAAAAAAAGTTATTTCTGATGGTGATAAAAAAGCGATAGAGGAAAGAGAAGCTGCAGCAACAACAGTAGAAGAAAAAAGATCTGTTGAAAAAGAAAGGTGGAGAGTAGAAGAAGAAAAAACAAAAGTTGAAAAAGAGATATTTGAAAAAGAAGATCAAATTAAATCATTAGAATTACAATTAAAAGAATGCGACCTTAGTTCTGAAAAAGTTATCGTTAGAGAAAAAGATGTTATTCAAGAAATTAATATCTTAAAGAGAAATAAAGAGGTAATCCTTTTAAATCAGCAAAAAGCAGAACTAGAAGTAGAAGTAAAACCGCTAGAAGATAAAATGGAAGATATAAAAAGAGAGATGTTTGAAAATACTAAACAGCAAGACAAAGCAGAAAGAAATTTAACTTCAATTAAATCAAGCGAAGAATCAGTTGAAGAAGAAATAAAGATATTAGAAAAAAGACAAGCTGAAACAAAAGAAGAAAACGAATCAAGAAAAATTGCTGAAAAAAGAATAGAGTTAGAAGAAAAAAGAAGGTCTCTTGAAAAAGAAAGATGGGACACCGAAGATGTTCTTGATGATTTTGACTTTAATAGAAAAACAATTAAGGAAAAGTATCAAGAAGTTTCATCTAAAGCAAAACAAATTAGGGCTCAAATTTTTGAAATTGAAGATAAGATTAATAAACCATAATGCCAAAACCAACAACTTTTTCCAAACTATTAATCAGGGGGATTATCCTATTAATTGTGGCTTTTGTTGTTTTTTGGATAGTAAAATAATATGACACCAGAATTTATAAATCAAAAAAAGGAAGAATTATTAAAAAAGAAAAGGGATTTAGAAAGCGAACTAAATAGTTTTGCCGTTAAAACAGGGGACAGTGATTGGAAAACTAAATATCCTCAAATGAACAATGACGAAGAAGAAAAAACTGATGAAGTTGAGGAATACGAAAACCTTTTGCCAGTTGAAAAGGCACTTGAAGAAAAAATAAGAGACATTAATGTTGCTCTTGAAAAAATAGATAATGGAGAATATGGCAAATGTAGTTTTTGTGGTAAAACAATTTCCGAAGAACGTTTAAATGTTCTTCCAGAAGCAAAAACTTGCGATATCTGCAAGTGTAAAAATAGTGAATGTATTAATAACTAACTGAGGATCCCAAAGAATATACTCTTAAAGGATTTGATGCTCCCCTTGTTTCAAAGTGTAAATGAGAGCCGTTTCCTCCTAAAGATATACATTTTCCCGTATTTCCCATATATCCAATAGTTTGCCCTTGCAAAACAGTAGCCCCAGGAACTATTCCTTTAGCAAAAGCACTAAGATGAGCATAAAGAGTAACTACTCCATTTGGATGTAAAATTGTAATATAGTTTCCATAAGGCCAGACATTTTTAACAATCTGAACTGTTCCACCAGCAGCCGCTACTATTGAGGTTCCGATAGAATTAGCAATATCAACTGCCGTATAATATGCTGCTCCAGAACTGGTATATGAATAATGAGACCTTTGAGAAATAATTCCCTTGGTGGGTATTATGAAATAAGAGTTAGGAACGGTAATATCTTTTTGTGAAGTTGCAATAGTTGGTGCAACCTGCCTAGGCATAGTTCCATTGGGAACAATAATAATATCTCCTATATATATGCCTCCATCAGAAGAAAGATTGTTATATCCAATGATCTCATCTTTTTTAGCAGAATAATTTTTAGCGATAGTTTCAATTGTTTCTCCCTTGTCTACCATGTGAAGAATACCGTTAATGGGTAAAATTAAAAGCTCTTGGCCAGGATAAATTTTAGAATTATTTAACTCGTTAGCCAAGAGTATCGTTGTTACAGATATATTATATTTTTCGGAAATAGCGGACAATGTTTCTCCTTCCGCAACTGTGTGTTTGATGATATATTTTTCATCACTTGCTTGCTCTGTTGATAGGGAAGCCATAGAATCAGAAGCAACAAACAAAGGAGAAGATATTGATCCCAATACGTTCTCTTGAATAATCAAGTTGCTAACAATAGGTTGAAAGGCATCTTGAACACTGATAAAATGACTTTGTGGGGCCGTTGCGACGATATTAGATGGTTTTTGTTGCCCCATTGAAAAAACAACCCAAAAACCCAAAAGAACAAAAAAAGACCAGAATAGCTTTCTTTTTCCTAATTTATTCAATAATTCACTAATTTTGTTCTTTGTAAGAATAATTTGTGCTACAATGTCTCTGTTAGAAACCTTGTAGATTAATAGTTATCAAAATCCAGTATATTTACCTGGATAATATAATTTTACGCCTATAAACATATATGTCAAGAAACTTTTCCACACCAAAAAAAGATGGCATTTTTCTTAAAAAACGCCTCGGACAAAACCTTTTAACTGATAAAAACATTATAAAAAAGATAATTAATAGTATTACTTTTGATAAAAATGATACTGTTTTAGAAATTGGCCCTGGGCTAGGCGCAATCACTCTTGAAATGTCTTTAAAGGTAAAAAAAATTGTTTGTGTAGAAAAAGACAAAGATATGGCCGAAGAACTTAAAAAAAAGGTGGGGGACAATGTAGAAATAATCAATGCTAATGCCCTTGATTTTATTAAAGACAACCATTTGAAGAAATATAGGGTTGTTGCCAACATCCCATACTACATAACTTCTCCTATAATCAGAGGTCTTTTGGAAAGCAAAAATTACCCCGAAGATATTTATTTAATGATTCAAAAAGAGGTTGGACAAAGAATCTGTGCCAAGCCAGGAGATATGTCATTGCTATCAGTATCTGTTCAATATTACGCTACCCCTAAAATACTTTTCAATGTTTCTAAGAATTCTTTCTTTCCGTCTCCCAAGGTTGACAGTGTTTTTATTCAATTAAAACCAAAAAAAGTTCCTCAAAACGATGATTTTTTAAAATTAGTTAAAATGGGATTTTCTCATCCAAGGAAAAAATTAACGAATAACTTAGAAAACAAAGAGGTTGTTGAAAATTGGCTAAAGAAAAATAATATGAGCGCAGGGGAAAGGGCAGAAAACCTAACCCTTGGACAATGGGAAGATCTTTTTAATTTAATGAAAAAACCATAATCTCTTTTGGTGAAAAGACTGATTGATTTTCTCCTTCTATCATCTTATAAAAAGAACCATATTTTATCATATTAATACATCCTGTATTTTTTGAATCAATATATTGACAGGTTTCTTCTGGACCCTCTTCATTATCTTTTATTAAAAGACCCCTAAACAAAACGGCCGCCCTTCCGCTTACTTTTATTGATAAAATGTCTCCCTTAAAGCTCTTTTCTCCAGAAGTACAATTTGTTTTTAAAATTTCTTCTAATGAAGTGAACTTATCTACTCTAAATGTGCAAGAGTACTCTTCTGGTTCTGGGCAAGGGAAGGGGTCTACCCAATCATCACTATCATCTTCTTCTCTGCAATACTTGTTTGTCTTATTCTGACAATTATAGTTATTATATATCGTAATTTGACCCCCAGGACTACCATCAAAAACAATCAATGAAGCTAAGCTATTTTGTCCTATCGGAGGACTATTTTGATCTCCCGATGAGCTACCCAAATCAGCAATATCTCCAGTGATATAGGTGCATCTTCCTTTAAATTCTGTTCCTGTAATAATTTTTCCGTCTTCATCACCTTGCTTATCTGCAAAAAGAATCGCTCCGAGTGTCATTTCATCAGGATTATTAATTTTAATTGATGATGTTTTTTTATAAAAACCGTCGCTTATTAAACTCACCCTTGATTCTCTAATGTTCAATGGATCTTCGCTTGTTTCAAAATTTGTTGCTGGGTAAAGAAATATCCCTTTCCCCTCGGGAATAACAAATTCTACTGGATTAAATTCTCCCTCCTTTTTCTCAATGTTGATGTTTAAAATTGCTGGATTAATAGTATTGATAATAATATATGAACTAAATAAAAGAGCCAAACCAGAAAAAACGGTAATGATTTTCTTTTTCGCTGAATTAATTGTTTTTGCATCTCCATAAGCAGAAACCCACTCTAAGCCAGCGATAATTAAAACAATGACTCCTAAAACAGAACCTATCGCCGTCACTAAATAGAATAAATAAACGATGAATTGAGAAGCCGTTACCTCAGGACTATTAATATCAATTCCACCAATTACAGGATAACTAGCTGCTGTAACTGGAAAACAAAAGAAAAAACTTATTAAAATTAAAAATATGTATTTCTTCATTAATCAGCTGAAATTATTATAAATGACTGAGGCTTCCTTCCCCAATGGTTATAAACAGACGTTACACTTAAATCAGCATAGCATGTTCCGCCACCTAAAGATGATGTGCTAAAGTATTTACAGGTTGTGTCTGCATTAGCTTGACCTTGTCTAGAAGTACTTAAGGCAAGACCAGCATTGCCTATAATTTCAAAAGACAAAACTGCATCTCCACTGTTCCAACCACTACAATTTTCAAGAATGTTTAAATGCTCTGTTGTTGATTTTATATCAATCCTACACTCTTTAACTTCTCCCGTTCCAATTGATGGTAAAACAATTCCCCCTTGTTGAGGCCTTCCACAATTTTTAGTTGTATAAAAAACAATATATCCTCTATCTATCGTAGCATCTAGATTAGTTATTTCTTTTTTAACTACAAGCGAAGAAACAGCATTATTTCCCAATCTTTCACTATATTTTTTACTATCTATCGGCCAAGAACTTAAATTACCTACTGAGTCACCAATCAAAGAGCAAACCCCTTCATGATTTTGACTTGTAAAAGCAATAGCCCTATACTTCTCTGTTTCTCCTTGAATAATTTGTATTGATTGTGCTTTTTTATCAAAATTAGCAGAAACCAAACTATCAACATTGTCTGTTATTAAGTGAGGATATGTTTTATCGGGACTAAGATTATATTGTGGAGCATCATATAGATAGATTCCGAGATTCTTTTTTAAGAAATAAACTGATTTGGCTCCCGTAATGTCTCCCGAATAAGTTTCTGAATTAGTAAAATCAAAAGTTGTTCTCGTTCCCTTATAATTTTCCTCACTAAAAGCATACACCTTAAGCAGTGAATCAGGAGGGAAGTTCCAGCCACCTGAGTTTTCAGTGCTCATTATTTCGTAATCTATCTTTGTAGTATTTGTATCTATACATCTCGTGATCTCTTTTTCTTGATCTTCGTATTTTGCTTTGAGAATAATTCCATAATCGCATTTCAAGTTATCTACTTTTACATCTACAATATCTGGATTAATTGTCCAGATAATTAAATAGGTTCCTAATAATACCCCTACGCCTAATAGGGCGTTTTTAATTTTTGATTTTGCTCCATCAACTTTTCCCGGATTTCCATCAGAAGTCATCCATTCTACACCAGCCAAAACAACCATTGCTACTGCTATTAGGGCTCCGACTCCAACAAAAATTTGAAAGATATAGATTATAACCTCTTCTGGAGATGTTTTGTCTGTAATGATAAATTCTCCGATTTGAACATCGGCTAAAACTGGCGTGCAAAAAATCAATGAGAGAAAAATTAATGTGAGTATTTTTTTCATATTTTAATTACAACAATAATAATTATCCATATATTCTAATGTTATCATCAGACACCCAGGATTGGAAGCGTTTCCTTCTCTTAAGGGATTATAAAAACATTGAGACCTTTGATCTTCGGTTAATCTGCTAGCATTCAAAGGATAACAATTATTATAAGGAACTTTTTCTTTTGCTTTGCTTGGATAAGGGAATTCTGGAAGCATTAGCACCCCTGGTTCAGTTACTCCCTCCATACAACTAATAACCTCTACGACTTCGGTTGGATTATCTTTGTATCCAGCGCCATAACCTTTAACACATCCTGTTAGTTTTTTTCTTGAATATTCTAGCTTTTCTAAAAGTTCAAAACGACTAGCAATTTCAGCATTCTTGCTTGCATCACAAGAATTAAAGGTTTGAGTCGTTGAAACTTCAACGCAATTAGGAAAATTATTAGAATAACCAGAACAAGAAAGTGACGGCCTACTACTTCTCGCGCAAACATTTTCTATCCCTAAATAATCTGAAAGATAGGCGGGGTCATTTTGAGCAATGCTCTTATTTAAATTAGTAAAAAATCCAACTAATACATTTTTTATTTCATCAAACAATAAAGAAAAGAAATTATTAGAAGATGGTGTATTAATTTTGCTTGAAACTGGGTCGTCAAAACAAATATCATAATCTTCTTCTCTAATAGGGCAGGACCAATAGACCCCTTGTTTTTCACACCAATATGCTTCTTCTAAGCTGTCATAAGGATAAGGACATTCTATCACTTTTTCTTCTTCATTTTCTTCCGGACCATCATCACTTATAACCTCTCCCACTGGATTATCTGTAACATTGGGATCCCCTGATGTTGCTGAACCACCGCAACTTTCTGAATTGGTGGGGCATGACCAATAGACCCCTTGTTTTTCACACCAATAAGCACCCACTGGGCCACTATAAGAATAAGGACAGTTTGTGTGCTCCATTTGAAGGGGAGTAGATTGATATTCTCCCAAACAGCTATAGTTATATTCCATTTCAACTTTTGGTGTTTCTGTACTTGTTGGGGGCCCCAATAGATCACTTTCACAAACCTTGCTTATTATATCCACACTTGACCCATAATAGGTTGGTGTTGAAATCGTAATTCCTGACAAAATGTTCAATGCTCCAACAAATCCTTTGAATTTTTGTAAATATCCTATTTTTGATAAATTCTCTCTTCTCTTTTCTTCTTCTGCCTCGTCTTCAGTTTCTATAAATGAATTATTATCTATCTCATCGTTAACCCAATATATTTTTTTAACAACATTGCAAAAAGTTCCATAATCACAAACCCAATGTTGCTCTCTTGGAACTGCGACCACGTTCATTCCACACAGACAGCCGCCTGGCATTCCTATCGGATACCCACAAGAATAAAAAGAAATTGGAGTAGGGCTAATTGGACAAGAATAACATTTTGGGTCACATGAGGCACCAATAGTTTGGTATTGGTTTGGTTTCATTGCGCTAGGAATTCCTCCTCCCTTTTCACAAGGAAAAGGCCAAACATTAGAACAATAGCAATCTCCCACTTCACCACAAGCAGGACTATAACATGTCATCCTTCCATAGTGAGCATTTGTTGTTGTGCATCTTCCTGCATTACAAGTAGCAGGGATATTAACCACCTCTATAATTGTATCGGTTAACATCCTTGCTTCAGCTATTATATTATCAATCCTATCAACAACCTTTTTACCCCACTCTTCTGCCTCGTCAACAACCTCTCCAATTGGTATCACTCCTCCATATTCACCCATGGTCAAATCTCCCTCAAGAATAGTACATTTTTTTTCTGTTTTATCTTTTGAATCTTCGTTCGTTTTATAGACATTATAGTCCTCACTGAAATAAAATGTCGCGCTGTCTCCATCATAAAAATATTGTCTTTCTTCTTCTACTTCTTTACACGGCGAATCATCTCCTATTGCTTCTTCTTGAGAATTAAACTCTCCACAATACCTAGCGATATCATAGTTTTCAAAACTTGTTTTTTCTACATTATAATCTGAAATCTCACTTTTTAATTTTTCATACTCTGCTAGAGTAATTCTTTGCCCCCAGGGCATTTTCATTTTTTGTTCAGCGCAAGAAAGTTGATATACTTTTTTCTGAAAGTAATCTTTAAAGTATTCCATTCTTTGCACTGCCTCGTTAAGAGTCAAGAGGATTGGCTCTTCGGGAGCATTTTCTTTAAGATATCCTTCATCATAACATTCTTGTCTTGGTCTTTCTCCGCCATAAATAACTTGTTGAATTTCTGCTGCCTTACATATGAGTTCTAATCTATTATTACAAGGATCATATTTAAACTGTTCAAACTCTCCAATTGTTTCTATAACTGGATTATCAATTCCACCACCATATGATGGTTCAGCGGTTGGACAACCTAAAATATCTCCGCATGTTTGCCCACAAAAACTATATGCCCTTGTGCAAGCGGAACATTCAGCGTCTGGACAGGTCATTGGAGTATATTTTCCATAACTAGAAGGCATTATTACTTTTTCGTAACCTAGATTAATCCCACATTCACTAGTAATAATTCCTTGTCCCTCAAGTCGTCCGATATAAACCCTTGAGCACTTACAACCATTTTTCATTGATGTATTCATTTCATTAATTAAAGTTTTCAAGTGATATTCAACCTTGGCCTCATAAGCACTAGTTAAAAGATTCATGCAATAAAAAATATCTTTATTTAAAAGAACATCTTTTTCGTCTATTTCGCCATCGCCATTTTGATCAACCGTGTTTCCTATAATAATATTTCCGCTTCCATCTCTAAATGAAGTTTCATATTCATAACAAGGAACCTCAACGGAAGAAACACCGGCCAAAAGTTCTTCAGAAATTGTTCCTATTGGTATTTCTTCAAAGGTAAAAGTTTCTATTTCTTCAACTGGTGGATTGCTAGTTGGAAAAGTAGGTGGTTTCACAGTAACTCCTCCTATATTAAACTCTAAATTTATAATGTTAGGATTAATTGTTGTCAAAAGAACATAAGAGAGTAAAAGAACCCCAAGACCTATTAAGGTGTTTTTTATTTTTTCTTTTGTTTTTGAAAAAGCAGAAGGATCTCCGCGAGAATTTAAAAGATTGATTCCCTGAAAGACAATCACAAAAATAGTAAGAGCAATTCCCCCCATCACAGCGAAATTGAAAATACTAATCATCATTTCTCCAAAACCTTGTTCCATGTTTATATTATATAATTACTCTTCTAAATTACAAAAAACTGTCATAGTCCAAAAAAAACCTAACCCCCCCAACCATGGAGTAACTTCTCCGAATAAGGGAAGTAAAAATTTTAAATACTTTCCCTTAAAAAGTTTTTTAATTTTAGCAAAACTCTTTCTTCCTGAAAGGGAAGGGGGGCGATGTCCCCTTATAATCAACCAAGGGAAAAAAATACAAACACCAATTAAATCAATAATTCCTAAATCATCTAACAAAAAAATGACGATGGCTAGTCCAGCTAAATCAAGAATAAGAGCAATGGGAATCATAACGAATGCTTCTGGAGTTAATTTAAGATTAAATATCATATATGTAATAATTATACTTTATTGTAAAAGCAAAGGCAATAATATTGTTAAGCATTCCAAAATACATCTATTGACATTTTTTTCTTTTTAATTTATAATAACGAAGGTTAAAATGACCGGAAAGAAAATTATTTTTGTTGCGGTAATGCTTTTTGGAGCATTTGCCGTAATCGATGGCATGGTCGGGTTCTTCTTTAGGAACTCGGGAACATTCTACCTGGCACTGGACCTGTTCACAGGTCTGGTGATGGTGGGAGCGGGACTTCATCTTTGGGAAAAATATACCTGAATGAAGTCCCTTTTTTTATTCTTATCAATTTATAGTTTACAATAATTATTTACTGAAGTATAATAATTAAAAATATGTTAAATAAATTTAACCACATTTTATTTTTTCTTTTCGCTCTCACATTTATTATTTTTCTGCCAACAGAGAATGCCTATGGTTTGTGGGATATAATAGGAGGAATAGAAGAAATTCTAAGTTCAGGAGGAGATGTTATTTTAAATTCAATTGTTGTCGTTGTGGGATTCTTTTCTGGTCTTATTATTGAAATTTTAATGGGTTTTGGAAATGAAATACTAAAATTTGCCTTAGATGGAGTCGCAAACCCAGACGGAGAAACATCAAAGGTTGTTACAGAGGGTTGGGGAATAGTAAGAAATTTAGCCAACAGTGCTCTAATTATTGGGCTTGTTATTATTGCTATAAATATAATTTTAGGAAGAGAAGAGGGACAAGCAAAAAAAACTTTAATTAATTTTGTAATCGTAGCCCTGCTTATTAATTTTACCCCTTTAATTTGCGGATTCATTATTGACGGTTCAAACATAATAGCCAAAGCATTTATTGGTCCAGGAATAAGCGGAAATATTGCTACTAGAATATTGGACACTATGGCTGGCATTCAAAACGGAAACAGTAATAATCCGGTTTTTCTTATTGCTGGACTTATTGTTCTTTTGTTTTTTGCTTTTGCCTACTTCGCTATTTGCTTACTTTATTCTTTAATTTTTATTGCAAGAACTGTAGTTCTCTGGATATTAATCATCGCCTCTCCCTTGGCTCTAGCAACAAAAGTTTTTCCCAAATCAAATACCGTTAGAAAATTCTTTCCTAGTATTTTATATTGGGACGATTGGATAGAAATGTTTTTACAGTGGATTATTATCGTTATTCCGGCATCATTGTTTTTATATCTTGCCAATGTTTCTATGGAAGCAATTATCGCTAGTCCAGTAAGTTTTTCGGGGATCAATAGCGTTCAAGACATTGTTCAAGTAGTTGCCACTGCTTTGTTTTCTTATTTAGTTCCCCTAATAATTCTTTTTGTTGGTCTCTTCATATCAATATCTTCGGGAGGACAAATTACAGCTCCTCTCGGTGATTTTGTTAATAAGGCTAAATCATTTGCGGCAGGATACGTTAAAGAAGGAGGGAAGGGAATAGTCGGTGGATATTTACAACAGAGAGGAAAGGGCGAGGGCAGAACTAAAAGTTTAGGATCAGCTCTTACTAATTTTAATACAAGAGAAGAAGGACGAGCATACTTTGATGCAAGCGTTGATCAGATAAGTTCAAAATATGGATTTAAGAATTATGAAACAAGAAGAAAAGAAAGTAAGGAAAAGAAAGATTTTGATGTTGAGGGAGACAATATAGAAGCAATTAAAAAGGACTATGACGAAAGAATTAAAAAAGAAACCGACCTTGCAAAGAAAACTTCTCTTCAAAACGAAAGAGATAAAAAAATAGAAGAAGTTGCCACAGAAACAATGGCTTGGGCAGAAAAAGAAATATCAATTGCAGAAACTCAAAAAGACAAAGAAAGAGTAAAAGACCTTAAAAAGAAGACCAGTTTATTCCTTCTTAATAACAATGAAAAACTCTTAAGCACTTTTGAGAAAAATCAAAATGTTCTTGTTGAAGATGTTATTAATAAAATGTCTGGCAGTGATATAGTAAAGAATGTAGGAGCAGCTTCTCTTAAAAAAGAAAGGGTGGCTCGATCACTTGGCGCTTCACAAATTCAATATGTTGTTCAAAGAGGATCTACTGCCCAACAAAACGGAATGATGGAGGGAGCTGCTTCAATTAATTTAGATAATTATAATAAGGGAACAAAAGATTATAATAACGCTCTCCAAACTAAATCTAATTTGTATGCTTTTATGAATAAAAAACAAGAAAAAGATAGTAGATTAAAAACACAAGGTTCAGCACAGCTTGGCGAGAGACAAACAAATATAGTTGGAAGATTAAGAAACATAAAGGACTCCATAACAACAATAAGCGCAAAAGCAAACAAAACAGAAGTTGACAAAAAAGATTTAAAAAGTTTAAGAGAAGAAGCAAGAAGTTTAATAAAAGAACATAATGCAAATAACCAAACAATAGCAGATGGACATTATACTTAAGAAATAAAAAAATGAAAACCATAAACAATAACATTATATCCTTTATCGGTGAAATTATTTTTAAGTTTGAACTTGAAAAAGAATTTTTAGATATAGAGAAAGACAAGGAAAGCAATAGCATGCTAGAGAGGACCCTTAATTTATTTTTCAACGATAAAGTTGTTGAAAGAAAAAAAAGAGGGGAGAATCCTATTGATTTTCATCCCCTTTCAAAGCTAACAGTTATTATTGATAATTTAATTAACAATAGAACTTTTTTTGAAGAGCTTCCTTTTATTGTTGAAGAAGATCTAGGAGTTTCTCTTGAGGATGCTTTAGAAATTTCTTCAATGATAGAAAACAATCAAGAAATTAAGAACTTAATTGAAGAAGAAGATGTTCCCGAAGAAGATTTTGAAAGCAAAGAAAAAAGAGAACAGATTATAAAAAACAAAAGCATCGCTTCTGAATTTTTGAAATAAAAAAGAGGACAAATTTTTTGTCCTACTCGTCATCATCATCAAGCCAGTTACCACTAAGAAGGTAATCTTCTTCTTTTTTGTTTATCTTTTTCTTGCTTGATTTTTCAATAGGTTTTTGTTGCTGGCCTTGGCCTTGGTTCAAAATTTTGTTAGCAGCGACTATCGCTGTTAACATTTCATTAAAGCCACTACCACCACCAGAGCCACTACCACCACCGGTATTTATCTCAAGGTACGAGTTACCAGCAATAGCCATGTTTTTGTTCACGAGCGCCATAGCGGCCTCGTAAGCAACCCTGTATTTGGTGCTTAACGCACCTGGGTTCTTAAGAAGCTCCGCTTTGAGAGCGTCCACCTTTTGGCCACTTGATGCAGCGACCATGAAAATAACGGACTCCATTCGGGCAATGGATTCTTTCTCCGCATCTGCCCGAGCACGAGTTATGGTCGCTTCTCTTTTTCTGGCCTCTATAACCTGCGCTTTGGTGGCCTCCTCATATTCCTTGTCTGCCGGCTCAATATGGATCACCGTCAATTCAACTATAACGACCCCGTAATTACGAAGATCGTCGCTGATTTGCTTAAGAATATGTGCCTTAAGTTGGGACGCAAGATCTCCTCTAATAATTTCCTCATAAGAGTTCTTGCTTACAAAGTCCCTGGTCGCGCCCTCTATCCAAGAGGTCATCGCAGCGTTCCAGTCCTTAATCATGAACATCGCTTTGTAGGGGTTCACAATCTTTGCCTCCACAGCAATACCCATATTAACGGATATTTTGCCGTAGGTCTCGGCATTGAGAACCTCTACATAATAAACGTACGCCATAAGCAATACGTGGTTAAGAACCTCCTCTCTTTTCTGCTTCATTCCGTCCTTAAACTTCACCCACTTTTGCTTGTAGGTGTAAACCCTATAAAAGGGCCAGAACAGAAAGACCATTCCGAAAAGAGTAGAGGGCTCCTCTTTTAGAGGAACCTTTGCTCCTTCATCAACTACATCATAGTTGACAGACAAAACCTTTCCGGCCGTTTTAATATAGGCCTCGTGAAAGGATTCTCCTCTCACAACTATCTTTGCGTATCCTTCTTCCAAGAAGAAGGCAAAAATTCCTACTGGCGCCCACATCAAATAAAGCACCAAAACTGTCGCCAAGAAGACAAGAAATGTCCCCAAAATAAGTCCGACAAGTCCGGTTGTTCCCATGACAATGCCCATCACAACTGCAAGAGCAATTATGATGATCCCCTTTAAAAAGGGGCTCTTTTCAACTACTTCTTTTATGCTCATTAAATCACCTTTATGTAGCCATAAATCAGTCTGATGGCTCCAAAGTTTTCCGTAACAATGCCCGTCACAACTGCAAGAGCAATTATGATGATCCCCTTTTTAAAGGGACCCCTCAAAATTGAATTTTTTGCAACCATAAAAATACCTATTTGTTTTTTCAAGTAACCATTATGCCCATTTAGGGGCATCTTAATTATAAAACATTATGTTTATTTTGTAAAGGGGTCTTATTGATTGATTAAAATAATATGTTAAAATGAAAGATATGAAAAAGACAGGCGATTCAAAAGAAAATTTTTGGAAAGAATATGAAAAACTTCCCGATGCTATAAAAGAAGCTCTTTTTTCTGAAGATAATTTTAAGGTTGTTTCTGATATTTGCGAAACAAATGGAATCTCTGATGAAGAAATGAAGTCGCAGTTGATGAAGTACATAGGAAAAACTTTAATGGGCAAACTACCAATTAAGGATTTTTTCGTTACCCTTGAATTAGAAATGGATATGGAAACAAATAAAGCAAAAACTATTAGCAGAGAAATAGATAGAAAAATTTTTAGTGGTTTAAGAATAGCTCTAAACAAAATATACTCATCAAATGTTGCAGAAAATAAGATTGTAAGCGATAATAAAAAAGACAAAGATGGAGTTGAAATTCCTGTGCCTAAAAAAGAAGAATATAAGGACCCATATAAAGAATCATTAATTTAATTATGCAATACAGAGTTCCTCAATTCATTGATCACGAAGCCAAATTATTAGGACCTTTGAATGTTAAGCAAAGCATGACAATTGGAGCGGTTCTGGTTATCTGCTTTTTTCTTTATTTCTCTGTTGGACAAGATAATTTTTTTGTTTTTATTCTCTTGGCAGGAATTCTTACAGCAGTAGCATTAACAATTTCTTTTTATAAAATAGAGGGGCAAGCATTGCCAGTGGTAATGAAAAATTGGATAAACTTTAAAGTATCTCCTGGACTGTTTCTTTGGAGGAGAAAACAATCACCAGTATTTTTATCAACTGAAAGAGAAAGAAGAGAAATAACAATAACAAAACAAGAAAAATCTCCGCTTAAAATGAGAGATGAAGGGAAGATAGAAGAATTAATTAAAAAAATTGACTTTGAAGAAAATTAATGGCAAAAGCACCGTCTCAACAATTTATACCAATCCAGCAAATTAGAGAGGGAATAATGGTTCAAAAAGATAAATCCTTAAAGGGTGTTATTTTGGTCTCTTCATTAAATTTTGGTTTAAAATCAGAAGATGAACAAATGGCTATTATTAATCAATTCCAAAACTTTCTTAACTCTCTTGATTTTTCTTGCCAAATTATAGTTAACTCTAGAAAAGTGAACATTACAGGATACATTGAAAAAATAAAAGAGCTTGAAGAAAAACAACAAATTCAGTTATTGAAAGTTCAGACAGCCGAATACCGCGCTTTTATTGAAGAGATAGTTTCAACCGGATCAATTATGAGTAAAAAATTCTATATTGTTGTTCCATATTTCCCGATGCTAGAAGTAGCAGGAATTCCCGGGCAAGCGTCTCCTTCAACAGGAATGGATTTAACAGAAAAAAAATTCCAAACAGGAAAATATCAATTATGGCAAAGAATGGAATATATTTCTTTAGGAATAAGAAGGTGCGGATTAAAATCAATTAATTTAGGATCTGAAGAATTGATTGAATTATTATGGTCTCTTCATCATATTAATCAAGCAGAATTAGGATATTATCCAGATTTAGCTCCTGAAATTATAATATAATATATGGGATTATTCGGAAACAAAAAACAAAAAAAGGAAAAGTTTATGGAAAGAGAAATGACTTCTGCCATTGATATAATTTCTCCTGCTTCAATTGAAGTCCATCCAAACTATATAAAACTAGAAGAAAAATTAGCAAAAACATATTTTGTTTTTTCTTATCCAAGATATTTAACTACTGGCTGGCTTTCTCCAATTATTAATATGGATATCCCCCTAGACATATCTTTCTTTTTTCACCCCATTGAAACAGGAAGCATTTTAAAACAATTAAGAAAAAGCGTTACAGAAGTTCAAGCGGAAATTATGGAAAGAGAAGAAAAAGGATTGATTAGAGATCCAGCACTAGAAACGGCCTATCAAGATCTAGAAGATTTGCGAGGACGACTTCAAACGGCCCAAGAAAAAATGTTTAAATTCGGTTTATATATAACCGTTTATGCTGACGATACAAAAGAACTTGAAAAAATTGAAACAACCCTTAGGTCAACTCTTGAGTCACGTTTAATCTATATCAAGCCAGCACTATACCAACAAAAAGAAGGGCTCCTTTCAACTTTTCCTTATGGAACTGATCTATTACAGATTCACAACACCTTAAATACAACCCCTTTGTCCAGCATTTTTCCTTTTATCTCTTTTGATTTAAGCTCAAACGAAGGAATACTCTATGGAGTAAATAAACACAATAATTCTCTTGTCTTGTTTGACCGTTTTAGTATGGAAAATGCCAATATGGTTATTTTTGCTAAATCCGGTTCTGGTAAATCTTACGCTGTTAAATTAGAAATCCTTAGATCTTTAATGATGGGAACAGAGTGTATTATTCTAGATCCTGAAAACGAATTTAAAACATTGGCTGATTCTGTTGACGGATCATTCTTTAAAATATCATTAAGCTCTGAAAGCCACGTTAATCCTTTTGACTTGCCAGAACCAAGAGAGGACGAAAGAACTGAAGATGTTTTAAGGTCTAACATTATTAACTTGGTTGGATTGATGAGAATAATGCTTGGGGGCTTAACCGCTGAAGAAGATGCTATTATGGATCAAGCATTGTCTGAAACATATGCTGCAAAAGATATTACTCCTAATTCTGATCCAACAACATGGGCAGAAAATGTTCCAATTATGTCTGATTTAGAATCGGTCTTAGAAACAATGGAAGGCGCTGATTCTTTAGTTGAAAGATTAAGAAAATTTACAAAGGGAACATTTGCCTCTTTCTTTAATCAAAAATCAAACATTTCTATGGACAAACATTTGGTTGTTTTTGGAATAAGAGATATGGAGGACGAGCTTCGTCCAATGGCTATGTTTATTATTATGCGTTATATCTGGAACACTGCCAGGGCCGTCCTTAAAAAAAGAATTCTAGTTATTGATGAGGCGTGGTGGATGATGAGAACAGAAGATGGTGCATCTTTCTTGTTCGGAATATGTAAGAGGGCTAGAAAGTATTGGTTAGGAGTAACAACTATTACTCAAGATGTTTCCGATTTTATGCGTTCTGATTATGGAAAACCAATTATTACCAACTCTTCAATTCAATTATTATTAAAGCAAAGTCCAGCAACCATTGATTTAATCCAACAAACGTTTAATCTAACTGAACAAGAAAAATTCCTTTTGCTTGAAACTCCAGTAGGGGAAGGCATCTTCTTCGCTGGACAAAAACACGTCTCTATTAGAATTATGGCTTCATATACCGAAGACCAAATTATTACTACCAGTCCGGAAGAAATCGCAAAGATAAAACAAGCAAAAAACCTGCTTAGCTAGCAGGTTTTACAATAATTCTTCTTTCTTCTCCTTCTCCAATGCTCTCTGTTAGAACATCGTTTCTTTGTTGTAATTCTATATGAACTATCCTTCTATCAAATGATGAGACCAGGGGAATTTCTTTTTGTGTCCCTGTTTTTAAAACTTCATCAGCAACTCGCCAAGCAAGATCTTTCAGATAATCTTCTTTGTTTTTTTTGTAGTTATCAATATCTACGCTGATATAAAAATCTTCGTTCGTTTTTTTCTTAATAATTTTTCTTAATAATAATTGAATATCTGCTAAAACAAGGCCCTGTCTTCCAATTAATGTTTGAGCATTGCTTGTTTTGATATTGATATCAATCAAGTTTTCTTTTTGTTCAACTTCAACGCTTGTTTCAAAATCAGCTCTTTTAAAAAACTCTTCTGTTGTTTTTTTTATTTCTTCTTTGTTAATCATTGCTTTCTTTTAATATCTTTTTTTGTTGATAAATTGTCATTGCTGTTGTTATTAGCCAATAAACTCCTAGGGCTGATGGTAGAGTAAACAAAACAAATAATGTTACTATTGGAAGTATGAATATCATTTGTTTTTGCATCATTTCTGTCATTTGTGTTGTTCTGTCTTTTTGGTCTCCAGTATCCTTGTCTTTATTTTGTTTGCCAAAACTTGTTTTTGCTTGGAAGTACTGAGCTATGGAGGCAAGCACTGCTAAAAATATATTTGGCTGTGATAGATCAATTCCTAAAAAGTAAGGGTTAATCGCTTCTGGAAGATGAACAAAAGAATATATATATTGAGGGTCAATAACTATTCCTCCTTTAAATATCTGAAATAAAGCGATAATAACAGGAATTTGTATAAAAAGTAAAAAAATGCTTGAAAAAGGATTGAAGTTCTTTTCTTTATATAGCGCAATCATTTCTTGAGCTTGTTTTTCTGGATTTGTTTTGTATTTTTTTTGAATCTCTTTCATTCTTGGCTGAATTTCTGCCATTGCTTTTTGTGATTCTATCGCCTTTTTATTTAGCGGATTGGTAAGCCATTTAATTAAGACTGTAAGAAGTATTACGGCTACACCAAAATTGTTTGTAAGGATGTATATAAAAACTAAAAAGTTCAGCATTGGCTGATAAAGTACTGCATAATAAATTGTTAAAAAGATATTCATAATTTTAGTGTCTTCTTGACGTCCTCCTCTATTCCACCATATGGGACATCTTTAATTGTTGATAGGGCAATAATAATAATGCTTAATCCTCTTTTGAGATCGGTTTGTTTTGTTGCTTCTCTCAATTGTCTTTTTATTTTATTTCTTTCTACTGCTTTTTTAGAAACTTTTTTACTGACTATAAATCCTACTTTTGTTTCCTCTGTTCCGTTTCCTAAATACCTTACAATAATGTTTTTTCCTTTTTTTATTCTTCCATTTTCAAAAATAGCTTCAAATTCTTTCTTTTTTTTTAATCTATTTTCTTTTGGTAGCATAAAACATTAAACAGAAAGTTTTGCTCTGCCTTTTCTTCTCCTGTTCGCTAGAATCTTCTGGCCACTCTTTGTGCTAGACCTTTCTAGAAAACCGTGAGTAGTTTGCCTTTTCTTTTTCTTGGGTTGATAGGTTTTGCTCATAATTTTTTAATAATTAACTTATGAGAAAACTATAACAAAAAATACTTTCTTGGTCAATTAATTTATTTTCATTTTTAGTTAAAAATTTAGGAACTATTTTTCCACACCATATCCACACCACCCCTTTTTTCCTTTATTCTACAACGTTTTTTTGCTTTGTTGACAGTAGTAAGGTATAATAACGCTATGACTAATGAAGAACTTTGGCAATCTGTTTTGTCTCAAATTCAATTAAATATCTCTTCGGCAAACTTTGCAACGTGGTTCGCTAACACAAGCATATCTTCAATTGAAGATGATGCTGTTGTTGTGTCTGTGCCTAATTCATTTTCAAAAGAATGGATGGAACAGAAATACCACAAGGAAATACTAAAAATCATAAGGTCAATCAATGAAGACATTAAAGAGATTAAATATATTGTTGTTCCTGTAAACGCAAACATCGTTAATAAGAAGTCGCAAAAAAAAGAAAAAGAAGAGCCAATTGAACAACTTGGATTTACGGAGCTAGAAGTAGACAAAGAAACAAACCTAAATCCTAAATATAATTTTAATAATTTTATAATCGGACCATTTAATGAAATTGCTTATGCTGCCGCAATGTCTGTTGTAGAAGAACCAGGAAAAAACTATAACCCTCTTTTTATTTACGGTGACGTAGGGCTAGGAAAAACACACTTAATGCAAGCAATAGGGAATAAAATAAAAGAGGACTTTCCTTCAAAAAAAGTTAAATATGTTCCAGCAGAAAGATTAATTTCTAAAATTGTTAGCGCAATTAGATCTCAAAGCATTGAAGAACTAAAAAAGAACTTAAGAGAAATTGACGTGTTAATTATAGATGATATTCAGTTTTTGGCAGGCAAAGACAAAACCCAAGAAGAATTTTTTCACACCTTTAATTCTCTTTATCAAAAAAATAAACAAATTATTCTTTCTTCCGATAGGCACCCTGATAACATTCCTGCAATTACAGAAAGATTAAAGTCACGCTTTAATGGGGGAATGATTGCTGATATAAATATGCCCGACTATGAAACACGACTGGCTATTTTAAGCCAAAAAACAGAAGAAAAAAATATCAATGTTCCAATAGATGTTTTAGAATACATCGCCAACCACGTTCAAAAAAATATCAGAGAACTAGAGAGCTCTATTAGTCGACTCGTAATTTATAAAAAAACAAACAAAAACAAAGTAATAAACATTGAAGACGCTAAAAAACTATTAAAAAATATCATTATTTCTCCCGCTAAAATTACCAATCATAAAAAAATTATTGAATCAATTAATAGTTTCTACGATATTTCGTCAAATAATATGTTTTTGACTTCAAGAAAAAAAGAATATGCTAGGCCAAGACAAATTGCAATGTATTTACTTAAAAAAGAACTAAAAATGTCTTTCTCGGAAATAGGAAGAAAGTTTGGAGGAAAAGACCACACAACAGTAATGCATGCTTGTCAATTAATAGAAAAATCTTACGAAGAAAACGATAAAACAAGACAAGAAATAGATTTAATTTTACAAAGAATATATAGTAAATAGTGTGGAAAAAATGTTAAGATAATAGCAGTAAAATAATTAATAAAAAAGTTATTAAAAACTATATATAGTTTACCCAATAATTAATACCCTGTTTATCCACAATTAAAACAATTAAAAATCGTTGAAAACAAAAGAAATTATTAAAAATAAAATTATTATCCACATAAATAAATTAATTAATAATAATAACAAATAAATAAAAATTATTATAAGAAAAATATGAACTTTACAATACTTGCAAAAGAATTAAAAAGAGGACTAACTATTACCGAAAAAATTACAGGTAAAAATTTAACATTGCCGATACTCAATAATTTATTAATAGAAGCCCTTCCTAATTTTATTAAAATATCATCAACTGACTTAGAAGTAGGAATAGAATGGTGGGGACAATGTAAAACAGAAAAAGAGGGAAGCGCCACTGTTCCTGCTAAATTTTTTAGTCAATTAGCAGGATCTTTAAGTGAAGAAAAAATAAATATAAAAAACAAAGGAAATAATCTTTTAATTGAGGGAAAGAATATAAAAACACAAATTAAAGGATTTTCTTCTGAAGAATTTCCAATTATTCCTAAATTTCTTAAAGATATATATATAGAAATGGAGGGCAAGAAACTAAAAGAAGGGCTAATTAGTGTTGTTGACATGGCAAGCGTTTCTCAAGTAAAGCCAGAAATATCAGGAATATATTTTTCTTTTAATAAAGGAAATATTAAATTAGTAGCAACAGATAGTTTTCGTCTTGCTGAAAAAACAATAAAAGATGACATTAAAAATTTATTTGAAAAAGAAATTAATTTCATTCTTCCTCAAAAAACAACAAAAGAATTAATCAACATTTTACCAGAAGAAGAAGGAAAAAAAATAAGGGTTTATTTCTCCGAATCACAGGTTATGTTTGAAACATTTTTACCTAATTCAACCCATTCAGAAATTAATCTTGTTTCAAGACAAATTGATGGAGAATATCCATCTTATGAAGAAATTATTCCTAAAGTATCAAAAACAAAAATTGTTCTTAATAAGGAAGAATTTGCAAAACAAATTAAGATGGCCGGACTATTTGGAGGCAAGACAAGTGAGGTGGTTATAAAAATTGAAGAAAAAAATATAGAAATAAAAAGTCAGGACGATGAAATAGGGGAAAGCGAATTGAGCATGCCTGCGGTAACAGAGGGAGACCCTATTAAGATATCATTTAACTACCGCTACATTTTAGATGCTCTAGCAAATATCAAGTCGTCAGAAATATCTTTTGAAATGCAGGGCAATGATGGCCCAGCACTGATTAAACCAATAGGAGATGCTAGTTATCAATATGTAATTATGCCTATTAGGGTTTAATTCTTATTAATTGAACAAGGTCTACTTGTATTAATTAATATAAATTGAATATAGTAGAGTTTGATCAATTTCTAATTTCTACACTTTTCTCAATAATTTTTCTCCATTGAGGACCAGAGGCCGATTCTCCAACTCCTCCATACATACTTGTGTTATCGTTGTTTCCTGACCACACGCCAACGCAAGTGTCTTTTGTGCAACCAACTATCCAACCATCAACATTTAATTGAGTGGTACCAGTTTTTACAAACACCTTATAATCATCAAATCTTAAATTTGAATAATATCCAAAAATTGGAGCCCTGGCATTGTTATCTGATAAAACATCCGTTATCGTTTCACAGACGCTTGTTTCTAAAACCTTTCTAGGAGTATTATTGTTCTGATAAATTATATTTCCATTAGAATCTTCAATTTTTAGTATCGCTGAAGGCGCAATTCTGTATCCTCCATTAGCAAAGACCCCATAAGCGCTTACCATATCAATTAAATGAACTTCTCCTCCTCCCAAGACAAGGGATAGTCCATAATAGGAAGGTTCCTGGTTTAATGTGGTGATTCCCATTTTTTGAGCCAAAGTTATACTATCATTTAATCCAGCCATACTATTCAATACTTTAACAGCAGGAACGTTTAATGATTGAGCAAGAGCATTTCTTAATGTTACGGGTCCTCTGAATAGTCCATCATAATTTCTTGGAACATATTCTTCTCCTCCCCATACTCCAAAGCTTGTTAGTTCATCAATTACAATTGTTTGATCGCTAAATCCTTTTCTAAATGCTTCAGCGTAGACGAAGGGCTTAAAAGATGATCCTGGTTGCCTTTTCCCTTGGGTGGCAACATTAAAGTCGGGAACGAACTTGCAATTAACAGTTGGATCACATCCTTTTGGAAGGGACTCTCCCCATGGATTTGCAGACCCCACCATTGCTAATATCTCACCAGTCTTATGATCAATTGAAATAGATGCTGAATTGTATGCTCCAAAACGAGCGATATTGTTTTGAACGCCGTCTTTAATAATGCTTTCTGTTTCTTGTTGTAGTTCCCAGTCAAGAGTAGTATATATTTTTAATCCTTTTGTTTCTAAAAAACTAGGACCATAAGTTGATTCAATTTGTTGCCTTACATAATTTACGAAATGAACAGCAACTGTTTTGGGTTTGTTGGAAAAAGATAGTTCAACTTCTTTTTCTTCATCTCTTTGTTCTTCAGAAATACATCCAACAATGGCCATTCTATCTAAAACATAGTTTTTTCTTTTTAGTAACGCCTCAACATTGTTTCCATAGGGAGAATAAAAACTAGGCGCTTGTATGGTTGCAGCCAAAAGAGCTGATTCCGCAATTGTTAAATCATTTGCACTCTTTTGAAAGTATGTTTGTGATGCCTCTTCAATCCCATATATATTGACGCCGAAAGGAACCTGATTTAAATACCATTCCAATATCTGCTCTTTAGAATATTTTCTATCCAATTCAAGAGACAAAACAATTTCTCTCACTTTTCTTTCAATTTTTTTATCAGTAGTCAAAAAGGTACTTCTGATTAACTGTTGAGTGATTGTTGATCCTCCGGGAACATCTAAACTTTTATAAAGGAATCCTAATTTAAAAGCCCGAGCAATTCCTCCGAAATCAATACCGATGTGGTTATAGAAATCAGCATCTTCAGTAGCAATTACCGCGTTTTGCATATTGATTGATATTTGAGACAAAGGGACATAGGTTCTTCTTTCTTCTCCATAAACATTAGATAAAACAACTTCGCCAGTTCTGTCATATATTTTAGTAGACAAATTTAATTGTGCTTCAGTAAAAACTTCTGGACGAGGTAAGTCTTTTATATAATAAAAAAACAAGAGAATTCCTCCAATTCCAATCATAATTATTATTAAAAACAGTGCTCTTAAAATCTTTTTTATTTCTTTTTTCATAATCACATATTATCATTTCTTTTGACTTTTGGAAACATTTAATCAATAATATATATATGAAAATTATTACCGACGAAAACAAAATAGAAGACATTTTGACAAGAGGAACAGAGGATATTATTGAAAAAGAATCTCTTAAAAAAAGATTACTTTCAGGTAAGCAGTTAAATATCAAATTGGGAATAGATCCAACTGGTCCTAAAATACACTTGGGCCGAGCTACAATACTAATGAAGTTGAGGGACTTTCAGGACTTAGGGCACAATATAACTTTGATTATCGGAAACTTTACTGCCTTAATTGGAGACGCATCAGATAAAGACGCAATGAGAAAAGTTCTAACTGAAAAGGAAATCAAAGAAAATCTAAAGGACTACCTAAATCAAATTGGCAAAATACTTGATATTAAAAAAGTGCAAGTAAGATACAACAAGGACTGGTTTGGCAAAATGAAAGTAGAAGAAATAATTAAACTAGCAATGAACTTCACTGCTCAACAAATGATTCAGAGAAGAAACTTTAAGGAAAGGTGGGATAAAGAATCGCCAATTGGACTTCATGAGTTAATGTATCCACTTCTTCAGGGATATGATTCAGTGGTTATCAAATCCGATGTTGAGATTGGTGGTTTTGATCAGTTATTTAACTTAAAAGCAGGAAGAATATTACAAAGAGCATTTAATGAGGAGCCACAAGATGTAATGACTCTTAGAATGATTTACGGATTAGACGGAAGAAAAATGTCTACTTCTTGGGGAAATGTTATTAACATATTAGATGATCCAATTGATATGTTTGGTAAATTAATGACTTTAAAAGACGAACTAATTGTTGACTATTTTGAGTCCTGTACAAGAATTCCGATGATTCAAATTGAGGAAATCAGAAAATCACTAAAAAACAAAGAAGTTAATCCTAAAGAAATTAAAAAACAATTAGCAAAAGAAATTGTTACAATTTTTCACAGTTCAAAAGAAGCACAAAGAGCTCAAGAAGAGTTTGAACAAGTTTTTGAAGACAAAAAACTTCCTACAGAAATTGAAGAAGTTGAAATAGAAAATGGAGAACATAATACGCAGGAATTATTAGTTAAATTGTCTCTGGCAAAATCAAAAAGCGAAGCCAAAAGATTAATTGACCAAGGGGGAGTGAAAATAATTATTAATAATACTACAGAAATTATTAAGGTAGATACTATTAAAACAGAAAAAGGGATGATAATTCAAGTAGGTAAAAGAAACTTTAAAAAGATTGTCTGATTATTTATTTGTAATTAATTTTAATTAAAGTATAATAAAGTAAAGATAAAAATAAACAATAATTATTAAATATGATAAATAATTTTATCAAAAACCTCGCAATCTTTACAGGAATATCTTTTTCCATATTCCTCCTCTCCTTTATCGTCCTTGCATGGGACGGTCCTCAAACAAGCCCTCCTACTGGCAATACCCCTAAACCAATCAACGCAGGAACAGTAGGAACGTCTCAAAGAATAGAGGGTGCCCTTAATGTCGGGGGAGTGTTAGTAGGAGACACAGGAGTAATTCCTAATGCAACAGAACAAACAAGGCCAACTTGTAATTCTTCAACTGAGGGCATGCAGTGGTATGACTACACTGATAATCTCTTCCTGGGATGTAACGGCACCTCATGGGACTACCTCTCTCCTCCTTCTTTTTCGGCTTGCGGAAATAGTTTCACTGACCCAAGAGATGGTAATGTATATACCACTGTTCAAATCGGAACTCAATGCTGGATGGCTAAAAACTTAGCTTACCTTCCTAGCGTAGTTGCAAGCGCAACAGGAAACACAACAACTCCTTACTACTATGTCTATGGCTACCAAGGCATAGATGTTGCTACCGCTAAAGCTCAAACAAACTATGCTACCCATGGAGTATTGTATAACCATCCTGCTACAGTAGATGCATGCCCAACAGGATGGAGAATGCCTACTCATGATGACTGGACTGATCTTGAAAGAGCTATTTGTACATCAGGAACCTGTTCCGCCGATTTTCCATATGACACCTCAACAACAGGATGGCTCGGAACCAACGAGGGCTCTAATCTGTCAACCTTTACTTTAAATGGAAACAACTCTTCAGGATTTACCGCCCTAATGTCCGGCTACCGCAATACCGATGGTGGCTTCACCAATGTGGGCTCCCATACGCACTTCTGGTCGTCTAGTGAGGGTGGCGCAGGTGCTTGGAACAGGAACTTGCGCACTAGTAATTCTACCGTCTACCGCAGTACCAATTCTAAGGCATTCGGCTTTTCCGTCCGTTGTCTTTTGAAATAGAGAGGTTTTCTTTGACTATTTGACTATTTGTTGGGGGAAAAGGCAACCCACCAAATAAATACTAAAGCAATAATATATCTGCCCATTCTTACCACAACGTCCCTTAAATTCCTTTTTCCCCAACCAAATATATTTTAATCTTTTATATTCTCGTTATTTATCATTGCCTCTCATAATTTACAAATAATAAATAAAATAATAAATAATTAAAAGAACAATGCAATACAGCGAATTACCAATATTTAAATCAATATATGATCTTACTCTAGAAATGTATATGCTAGTCAGGGGGTTTAATAAGGAATTCAAGTATACGCTAGGAGAACAATTAAAAAAAGAAACAACAGAATTGGCGATATTAATATACAAAGCGAATAGCAAGAAAGATAAAAGAGAGGCACTAGAGAATGCAAGAGAGAAGTTAGAAACTGTAAGGTTGCTTGTTCGCCTAGCAAAAGATTTAAAGATAATAAGCTTAAGGGCCTTTGTAAGAGCAAGTAAGAACATTCAAGATACATCAAAGCAGATATTGGGTTGGCAAAGGTCATGCATAGCTACAGTTTAATATTAATATAATATAATATAGTGCCAGAGTTATTTACGCTAAGGCATAAATGAGCGAGCACTTTAAGTCCGACAATCCCCTTGTTAATTGTTGAATTGTTCTTAACAAGGAATAGCTTCTCTTATTCAAGCAGTCCGTTTTTTCAGTATTTGAGAGGCATTCTTGAGTGGGGAAAATATATTGTTGTATAATATATAATAATTTCCTGCGAAAAGAAGAGTACAGTGATTGTTTTTGATTGATAGTTGTCCGGCAACCGCAATACCGATGGTAGCTTCAACAATGTGGGCTCCAATACGAACTTCTGGTCGTCTAGTGAGGGTGGCGCAGGTGCTTGGAACAGGAACTTGAACACTAGTAATTCTACCGTCAACCGCAATACCAATTCTAAGGCAAACGGCTTTTCCGTCCGTTGTCTTTTTGGGACTTAGACGATGTTTTGCCTAATTAATACATTCTTGTATGGAAAAATAATCTGATGGGCATTAATTAGGCAGACATTGACTTTATGCAATACTAATTATTTGTTAATTTTATTTTAAATACTTGATGCAACAAGCAATACTTTTTAAAAACAAAAACAATATTTTCCCTGATCTTGATGAAGATCAATTACTAGAAGATTTATTTCAGGCATATTTTGACGCTAGAGGGAACAAAAGAAATACAATCAATGCCTTAAGGTTTGAAATGAATTTTGAAGAAAATATATTTTCTTTGTTTGAAGAGATTATCTCAGGGAAATATGATTTAAAGCCAAGTATTTGTTTTATTGTTAGTAAGCCAGTAAAAAGAGAAATATTTGCTGCGGACTTTAGAGATAGGGTGGTGCATCATTTGGTGTATAACTATATCTCTCCAATATTTGAAAGAAGATTTATTAATGACACATATAGTTGTAGAAAAGGCAAGGGCGTCCATTATGGAATTAAAAGAGCGGAACACTTTATCCGCTCTTGTTCTAATAATTACAAAGATGATTGCTATATCTTAAAGCTTGATGTCAAGAGTTATTTTATGTCTATTAATAAAGAATTATTGTTTGACTTAATAATCTCTGAAATTGAAAAAGACAAAAGAAAGAACGGTGAATTTAACTTTAGCTTTTTATTAGTAAAAGAGTTGCTAAGGATAATTGTTTTTAGTGACCCAACAAAGGAATGTATTATTAAAGGCAAAAGAAGCGACTGGGATGGTTTGCCAAAAAACAAGAGTTTGTTTTATTCTAAGAAAGGTTATGGTTTGCCAATAGGGAACCTAACATCACAATTGTTTGGCAACATATACTTGAACAAGCTAGATCATTTCATTAAAGAGGATGTGGGCATTAAGTATTGCGGACGATATGTTGATGATATATTAATTGTTCACAGAAACAAGGAATATCTTAAAGAAGTGATCTTCCAGATCAAAAAACATTTAATTACCGAAACTCTTTTGGACTTACATCCTAAGAAGACATATTTGCAACACTTTTCAAAAGGAATTGTATATTTAGGGCTAATAATTAAGCCGTATCGTAAATATCTAACAAAGAGGATTAAGAATAATTTTTATTGTGCAGTTTTTGAAAGCAAGGAGAATAAAAAGATAAAAGAAACGGTTAACTCCTTCCTAGGAATAATGAGTTATTGCAATAGCTATAATTTAAAAGAAAAACATAAGCATTCTTTTAGGAGGGCGATATTGGAGTTACATGGTTGTGCATTATAGTTAATTGACACAATTATCGGTTCGTGCAATAATGGGATTGTAATCCCATAATTTAAGGAATATGTTAAAAAGGAGAATACAAAAATCAATACAAGATAATCTCTTTAAGGGTAAAGCAATTATTGTTTATGGTCCTAGGCAGGTAGGAAAAACAACTTTAATGAAGCAAATTATTGAGGAGAATAAAGACAAGAACTGTTTGTATTTGAACTGTGAGAACTTTTCGGTTCAGGAAAACTTAGAAATATTAGAAGCAGAGAAAATAAAAAAGTATTTTAATAACGCAAAGCTGGTAGTATTAGATGAGGCGCAAGTCCTTAAAAATCCCGGAGGGATTATTAAGCTAATGGTTGATACTTATCCTAAGATACAAATTTTAGCTACGGGCTCATCTTCGTTTGACTTAGGGAATAAACTAGGAGAACCCTTAGTGGGAAGGGCTTATCATTACAAGCTTTATCCCTTATCAGTTGAAGAAGTTCTATTAAATAAAAAAGGATTAGACATTGAGGAGATAATGAAATTTGGTCTTTATCCCGAAGTTTTTTTTAGTAAAGACAAAGAGGAAGACATTAATAATATCTCTTCAGGATACTTACTTAAAGATATCCTATCTTTTGAGGGTGTTAAAAAATCAGACATTGTAATTAAGTTATTAAAACTTTTATCCCTACAAGTTGGTAATGAAGTTTCTTTTACTGAGTTAGCTAGGAATCTTTCTGTTGATAAAAAAACAGTAGAAAAATACATTGATATATTAGAAAAATGTTTCATTGTCTTTAAAATTCAAGGACTAAGCAGGAACCTAAGAAAAGAGATATCAAAAAATGTAAAAATATACTTTTATGATTTAGGAATTAGGAATAGCTTAATCTTGAATTATAATAAAATGGATATAAGAAATGACGCTGGAGCACTTTGGGAAAACTTTTGCATTTTAGAAAGAATGAAGCACAGGGAATATAACAACATTAAAGCAAATATTTATTTTTGGAGAACATATACTCAAAAGGAAATAGATTATATTGAAGAAAGAGAGGGAAAGATGTTTGCTTATGAAATAAAGTGGGGCAAGGGAAAAGTCGTTAATCCTACAAGCTTTATTAATATGTATAGCAACTCACAATTTGAGGTTATTAATAAAGAGAATTATCTTCGTTTTATTATTTAATCATTTGCTAAATTTTAAATTATTAGCACAGCATATTGCTAGGGCTAGGGCATCAGCGGCATCGTCTGGTTTTGGAATATCTTCTAAATTCAAAATATTCTTAACCATTTCTTGAACTTGAATTTTTTGTGCCTTGCCATATCCAGTTACAGCGATTTTAGCTTGTAGGGGAGTGTATTCAACAAAGGGAATGTTGTTTTTTGAAACAGTTAATAGAATAACACCTCTTGCTTGGCTAACGGGCATAGCGGTTTTGAGGTTCTTGAAAAAAAACAAGCTCTCAATGGCAACAAGGGCTGGTTTGTGTTTTTTTATAATATAGTTAAGGTCAAAGTTTATTTGTTTTAGTCTTTCTCCCGGGCATTCTGTTGATAGAGTTTCAATTACTCCATAATCAATACAAGAAAAAGAGTTCTTGTCATAATCAATTATCCCAAAACCAGTTGTTGCTGTCCCTGGGTCAATTCCTAATATGATCATATATTAGTATATATATTTGAAACATCTTCGTGTTCGTCTATTGCTTCAATAAATTTTGAACACTTTTCTTCGTCAGCAGAAACATTTTCTTTAGGAACCCATTCTAAATTAGAAAATTCAATCTTAAAATTACTTTCTTCTAATTCTTTTCTTACTTTTTCCAAATCCTCGGGCTTGGTATAGATTATAGGATGTTCATCTTCATAGGAAATATCATCAGCGCCTGCTTCAATTGCAATTAATTCAAAATCATCACGAGGCAGGGAACTTGTTCCTCCAATAACACCACGCCTTTCAAACATCCATTTAATAGCTCCTTCGTTAACGGTTTTTCCTCCTTTTTGAGAAATCAAAAGCTTTATTTCATTAATACTCCTATTTTTATTATCTGTTATTCCTTCAATTAGAACTGCTATACCGTCTGGACCATATGCTTCCATTAAAAACTCTTCAAATGTTGCTCCTTCTAATTCTCCGGAGCCTCTTTTAATTGCTTTATCAATACTATCATTAGGCATATTAAGAGCTTTTGCTTTATCAACAATACTTCTTAATTTTGGATTAAAAGCAATATCGGTTCCGCCGTCCTTAACAGCTACAGATATTTCTTTAGATAGTTTAGAAAAGAGCTTGCTTTTTTTAGCATCTTCGGCTCCTTTCTTTAATTTAATATTGTGAAAATGACTGTGTCCACTCATATAGTTAAATAATACAGAAAAAAGGGGACTTAGTCAAAAGTAATTCCTAAGTGCTCATATGCTGCCTTAGTAGCAACTCTTCCCTTAGAAGTTCTTTTAATTAGTCCTAGTTGGATAAGGTAGGGCTCATAAACATCAAGAATAGTGTTTTTTTCTTCAGAT
>JBAZIG010000002.1:48437-79231 GCA_041651955.1 Minisyncoccota bacterium | reverse complement strand
AGCATAATTTTTTACTTTTTAACAAAATAAAAATATGAATAACAAAATAGAAAATTTAGAAGAGTTTATAAAAAAGGTTGATGATATGAAAAAGCAAGATAAGATGGACTTATCATCAGATCAAGATCTTACAATAGCAATAATGAATCTTGTTTCTATCGAAGAACACTTCTTTTTTACAGGTGCCAAATTGGGTAAGACAGAATACTACGATATGATTAAAGATGTCCGAGAGATGAGAAAGGAATTATTGCAAAAGATCATTAAAGAATATGAAGGGGAAGTGTGGTGCATTTCTAAACATTTACTTGCTGCCAGTTATCGCTTGATGGAAGTGGGAACTAAGCAACTAGGAATTGGTAAAAAGAAAGAGGCCTATGATTTTTTTGGCAAAGCATATAATCTTTATTCTCTTTTTTGGGGGCTAAACTTGAAACTTCTTAATGTAGGAGATATTAAAAAAATAGATGATAATGCAATAAATAAAGAAGACAAAGAAAAAAAGGGCTTTATGGGCAAAATGGGGGAGTTAGTTAAAAAAGCAATTGATTGTTGTATTGAGTGATTAATAATCAAGACCCCTAAACTTTAAATAGTATTCTTTAAGAGTTTGCTCATAGAGATTTACTGACTCTGAGTTTTTAACATAGTCAATTAATTGAGAAAGGCGATTTTCAAATTCTTTTTCGGCAAGAAAAAGTTCATCTTGAAAAGATACAGGTGGTCTAAAATCAAGAAAATATTGTCCTCTTAAATATCCAATAACGTTAACACATGAAATTAGTTTGGGTAGGGTCGTCGCAACTCTTATATGGTCTTTTTGTGATTTATCGTTTTCAGTTTTTTGCATTTCTTGTTCAACTAAAAAGCAGTATTGTTCAAAAAGAATCTTATATTCCTCTTCATTATTAATTTTTTCCAAGTTTTCCATAGATATAATATTAATTATTATTAATTTATTATAGCTTATAATCTTTGAAAAATAAAACTCATGAAGCAGAATTAGCTAGCTTTAATCAAAAGACAAAGCTTTTTTTAGGGAGGTGAATTACTATAGATATGTATGACAAATTATTCAGAGAATATAAAGAAAAGCAACAAGGATTATTATTTAAGATGAAGCAATTAGATAATGCTGATAAAAAGTATTATATCACTGCAAATACAATACTTTCTTTAGCCCAAAGGGCTCATCAATTATTTAAAAGTTCAGAACCAGAAGAAAAGAGGCAATTTATCAATTTTGTATTTCAGAACTTGAAATTAGATGGTAAAAATCCTTTATTTAAAACAAAAGCACCCTTTGAAAGGGTGCTCGAGTATCAAGATACTCACAATTGGGGTCGGTTACGTGATGCATTCAGAACCTTGGATTGGGATGGAATTAAAGAAGATACTGTACAAACTATTGACTTAAATTATATCTTAGATATAATATAAATATACACGCCTCAACCAGCCGAAAGGTCCGTTGAGGTTTTTATTAAATAAATTATGTCTATGAAAAGAATTTTACTTATAGACGGAGAAAATTTAAAAGGTAAGATTAGGGCAGTTTTTGATATTCAAAAAGAAAGTGAGTTTGTTTGGCATAATTATAACTTCAAAGGACTTTTTGAGAAAATTTTTGAAGATGTAGAGATTGATGAAATATGGTTTTATTTTGCCCGTATAAAAGTTCATCATCAAAGTATTGAAAAATCTAAACAATTAATAGAAGAGCAAAGACTATTAAAGACGCACTTAGAGGGGAGTGGTTTTAAGGTCATTATGGCTGGAAGCGTACGAGGGAATATTGATAAAAATGGTATTTTAATTTTTAAAGAAAAGGGAGTGGATGTAAGAATAGGAGTAGATATGGTTGTTTTGGCTTCTGATAGAAAGTTTGATTCAATAATTTTAGGTAGCTCTGATTCTGATTTACAACCTGCCATTAAGGAGGTTGTTAAAAGAGGAATCGAATGTATCTATCTTGGATTTGAAATTAAGCCCAATAAAGGAATGACATACACAACATCAAGAGCTATTCTTATTAGAAATTCAGAAGTTATAAAATTTAAAAATAAAAACGCCTAAATGGCGTTTTATTTTTCGCTGGGTGACTAACGGGATTTGAACCCGTGCAAACACCTCCACAGGGTGTTGTGCTACCACTACACCATAGCCACCAAGAATTGTGTCCCCGGCGCGAATCGAACGCACAACCTACAGATTAGAAGTCTGTCGCTCTGTCCTATTGAGCTACGGGGACATACATATTTAATAACAAAAATATCAGTAAAAGGCAAGCAAGTTTTTTGACGTAAAAAAAGAAAGGTGATATAAGTTAATGTATAACGGGGTATAGTGAAACGGCTATCACGAGTCCTTTGGGAGGATTTATTCTGAGTTCGAATCTCAGTACCCCGAAGGCAAATGCGAGTGTAGCTCAATGGTAGAGCGACAGCCTTCCAAGCTGTACATGAGGGTTCGATTCCCTTCACTCGCTCCAATGAAAAAAGTTGCCGTCGTTGGTGGCGGAGTCATAGGTCAATATATTTCTTGGAAGTTAAGCGGAGCAGGTTACGATGTTTCTGTTTTTGACTATAGAAAAAAAGAAAACTTGAAAGACAAATCCTGTTCAGTTTTGGTCTCGGAAAGAATAAAAGATTTTATTCCTATTACTGATGATATAATAGAAAACACAATAAATTATTGTGATATTAACTTTCACAAAAGAAAAACTACTCTTCGATTTAATCCATCTCATTTAGCTCTTGATAAGGAAAAATTGATGAATTTGCTTTTAGAATTAAATAAAGAAAGCGGAACAAGTTTTTTCTTTGAAACAAGGATAAAAGAGATCCCCAAGGGTTTTGATTATGTTGTTGGTTGTGATGGCGCTGATTCTATAATTAGGAAATTAATGAACCTTAAAAGCCCTCAAATTAAAATAGGTGTTCAATGGCTTATCAACACAAAGGATAATTCAAAAACAACAGAGACCTTTCTTAAAAATGATGGTTTTTCGTGGAGAATACCTAGGGGCAAAAATATTGAATGTGGCTTTTTTGGCAAGAGCGAAGAAAGAGGAGAAAATATGAAGGGAGCATTAATTCCTTCTCCACGATGCCCATTGATTAATGCGGGTTTAATTTTTTCAAATATAGACAATGTTGTTTTATGTGGTGACTCAATGGGATTAACAAAACCATGGAGTGGGGGAGGGATAATATGGAATCTTTATGCTGCTAATATGTTAATTAAAAACTTCCCTGATTTTAAAAAATACAAAAAAGACATAGTTAAATTTTTTTGGTGGAAAATACTAAAAGGAAAAGTTCTTAATTGGATTGTCCATTTTTTGGGCAGATATTTCCCATATATTATACCCAGAAGAATAAATTATGATAATGATTTTTCGGTTGCTTTTACTTCTAAAAAGTGATAGGGTTATTTATATTAATCTATGTTTTTATTTAACAAAAAAATTAGAAAAATAGAAAATGTAGAAGATGCAGCTAGGAAAATTGAAGAACTAGAGCTAGAAATAAAAAAGCTTTCTTTAGAAATTGATAAAATAAAAAAAGAAAGTGAACTATATATCCAAAAAGCAAAGTTGATAAGATATAATCCCTTTAACGAGATGGGTGGTGATCAGAGTTTCACTTTGGCACTACTAAACAAAAATAACGATGGAATAGTTGTTACATCAATTTTTAATCAAGAAAAGAGCAGGGTTTTTGGAAAGGAGATATCAAAAGGAAAATCAACCTATCAATTAAGCACTGAAGAGGATAGCATTATTGACGAAATGAAAAGGCATGGAAAAGAAAAACAAAACAATTAATCGTCCGCCGGTAGTTGTCATCTTGGGACATATTGATCATGGCAAAACATCCTTATTAACCGCAATAAGGGATTTTAAGGTTTTAGAAAAAGAATCAGGGGGAATCACTCAACACGTTGGAGCATATCAAGTAATTCACAATGAAAAGAAAATTACCTTTATTGATACTCCTGGGCACGAATCATTTTCAGCAATTAGGGCTAGGGGTTCTAACTTAGCGGATATTGCTATTTTAGTTATTGATGCTGTAGAGGGAGTAAAAAAACAAACAAAAGAAGCGATTGATCACATTAAAAAATCAGGTGTTTTAACAATAGTTGCTTTTAATAAAATGGATAAGCCAGGCGCTGATCCTGAAAAAGTTAAACAACAACTATATAAAGAAGATGTTTTAGTTGAGTCGTATGGAGGCACAATTCCATCAGTAGAAATATCAGCTCTAACAGGAAAGGGGATTACTGATTTATTGGATATGATTTTATTGGTTGCGGAAATGGAAGACCTAAGGGCAGAAACAGAAAAAATAGAGGGAGTTATCATAGAATCATATATGGATTCACAAAAAGGTCCGACATCAACTGTTTTAATTGAAAAAGGTATTTTGAAAAGAGGTGACTATGTTGGAACTGATTCATCTGTTGGTAAAATTAAAAACTTGGGTGACTTTTTGGGAAAAAAAATAGAAGAAGCAGGGCCATCTGATCCTGTTGTAATAATTGGTTTTGAAAATGTTCCTATGGTGGGGGAGAGAATGTATGTTTATTCAAGTATTGATGAGGCAAAGTTGAGATTAAAAGTAAAAAGCAATGGAATTAAAATGGATGAAAATTCTAATGAAGATAAAAAATATCTTAACTTGATAATAAAGGCAGATGCTCTTGGTTCTATAGAGGCGATTAGAGAGATATTGAATATATTGCCTCAAGAAACGGTTGGTATAAGAATAATAAAGGCAGAAGTTGGTAACGTTTCAGAAAGCGATGTCAAATTAGCCAAGGGTGGCAATGCAGTAATTTTATCTTTTAGAACAAAAATAGATAAAATAGCCGAGATTGCGTCAGAGAAAGAAAAAACCAAAATATGCGAGTTTAATATAATTTATGAATTGTCTCAAAAGGTTAGAGAACTAATGGAAAGAAAATTAGTTAAAGAAAAAGAAAGAACAGAGTTAGGTAGGGTTGAAGTTTTAGCAATTTTTAGAACAGAAAAAAATAGACAAATTGTGGGAGGAAACGTTGTTGATGGAGAGGTGACTAAAAGTGCAATGTTAGAAATAATGAGAGATGGTGAAAAAGTTGGCTCAGGAAGAATTGTGGGACTTCAAATAGCGAAAAAAGATTGCGACGTCGTTAAAAAAGGAAAAGAGAGCGGAATACTTTATCAAGGGAATGAAAAAATTAAAGAGGGCGACGAACTTATTATATATAAGGAAGAATATATTAAAGAGCAATTATGAATCCAAGGATTGACAAAGTTAATAATTTGATAAAAAAAGAATTAGGAAATATCCTCCTAAAAGAAGTAGATATTTTCCCAGGGACATTAATGACCCTAACAAGGGCTGAATGTACCCCTAATTTATTTGAATGTAATGTTTTTATTTCTGTTATTCCTGAAAATAGTATTGATGATATAATGAACTTGCTTAATAGAAATATATACAACATTCAGCAAATAATGAATAAGAAAATAAAAATGAGGCCGGTTCCCAAAATAGTATTTTTAAAAGAAACGAAAACAATAGAAGCGCAAAAGATAGAAAAACTTTTATTAAGTATTGAAAAAAAAGATTAAAATTGCTATTCTTGTCTTACGGCGTGGTGGCCAAGCAGTAAGGCAAGAGTCTGCAAAACTCTTATACGCGGGTGCAATTCCCGCCCACGCCTCCATACGCCTCGGTGCTGGAATTGGTATACAGGGCGGACTTAAAATCCGCTGGTCCTAGACCTTGAGGGTTCGAGTCCCTCCCGAGGCACAAAAAAACACGCTTTAAAGCGTGCTTTTCTTTATATCTCTAATATCTCAATGTATGCTTCTTTTATGCCAAATTCTTTTGCTTCTTCTATGGTTTCAAACCAGATGTCTATCCAATATGGCCCTTTTCTTTTATTCATTCTGTCTTCTACGACAAAAATTTTATCGCCAAAATATTCCGGTATCTTAATTTCTGTTCCAAAAGGAAGCATATTATTTGCTATAATTCCTTCTTTTACATAAGTGCCTGATGCAGTTATAAAAGGAGTATCATCGGTTTGCCAAACTGTTGAAGAATAGGCAGTTATAATCACTTTTACTAGATTGGGTTCTTTTTTATCTTCCCTAGAAAAAGTCATCAAGACATTATTTTCTTCTATTTGTTTTTTTTCCGTCAATTCCACATTTGATTCAGCGATCATGGCCGAAGTCAAAAAGAAGAAAAGTGCAATTGCCGGGATTAGGATAACTATTTGTTTTTTATGCATATGACTAAATCCTGCTTAGCAGGATTAAATATATTGTCAATCATAATACATATTTTGTCAATGGTTTTATCCACATTATGTAAATATCTTGATAATATAAAATCTTTGTGTTATAAGTAATTATATGGAAAATCAAACATTACAAAAGCTAAACGATCTTGTCTCTATTCCTCGTCCAGGAGAACTTATTGATGGAAAAATTCTTGCAATTGAGAATTTGTCTATGTATTTGGATATTGGACCTAAAAAAACAGGCATAATATATGGAGCTGAATATCAAAATGCTAAAAACATATTAAAGAACATTAAAATAGGGGACACTATCTCTGTAAAAGTTGTTTCTGCTGAAAACGAAGATGGTTTTGTTGAATTATCTCTAAGAGAAGCCGCAAAGGAATTGGCATGGCAAACGGTTAGAGACAAAAAAGAAAAAAATGAAGAGTTTGAAGTTAAGATAGCCAAAGTAAACAAGGGTGGACTAATGACAGAGGTTTCTGGTATTCCTGCATTTTTGCCAACATCTCAACTTTCTCCTGAAAATTATCCTCGGGTTCCCGAAGGAGATAAAGCAAAGATATTAAGAAAATTGCAATCATTTATTGGTCAAGAAATTAAAGTTAAAGTTTTGGACTTTGATGAAAAGAGCGAACAAATAATTTTAACTGAAGAGCCCAAGGGGGGAGAGCAAGCTCAAAGCGCAGCCATTTCTATAAAAGTGGGTGACGTAGTAGAGGGAAAAATATCAGGAATTGTTAATTTCGGTGCTTTTATTAAATTTAATTCAGAAGATGGATCAGAAATAGAGGGTCTTGTTCATATTTCTGAATTGGACTGGCAATTGATAGATAATCCTTCTCAAGTGGTTGAGGTTGGCCAAGATGTTAAAGCTCAAGTAATAGAAATAACTCAAGGCAGAGTTTCTTTATCAATCAAAAATCTTAAAAAAGATCCATGGCAAAATCTTAATTACAAAACAGGAGATACTCTTAAGGGAATAGTTACAAAATTTAATCCTTTCGGTGCTTTTATTCAAATTATTGATGAAAAGATAAAAGATGATGATTCTAAAATACAAGGACTGATTCACGTTTCTGAATTTGGTTCAGAAGATAAAATGAAAGAAACTCTTAATTTAGACAAGGAATACGATTTTCAAATTTTAAGTTTCCAACCCCAAAGACACTGGATGTCATTAAAAATAAAATAGGCGTATGAAGAGTCCAATAAAAGGCCTTTTTAAAAATATCTTCGTAGTTATTCTGATATTCCTTTTTTTAGGGGCTATTTTTGGTCTTTTTAATATCTCAGAAGAAAGTATCCCTGGAGTTTCAATTACCGAACTTGCTGAAAAAATTAATGCCGAAGAAGTAAAGGAAATAAAAATAAAAGGAAATGATATCAACATTATTTATAATGATGAATCAAAGGCGATTAGCAAGAAGGAAGAGGGGGACACTCTTGGACAAGCGCTTTTGAGTTACGGTGCAAATCAAGAAAAATTAAAAAATGTTTCTTTTGTCTTTGAAGAAGAAGACGAATCTTGGACAACAACACTAACATTTTTAGCAATGTTTATACTGCCTTTACTGTTAATCGGTGTTTTCTTTGTAATGATATTTAAAAATGCTAAAGCTGGAGCAGCTCAAACATTTGATTTTACAAAAACAAAAGCGAAGATATTTGGCGCCGAAGGACATCCAAAAGAAAAAGTTACCTTTAAAGATGTGGCTGGATTAAAAGAAGAAAAGCAGGAGCTTGAAGAAATAGTTGATTTTCTTAAGAATCCTCAAAAATATATAAAAATGGGGGCAAGAATTCCTAAGGGGGTCTTGCTAATTGGTCCTGCTGGTTGCGGAAAGACATTGCTTGCAAGAGCGGTTGCTGGGGAAAGCAACGTTCCATTTTTTTCTGTAGCTGGATCATCTTTTGTGGAAATGTTTGTCGGTGTTGGTTCGGGCAGAGTAAGAAGTTTATTTAATGCAGCTAAAAAACATCAACCTTGTCTTGTTTTTATTGACGAACTAGATAGTATTGGAAGGACAAGAGGGCCAGCAATTACTGGGGGAAATGAAGAAAGAGAACAAACATTAAATCAATTATTGACTGAAATGGATGGTTTTGAGCAAAATGCTAAAATAATAATTTTGGCAGCAACAAACAGACCTGATGTTTTAGATCCAGCATTATTAAGGCCCGGCAGGTTTGATAGAAAAGTTGTAATTAATTTACCCGACATCCAAGAGAGAGAAGAAATTCTAAACATTCATTCAAGAGGCAAGCCACTAGGAAAAGACATTAAATTAAGAGAAGTAGCAGAAAGAACACCTGGTTTTTCAGGAGCTGATTTATCTAATGTTTTTAATGAGGCTGCTATTTTAGCTGCCAAAGAGGAGGGAAAAACAATTTCACAAAAACAATTATTGGACTCTATTGAAAAGGTTCTACTTGGAACAGAAAGAAGGAGTCATATTATGACCGAAAAAGAAAAAGAAATTATTGCTTATCATGAGGCGGGGCATGCGCTAGTTAGTCAAAAATGTTCTGACGCAGAGCCAGTCAGAAAAATATCAATTATTGGTAGAGGTCTTGCTGCGGGATATACCCTAAAGGTTCCCAAAGAAGAAAGAATGTTAAAAAATAAGAGGGAGTTTGAAGCGGAAATAGCAGTTCTTTTGGGCGGACATCTTGCAGAAAAAATGATATTTGGAGAGACAACTACTGGTTCATCTGATGATTTAAATAAAGCAAGTGCTTTAGCAAGAAACATTGTTAAGAAATATGGAATGTCTGATATGGGCCCGATTGTTTTTGGCAAAAGAGAATCAGCAATATTTTTAGATAACGAATCAGAAAGTAAAAATTATTCAGAATCAGTTGCAGTTAAAATTGATGAAGAAGTTTTGAGAATAATTAATAGAGCAAAAAAAGAAGCAGAGGATATATTGACTAAAAATAGGGAAGTGCTAGAAAAAATAGCGAAGACGCTTATTAAAAAAGAAACAATAGAAAGAGAAGAGTTTGAAAAATTAGTAAAATAAATGCGCATGTAGCTCAGGTGGTTAGAGCACAGCTCTTATAAAGCTGGGGTCGATGGTTCGAGTCCATCCATGCGCACCTATGAGATTTTGTTGAAGATAGAACATATTTTCTATTTGACTAAAATCAATAAATCTAATAGAATACAAAGAGCTCGTTACCCTTGGGCGTATAGCTCAGTTGGTTAGAGCGTTACGTTGACATCGTAAAGGCCTCCTGTTCGAGTCAGGATACGCCCACCAAATTAAGAATAAAATTATGACAGAAGAAACAAAAAAAGAAGAAAATAATACTGAAAATGAAGTTGAAACTATTAAGGCCGAAGCCGATGAAGTTGAAACTGAAGTAGTTGTTGAAGAAAACATTCCAGCAACTAAAGAAATTCCTGATATCAAACCAGGAGATACTGTAAAAGTTTATCAAAAAATTACAGATGTTAGAGATGGAAAGACAAAAGAAAGAATCCAAGTTTTTGAAGGGGTTGTTTTGGCTAGAAAACATGGCAAGGGAATATCTTCTACATTTACTGTAAGAAAGGTGATTGATGGTGTTGGAGTAGAAAGGATTTTTCCTTTACATGCTCCATTTATTGAAAAAATAGAGATAATTAGAAGTTCAAGAGTAAGAAGAGCCAAATTGTATTATTTGAGAGAGGCGAAGGGAAGGAAGGCGAGATTAAAAACAAAAGAAGATAAGACCCAGGGCGAGTGATGGAATTGGCAGACATCTATGCTTGAGGGGCATAGGGGATTATTTTCCCGTGCGGGTTCAAGTCCCGCTTCGCCCACAAGCAAGATTTTTATGGGCGGTTAGCTCAATTGGCAGAGCACTTCGTTTACACCGAAGGGGTTAGGGGTTCAAGTCCCTTACCGCCCACCAGATGCCGAGGTAGCCAAGTCGGTCACGGCGAATGTCTGAAAAACATTAGATTCCGGTTCGATTCCGGACCTCGGCACATAGAGTAATGCGGGCGTCGTATAGTGGCTATTATGCAACCTTGCCAAGGTTGAGACGGCAGTTCGATTCTGCTCGCCCGCTCCATAATTAAAATACAAAATATGAAAATAAATTGGTGTGGAGATTCTTGTTTCGAAATAAATTGTACCTCAAAAGATAAAGAAAACATCTTGACTGTTGTTGACCCAAAAGAAGATAAAAAAGTTAACAAAGCAGATATTATTTTACAAACTCACTCTAACGAAAATGGATTTAAGACGGGCGATCAGTTCGTTATTTCTTCTTGTGGCGAATATGAAAGAAAAGGGGTATTTATTCAGGGGATACCTTCTTTTCAAGACGATGGAAACATAATCTATACTCTAGAAGTTGAAGATGTGAGAATTTGTCATTTAGGATATTATAAAAAAGATACTTTAAACGAAGAACAAATTGAGGAAATAGGGAGTATTGATGTTCTAATGATTCCAATTGATGGAGATAAAACGATTAATTATTCAGAAGCAGTTAAAATAATTTCTTTAATTCAACCATCAATTATTATTCCGATGTGTTATAAAAAAGAAGCATTGGCTAATTTTTTAAAAGCGATGGGGGAGAAAGATATTGAAAGTAAAGACAAGTTAAGTATTCAGAAAAAAAATATTACATCTTCAGAAGAAAAAGCAGAAATCGTAATTTTAGAAGAAAAATAAAATGGCAAAAAAAGAAGAAGAATTACAACAAATAGGCAAGGTTGAGGGGAGAGAGATTTCTCTTGAAATGAAGGAGAGTTATATTGACTATGCTATGTCCGTGATTGTTTCAAGAGCGTTGCCTGATGTAAGAGATGGATTAAAGCCAGTCCAAAGAAGAGTTTTATACGCAATGTATGACATGGGGGTTAGGCACGACGCCAAGTTTAGAAAATCAGCTGCTGTTACTGGTGAGGTTTTAGGAAAATATCATCCTCATGGTGATTCTTCTGTTTATGGTGCATTAGTCAGAATGGCGCAGGACTTTTCATTGAGATACCCACTAATTAAGGGACAAGGAAACTTTGGAAGTATTGAAGGAGATCCGCCAGCTGCTCAAAGGTATACAGAGTGTAAATTATCAAAAATCGGAGAAGAATTATTAAAAGATATTGAAAAAGATACGGTTAATTGGGGAGACAATTATGATGCGACAAGAAAAGAGCCATTAGTTTTACCATCTCCATTGCCAGGGTTATTATTAAATGGTTCAACTGGTATTGCTGTTGGTATGGCAACAAACATTCCGCCACATAACCTAAAAGAAGTTTGCGATGCTCTAATTTATTTAATTGATAATCCTAAAGCAGAAACAGAGGATCTTTTTGAGTTTGTTAAGGGGCCTGATTTTCCAACAGGAGGAATAATTTATAATAAAAAAGACATTCTTTCAGCTTATTCTCAGGGCAAGGGATCATTCTTAACAAGAGGTCGTGTTGAAATTATTGAAAAAGAAAAAAATAGCCAAATAGTTGTTACAGAAATTCCTTATCAGGTTGATAAATCAGCACTAATAGTTCAGATGGCTAATTTAGTTCAAACAAAAAGATTGGAGGGGATTAAGGATATAAGGGACGAGTCAGACAAAGATGGAATGCGTATCGCAATTGATTTACAAAAAAACGTAATTCCCAAAAAGATATTAAATATATTATATAAATATACTGATCTTCAAAAAAATTATCACTTGAATATGCTTGCGCTAGTTAACGGGATTGAGCCAAGGGTTTTAAACCTAAAAGATGTTTTAGAGTATTATTTAATTCATAAGCAAGAGGTTGTTGTAAGAAGAACAAAATACGAATTAGATAAAGCAAAAGAAAGAGCTCATATTTTAGAGGGAATTGCAAAAGCATTAGATAAGATAGATGCGGTAATTGAAACAATTAGAAAATCAAAAGATAAAGAGGAGGCGAAGAAAAATCTTTCTGTAAAGTTTAAATTAACCATAATTCAAGCGGAAGCAATTCTAGAAATTAAATTACATCAATTAGCTAAACTAGAGAAGCAAAAGGTAGAAGAAGAGCTTGCTCAAAAACTAAAAGAAATAAAAGAATTAACTAAAATAATAGAAAGCAAAGCCGAGCAAAAGAAGTTAATGAAAAAAGAAATCAACGCCGAGGTTGAATACTATGGAGATAATAGAAAGACAACCATTATGGCCAACAGTCCTCAAAGTGTTTCCGAGGAAGATTTAGTTCCTCTTGAAGATGCTATTGTTACTTTAACAGCAGGTGGGTATATTAAAAGAATCAATCCATCAGAATACAAGAAACAAAATAGGGGAGGACAGGGAATGATGGGTATGAAAACAATGGAAGATGATGCCGTTTGTCATTTTTTTGGAGCGAAAACTCATGATTCACTATTTTTCTTTACTGATTCTGGTAAGGTTTTTCAAACAAAGGTTTATGAGGTTCCCGAAGGAGTTAAAGCAAACAGGGGAAGGGGTCTTGCTAATTTTTTAGAAATATCTACTCAAGATAAAGTTCTTTCTGTTTTAGCGCTAGACAAAAAAGACAAGGAAGAAAAAATTAAGTATTTAGTTATGGCAACTAAAAATGGAACCGTTAAAAAAACATCTCTTAAGGACTTTGAAAATGTTAGAAGAAATGGCCTTATCGCAATTAAACTAAAGGCCGGAGATTCTTTATGTGGTGTTCAAAAAATTGCTGATGGTGATGAAATTATACTAGCAACTAAAAATGGTCAATCAATTAGATTCCCCGAAAAAGAAGTAAGACAAATGGGAAGACCTGCTTCTGGTATCAGGGGAATAAAAGTTAAAAAGGGAGACGAGGTTATTCAAATGGAAGTTGTTAAAAAAGATCAAAACAAAAATGATTTATTGCTTGTTTTAACTCAAAATGGTTTTGGAAAGAAAACACCATTATCAGAATACAAAACACAGGGCAGGGGTGGATCGGGCGTTAAAATTGCTCACATTACATCAAAAACAGGGCCTTTGGCAAAAATAGAAATGATCGCCCTTAAAGATGACTTAATAGTAATTTCTAAAAAAGGACAAGTGATTAGAACTAAACTTAACGATGTTCCTAAATTGGGAAGAGATACTCAAGGGGTAAAAATTATGAAGATGAAGGCAGGTGATATTGTAGCTTCAGCAACCTGTGTGGAAAAAGAAGAGGAGGAATAATTTACAAAAACAATATTGTTTTGTATAATAATAATATGAATGGAGGATTTTTAAATCCAGATGAAGTTATTAGGAATATAACCTTAAGAAGCAATATGAATGCTTGTGATTTGGGTTGTGGTTCTGGTGGTTGGGTTATTCCATTAGCCAAGAAATTAAAAGATGGAGTTGTCTATGCTGTAGACATTCTAGAGGAAGCTCTATCTGCACTTCAAGCAAAGGCCTCATCTCAAAATCTATCTAATATCAAAACCTTAAAAGGGGACATTGAAAGTGATCTTAAATTAAGAGAAGATTATTTTGATTTAGTTTTGATGACTAATCTTTTGTTTCAGATTGAAAATAAAATTAAATTATTAGAAATAGGGAAAAAAATAATAAATCAAAATGGAATAATTTTAATTGTTGACTGGCAAAAAGATGCTTCTTTTGGTTCAAAAGAGGGAAGAATATCTTTACAAGAATTAAAAGAATTAGCAGAAAAAATTGGCTTGAAAATAGAAAAAGAGTTTATTGCCGGAATGTTCCATTGGGGGGTAATTCTTAAAAAAAAATGAAAAGATTAATTTTATTGTTATTATTTATTCCGTTTGTTATTAATGCCGCAACCATTCCTAATCCAATTGGCTCAACAAGTTTTACTCAATTATTGGGAACTATTACTGACTGGATTAGAGATATTGCTTTAGTTTTGGCGCCATTAGTCATTGTTTATGGTGGATTTTTACATATAACAGCAGCGGGGGATCCCGGAAAGTCAACTCAAGGTAAAAAAGCAATACTTTATGCGGCTATTGGTTTAATAGTTGCTCTTTTGGCTAAAAGTTTAATTGATATTCTTGAAGAATTAGTAGTAATATAGTAATATAAAAATATGAAAAATATAAAAAACAAAATATCGTTTTTATTGATAGTTGCAATGTTGATTCCAGTTGTTGCTTCAGCTGATGCTGTAACTAGCACAATTAGCAACGTAACAACCTGGGTTGTTACTGTTTCTACGGGCTTGGCAATTTTGATGTATACAGCTGGTGGCTTTCTTTGGATGAGTGATGCTGGAAATGCTGAAAGAGTAAAGATGGCTAAAAGTATAATTGTTTCAACGACTCTTGGATTGGTAATTATCCTTTTAGCAGCTGGACTAACAAGTATTATAAGAGGTTTTGTTAATAATTAAAGGTCGATCTATAATTAAAAATAACTTTGTAAATATGAAGAAAAAAATACTAGGAATAATTGTTTTTACATTATGCGTCGTCTTTTTGGGTGCTGGATTAGTATATGCAGACACTCTTGATGGATGTAAGATTAATAATATAAATAGATTGCCCATCTCATTAACTTGTCCATTAGACAACGGAGTTTGTTTATATGCTAACGGAGATTGTGGAATGTGTTGTTTGTTAAATGGAGTTTATAACATTACTGATTGGGTATTTGTGCTTTTAATGGCGATATCATCATTAATGATTATTTGGGGAGCTGTAATGTTCACCACTTCATCAGGTGATCCAGAAAAAACAGGAAAAGCAAAACAACTTATTATTTTCGCTGCAGTTGGTATCGCAGTAGCATTGTTCTCAAGAGCAATTCCACCAGCAGTTAAGATGATTATTGGTGTTTAATATATATTGACACTCTCTTGCTTTTAGTATAAAAGGGGGAGTGTTTTTATGCCGAGGTGGCGGAACTGGCAGACGCGTATGCCTTAGGAGCATATGCCCTTGTGGTGTGAGGGTTCGACTCCCTCCCTCGGCACATAAAAAAAAGACCTTAATGGTCTTTTTATTCTATAGATATTTTTTTATTTTTAGCCCTTTCTATTTTCTGCATTCTTACGATTAATATGCCATCTTTTATTTTTGCATCTATCTTTGAGGTATCAATTTCTTTTGGTAAAATAATTTCTTTTGAAAAGGGGCCCCAATAACATTCTTCTAAAAAGTATTTTCTGTTTTCGTCTTTACTTGGATTTTGTCTTTCTCCTTTAATTATTAAAATGTCGCCCTCTAAAGAAACATCTATTTCATTATTTTTTATTCCTGCAATGGCTGATTGGACAACAAGCTCAGTATCTGTTTCATAAACATCAACCACTAATTGTCCTTTGGGATTGTCCCAGTTTTTTGTTTTTTCCATATATTATAATTTACAAATACTTTTTAATTTCTTAATTTTTCTAAGTCCGAATAAAAAGAATACAAATATTATTAGAACTAGCGTAAATGAACTAAATACACCATTTATTATAGATGATTCTAAGAAAAAATTAAAGGTAGCATGAATAATTACCGCTAAAAAGAATCCAATAAAAGAAAAGATGTATCTATATTTTAAATGATAAAAAGACAAAGCCAAGAAGTATCCAATTATTCCTGAGCATAATAAATGAAGTAGGGTTGCTCCCAAAAATCGACCGAAGGTAAGCAGGGCTGGACTTGAAAGCAAAACAGAACTTTGGTTGCAAAAAAGGATAATATTTTCAATAGTAGCAAAGCCGAGAGCACCGACAATCATATATACGGGCAAGTCAATTGGTTCATCAATTTCTGATGATTTTAAAACAGAAAATCTTACAGCAATATATTTAAACAACTCTTCTATTAGTCCGATTATAAAAATATATTTAATAATTAAAAAATTAGATCCTTCTAGTCCCAATTTATTTAAATCGCCAATAAGCCATAATTCAAAAAAAAGAATTGGAACAGATATCAACATTCCCATTAAAAAAACTTTTAAAATTTTTCTTTTTGGTTCTGGTAAATTATCTTTTCTTAAAAAATAAATTAGCCAGACAATTCCAGGAATAAGAGCCAATAAAAATGCATACAAAGTATTATTCATTTATTTTTAAATTAGAGATTGGTTTAATTATTTTTCTAACATTTGGAGAGCATATTGAAACCAAGCCGATCATCAGAGCATTGTCTCCCGTATTATTTTTGTGGGGAATAAATAATTTTATCTTTGTTCTTTTCTTAAATTCTTTAATTAGTTTTTGATTTGCAGAAACGCCCCCTCCCAAAAGCAATGATTTTGCTTTGTATTCGTCAACTGCTTTTAAGGTTTTTTTAACCAGCACATCTACTATTGAAGATTCTATCTGATAAGACATCTCTTTGATGTAGTCATCAGTTATTTTATTTTTTTTAGAGTGATAAAGAACGGCTGTTTTAAGTCCCGAAAAACTAAAATCATAATTTTTATCATTAATCATCGGTCGAGGTAGGACAATCTTATATTTATTGGTATTACACTCTTTTGCTTTTTTAGCTATTTGAGGGCCTCCTGGATAATCAAGTCCTAGTATTCTTGCTGTTTTATCAAAGCATTCTCCCGCAGCATCATCTCTTGTTTCACCAATTATTTTATATTTTCCTATTTTTTCAAAATATATTAATTGCGTGTTTCCTCCTGAAACGATTAAAGCAATTGCAGGAAATTCTAATTTTTCATTAGGTGTTAAAAAACTAGATAATATATGTCCCTCTAAATGATTGACCCCCAATGTAGGGATATTGTAATAATACGATAATGATTTTGCTAAATTAATTCCCGTATAAAGACATGGCTCAAGTCCCGGTCCGACTGTTACCGCAATTTTATTAATATCCTTTAATTGGTAATTCACTAAGAATTCTTTTAGTTGTAAAAAAAGCTCCTTATTTTTTTCTAATCTTTTTTTGATTCTTGATATTTTTTTGCTTTCTATTTTTTTGCTTTCTTTAAGTAAGTTTGCTTTTTTGAGGGCCTTAATTAGTAGGGGAATGAGAGTTGCTTGATGTTCTCTTTTGGCAACAGCAGGGAATACTCCGCCGTATGGTTTATGGGCCTCTATTTGCGATGCTGTTAAATTAGAAAGTACTTCAAAATTAGCATAATCTATTTTTTTTGAGTTTCTGGCCTTAATTATGCTTATGGCTGTATCGTCACAACTTGTTTCTATTGATAAGACAATCATATTAATTATTATTGTAGGTTAAAATTAGCGATGATGCAACTTGACTAAAATGCTTTTTCAAGTTATATTATATTTACATTATGAGTACAAAAAAAACGATATTTTACTTGTTTTCAGTGTTAGTTTTATCCATCGTTGTTGGGCTTTTTTGTTATCCTAAAGCATATAATGATTTAGTTGATAAATATAATTTAAGCTTCTTGCACTTCCCAGAAACTGAGTTTAGATTGGGTCTTGATTTAAAGGGTGGAGTTCATTTGCAATATGAGGCTGATTTGAGTCAAGTTGATGAAAAAGAAAAAGACAATGTGATGGAAGGATTAAAAGATGTTATTGAAAGAAGGGTTAATATCTTTGGTGTAACAGAGCCAGTTATACAGATATATGGTTCCGATAGGATTGCAGTTGACTTGCCAGGAATGGAAAGTATTGAAAACGCAATTGCTTGGATAGGGGAAACACCCTTGTTGGAATTTGCAGAAGAGCGCTCAGCAGAAGATATAGAAAAAATTAATCAAAAAAGACAAGAGCTTCAAGGGTTAACTTTTGAAAAGATGCAAGAGGTTGAAGATTGGCAAGTTGCATTTGAAAATTTCTATCAAAAAACAGAATTAACAGGAAGATATTTAGACAAGGCACAATTATCATTTAATGAAACAACTTATGCTCCTGTTATTGAGCTTCAGTTTGATGCAGAGGGAACAAAGTTGTTTGAAGAAATTACAGAAAGGAACATCGGCAAAACAATAGCAATTTATTTAGATGGTGAATCAATCATTGAAATGGAAGATGGAAGTGTTTATGCTCCCAGAGTTGAAGAAAAAATAGGAGGAGGAAAAGCAATTATTACAGGACAGACCGATATTAATGTTGCTAAGCTTATTGTCCAGAGATTAAATCAAGGATCATTGCCTGTTCCATTAGGGGAACCAATTGTTCAAAAAAAAGTTGGACCAACCCTTGGTGAAATATCATTAAATAATGCTGTCTTGGCAGGAATATATGGATTAATAGCAATTATTATCTTTTTAATTCTAATTTACAAAATTCCAGGATTGCTTGCTTCTATATCACTAATTATCTATTGTATGATTTTGTTGGCTCTAATTAAATTAATTCCAGTAACCCTAACCTTGGCTGGAATAGGGGGTATCGTTTTGTCAGTTGGTATGGCGGTTGATGCTAATATATTGATTTTTTCAAGAATGAGAGAAGAATTAAAACAAAATAAAGATACTTTATTGAGTGCGGAAAATGGATTTAATCGTGCATGGCCTTCAATTAGAGATGGTAACTTTACCACATTAATTGTTGCTTTTATATTATACTTTTTAGGAACAAGTTTTATTAAGGCCTTTGCTTTTGCATTGATATTAGGAATAATAATTAGTATTTTTTCAGCAATGGTTATTTCAAGGTTGTTTATTCAAGTTGCCGCTAAAAGTAGATTAGGAAAAATTAAATGGTTATGGTCATGAATTTTATAAAATATTCAAAATTATATTTCGCAGTAGCATTAATAGCAGTTGGATTAAGTGTCTATTCTTTGTTTTCTTTCGGTCTTAATTTGGGAATTGATTTTGAGGGGGGCAGTATGATTACAATAAGTTATGTTGGAGAAAGACCTCAAATAGATGAGATAAGAAATGCCGTTTCTGGAATTAATGAAATTTCAGGTGCCCAGATACAATCATTAGGAGAAAAAGATTTTACTTTGAAAATAAAAGAAAAAGACATATCAAGCGAAGTTTTTTCTGCGGTATTAAATGTCTTACCAGGAGAATTTGATACATCGGTTGAGACAATTAGTCCTGTTGTGGGAAAGGAATTAAAAGATAAAACTCTAGCCGTAATTGGAGGGGCTCTAATCGCGATGCTTTTATATATTGCTCTTGCTTTTAATAGTGTAAGTAAGCCAATAAGCTCAATTCAATATGGAATATCTTCAACACTAATGCTTTTCCATGATTTAATTATTCCATTGGGTATTTTAGCATTTTTGGGACACTATTATGATATACAGATTAATGTGCCCGTTATTACTGCTCTCTTAACAATTCTTGGCTATTCAATTAACAACAACATCGTTATATTTGACAGGATTAGAGAAAACCTTAAAACAGAATTTAAACTTTCATATTCTGAAATAGTTAATAAAAGTTTGAATGAAACATTTGTCCGCTGTTTTAATACTTCTTTTACGGTTTTACTTGTTTTAATTCCTTTATATTATTTCTTTGTTAATGAAGAGAGCTTAAAATACTTTACCTTGGTTATGGGAATAGGTATTTTTATTGGATTTTTCTCATCAATGTTTTTGTCAAGTCCATTATTGGTTTCTTGGAATAATTATAGAAATAAAAAGAAAAAATCATGAACTCTAAAATAATATCACAAAATATATTAAAAGAGCTTCCTGAAAGAACGAGAGAAGTGATCTTGCGCAGATTTGCTTTGGGAAAAAATTCAAAACCAGAAACACTAGAATCAATTGGAAAAAGTTTTAAAATTACAAGGGAAAGGGTAAGGCAAATTGAAAATGACGGAATTAAAAAATCAAAAAAAATTGCTGAATCAAGTAAAGAATATAATGAAATAATCGCTTTTTATCAAAAAGAGTTGCAAAAATATGGAGGAGTGGTAAAAGAAGATAATATAAATAAAGAAAACAAAAACTATTCTATATTTTTAATTTCTTTAACAAACAAAATTATAAGAGAAAAAGAAAATGACAACTTTTATTCTTTTTGGTCGCTAAACAAAGAAAGCACCTTAAGAGCAAAAGAAATTATTAAAAAAACAATTAAAGAATTGAAAGAAGTTGGTTGCCCAAGAGAAATTAAAAACTTTCCTATAGAATTAGAAATATCAAAAGATGTTTTAAAAACCTATGATGGTAAAAAAATGGGACTAAGCTCTTGGCCAGAAGTTAATCCTAAAACCGTAAAAGATAAAATCAAATTGATTTTAAACCAACAAAAAAAGCCAATACACTTTAAAGAAGTAGCGGAAATGATTAGTAATCTTCCTCAAAAAAGAAATCTTCATCCTCAAACAATTCACAACGAATTAATTAGAAATAAGAATTTTGTTTTAGTTGGCAGGGGATATTATGCTTTAAAAGATTGGGGATATAATCCAGGACAAGTAAGAGATGTGATATATCAGGTCTTGAGTGTTTCTGGCGATGCTATGCCAAAGGAAGAAATAATTAATTCTGTTTTAAATCAAAGAATGGTTAAAGAATCTACTATTTTGCTTAACCTTCAAAACAAAAAATTCTTTAAAAGAGACGAAGAGGGAAAGTATAAAATAAAAGAAGCATAAAAATGTTAGAAATGGCATTAATAATAGAAAAGGTAGCAATCTACTTTTTGATATTAAAAGCCCTCATAATTCAATTCTGGTGGATAGTTCCTCCTTTTTTGCTTTATCCTCAATTGAAGTTCTATTTTACTGTATATATGGCCGTGTCCTGGGCGAGCGATAAAACAAAAGAGCCAATTGTTTTAGAAATAAAAATACCTCATGAATTAACTAGGCCCATAAAAGCAATGGAAAATGTGATGAATTCTATTTGGGGAAGTTATGATCCGCCCAAGGACTGGAGGGCATCATATTTTGAGGGAAAAATTATTCTTAGCACTTCGTTTGAAATAGCTGGGATAGAAGGGGTTCCACATTTTTTTATTAGAATACCCAGGAGCAATAGAAAACTTATTGAATCAGCAATATACTCTCAATATCCAGAAGTTGAAATAATTGAAGTTCCTGATTACACAAAACAAGTTCCTATGGATATTCCCAATAGCGAATGGGATTTATGGGGAACTGATTTTGAATTAGTTAAACCCGATATTTATCCAATCAAAACATACGAACAATTTTTTGAGGAAAGACCTGACAGTCCTAGTGAAGAAAAAAGAATTGATCCTTTATCATCACTATTTGAAATGATATCAAGAACTGGTAAAGGAGAACAAATGTGGATACAATTAGCAATGTGGCCTATTTCTCCCAAAGAAAACAATTATGTTGAAAGAGGGAAGGGAGAGGTTAAAAAGATAGTAAGTAAAGCTAAAAAAGGAAAGTCCGTTTCTTTAATAGAAGATTTTTTTAATGTTATTTTTACTGGAAAAATGGCAGAAACTCCTAAAGAAGAAGAATCAATTTTACCTCCAGAAATGAAACTAACCCCCGGAGAAAGAGATATCGTTGCGGCCATTGAAAAGAAAACCTCAAAGCCATGTTTTCAGGGTTATATTAGATATATTTATTTAGCAAAAAGAGATGTTTTTTTTAGTGGGGCTAAAGGTTTTGGTGTAAGTTTCTTTTCTCAATTTGCAACTCAAAATCTTAACAATTTAAAACCATGGGGTGAGGTGACAACAAAAATACAATCGCCTGATGTTTTTTCAGCGAGAAGATTATATTTAAGAAAAAGAGATATTTTAGACAAGTATAGGGGAAGAAGTCCATCGTTTGATCCCTATCCAGTAGATGGCGCAGTAAATGCTTTTAGTACTGAAGAATTAGCAACAATTTATCATTTCCCAGGCAAAGATGCTGTTCCTAGTTCAGCTCTTGAGAGGTTAGAAATGAAGAAGGGAGCTCCTCCATCAACATTACCAGTAGAAGATTAAAATTATTATGAATAAAGATATTATATTTTTTGGTAAAACAAACTTTAGGGGAGAGCAAAAAAAGTTTGGAATTAAATTTGACGACAGAAGGCGCCATGTTTATGTTATTGGAAAAACAGGAATGGGAAAAACAGAAATGTTAAAGAATATGGCCATTCAAGACATTCAAAATGGAAATGGAGTTGGCTTTATTGATCCCCATGGAGAAGCATCAGAAGAACTGCTTAAATTTGTTCCCGAAGAAAGAATCAAAGATGTAATCTATTTTAATCCTTCTGACATAAATATGCCGATTGCTTTTAATATAATGGAAGAAGTCAAACCAGATTATAGGCATCTAATTGCCGGAGGGCTAATGGGTGTTTTTAAAAAAATATGGCCCGATGTTTGGTCTTCTAGAATGGAATATATTTTAAATAACGCTGTTTTGGCACTACTTGAAATCAAGGGATCAACTTTACTTGGAATTAATAGATTGTTATCCGATCCTGAATGGAGAAAAGAAGTTCTTAAAGATGTCCATGATCCAGTTGTTAAGGCCTTTTGGACAAAAGAATTTAGTAGGTATTCTCAAAGATATGAAACAGAAGCAACCGCAGCTATCCAAAACAAAATAGGGCAATTCATTTCTAGTCCTCTAATAAGAAACATTGTTGGTCAAAAAAAATCTACTATTGATATTAGGCGCATAATGGACGAGAAAAAAATTATGATTGTTAATCTTTCTAAGGGAAGAATAGGGGAGGATGCTTCTAGGTTGTTGGGGGCATTGCTTGTTACTAAACTTCAATTAGCAGCAATGTCTAGGGTTGATATTCCTGAAAATGAAAGAAATGACTTTGCTTTATACATTGATGAATTCCAGAATTTTTCAACCGAATCATTTGCTAACATTTTATCAGAAGCAAGAAAATATAGATTATCTTTAATTTTAGCTCACCAATATATTGGACAAATGGAAGATAAAGTAAGAGAGGCGGTTTTTGGAAACGTTGGCACAATGATTACCTTTAGGGTTGGTGCCGAAGACGGAGAGTTTTTAGAAAAAGAATTTTCTCCTGAATTTTACTCCACTGATTTGGTTAATTTATCTAGACAAAATATATATGTTAAACTAATGATTGATGGTTTAACTTCAAAGCCCTTTTCAGCTGAAACACTATCACCAGCTATTTTTGAAAAAGAATACGAAAAGGAAATTATTGAATCATCAAGAAAGAAATACGGAAAAAACAAAGAAATTATTGAAGAGGAGATATCAAAATACACAGGCGGAGTTGAAGAAAAGCCCAAAAAGAAAGAAGTGTTATATGATTCACAGTGTGAGCTTTGCGGTAAGAAAGTAAAAGTTCCTTTTGAGCCAGATAATAAAAGACCAGTTTATTGCAGGGAATGTCTCGTCAAACCAAGAGAAGTGAGCTTGGAAAAAACAGCAAAGTCATTTATTCCTCCCAAAAAGGAAAAAAAGGAAGATAAGATTGATGTTGAAGGTTTAAGAGAAATGCTTAAAGAAGTAAAAGAAACAAAAAAGAAAAAAATTGACCCAGGAGAAAGGATTGAGTTTTAATCTTGTCTTTTTGCTGTTTTTTTGTTATATATACTTTATTGAAGGCCCTATCGTCTAACGGTTAGGACACCAGATTTTCAATCTGGTAATCAGGGTTCGATTCCCTGTAGGGTCACAATGAATGAAAAATATTATCTAAAGATTGGTAGGGCTACGGATTTAGAAAATCCCAAAGAAAGAAGAATATATAGATTCTTAGAGATGATTATTGGAATAACAAGCCTGCTAATACTTTTTTTGGCAGTTCTTTTTTCTTGGAAGCTTCCTATATTAGTAGCTTTTTTTATTATCATTTATGATATTTATTTTTTGTTGCGAACAATTTATTTCGCTTTTTATCTAAAGGACGGTTATTCTAAAATGAAAAAAAATGAAAAAGAGAGTTGGCTTAAAAAATTAGAAGAATTAGAAAGACCTCAAAATGGAATTAACATTGAATCTTATAAAGACATTTACCATTTAGTTATATTGCCAACCTTTAGAGAGCCGATTGAAGTTGTTAAAACAACAATGAATTGTTTAGTAAAGAACGATTACCCAAAAGAAAAAATGATAGTCGTTTTTGCTTGCGAAGAAGCTGATAGGGAAAATGCAGAAATAATTTCTTCCGAAGTTAAAAGGGACTATGGAGATAAATTTTTTAAATTTTTAATTACTTTTCATCCAAGTGATATCGCTGGAGAAATTGCTGGCCATGGAGCTAATGATGCATGGGCATCAAAAGAAGCAAAGAAATTGATTGATGAATTAAAGATTCCCTATGAAAACATTATAGTATCTTCTTTTGATATAGATGCTTGTGTCTATCCAAAATACTTTAGTTGTTTAACCTATTACTATTTAACAGTTAAAAACCCCCTAAGAGCAAGTTTTCAGCCAATTCCGCTGTATTTAAACAATATATGGCAAACGCCATCAATATCAAGAGTTTTTTCTTTTGCGTCTTCCTTTTGGCATACTATGAATCAAGAAAGACCCGACAAATTAGTTACTTTTTCTTCTCATTCAATGCCATTTAAAACATTAGTTGATGTTGGTTTCAAACAAAGAAATGTTGTTTCTGATGATTCAAGGATATTTTGGCAATGTTTTTTTGAATACGATGGCGATTATAGAGTTGAGCCAATTTATTATCCAATATCAATGGACGCTAACTGTGCAGAGAATCTAAAAACAACCCTTAAAAATATATATAAACAACAAAAGAGGTGGGCCTATGGAGTAGGGGAAGTTCCTTTCTTTGTTTTTGCTTCAATGAAGAATAAAAAGGTGCCATTAAGAAAAAAACTATCAATGGGTTTTGATTTGATAGAGGGTCATATTTCTTGGGCCGTATCTGCAATTTTAATTTTTGCTTTGGGTTGGTTACCATTATTAATCGGTGGTCCAGAATTTTCAAAATCGCTTTTGTCATATAATTTGCCCAAAGTAACTGGATTAATTTTGACTGTTACAATGTCTTGTCTTGTCATATCAATTTGGGTAAGCATGTTATTGCTTCCACCAAAACCAGCTAATTATGGAAAATCAAAAAGCATAATAGTTGTTGTTGAGTGGGTAATGATACCTTTTGTAATGATGTTTTTTAGTGCTTTACCAGCTCTTCATGCTCAAATGCACTGGCTTTTCGGAAAGTATATGGGATTTTGGGTAACTCCAAAAGTTAGAAAATAATTATTCTAAGTGTAGTTTTTCTTCAAACGCTTCAAGGCGTTTTTTTAATCTTTCGTTTGATATAGGATAAACATCTTCAGATGCTCTTCTAGCATCTCTAATAATCTCTAAATTATTCAGAGATGACATTACAAAGTCAGGCATGCCCCATTGTCTTTTACCCATAAAATCGCCTGGACCCCTTAATTTTAGATCAATTTCCGAAAGCTTAAACCCACTATCATATTTTGTCATAGCGCGCATTCTTTCAAGAGTCGTTCTGCTTTTTGATTGTGTAAGTAAAAAACAATATGATTGGTGATCACTTCTTCCGACCCGACCCCTAAATTGATGCAATTGAGATAGTCCGAACCTATCAGCACCCTCAATCATCATAATAGTTGCATTGGGGATATCTATTCCTACCTCAACAACAGAAGTAGAAACAAGTATATCAAACTTCTTATTCTTAAAGTTTTTCATTATTTTTTCTTTGTCTTTTGGTTTCATTTTTCCGTGAAGCATTTCTATTTTTAATTTTGGAAAAATATCTTTTGAGAGTTTTTCATATTCTTCAATTACTGATTTTAAAGATGATGTATTATCTTCGTCTGATTCAATTCTCGGACAAATTACAAATGCTTGTTTTCCTTCTTTTATTTCTTTTCTAATTAGAGAATATGCTTTTTCTTCTTCTTCAATAATTTCTGTTTTTATTTTCTTTCTTCCCTTGGGAAGAGTGTCAATTACCGACAAATCAAGATCGCCCCAAATTGTTAGAGTTAATGTTCGGGGAATGGGGGTGGCTGTCATTGATAGCAGGTGAGCGATTTCATTTTTAGGAGATAATGCCGCTCTTTGTTTGACTCCAAAACGGTGTTGTTCATCAATTATAATTAATCCTAAATTATTAAACTTTACCTTATTTTCTTTTGTTTTTGTTTGAGTAATTAATGCTTGAGTTCCAATTAGAATATCAATTTCACCTTTACTTGTTTTTTCCAGAAGTTTTTTTCTTGATATTTCAATAGTGTCCGATTTTAATTTTTTTGAATAATAAAGATCTTCTTTTCCTGTCAAAAGCCCGATATTAACATTGAAATTTTTAAGGAGATTAAAAAAGGTCTTGAAGTGTTGTTTTGTTAATATCTCCGTTGGAGCCATTAAAACAACTTGTTTTTTTGCTTTGACTGCGTTAATTGCAGCGATAGCACTCACAACTGTTTTTCCTGAACCAACATCGCCTTGAAGCAATCGGTTCATTGGAAAATTTCTTTCCATATCTTTCATTATTTGCCAGGAACATTTTTTTTGGGCGGGAGTAAGATCAAAGAGAAGGGAATTAATAAATCTTTTGATTACTGGTAAGTTTATTGGTATTACTGGGGCTTGTTCTTTTCTTAGTTCTTCTCTCTTTTTTAAATTTAAAAGAGATATTAAAAATAATTGTTCAAAAACAAATCTTCTTTGAGCGTTAACAGCATCAATTGTTTTTTGGGGAAAGTGTATTTTTTCTATTGCTTCGCCAAGGGCTAATAAATTATATTTTTTAATTATTTCCTCTGGTAAAGTTTCTGGTATTTTATTTTTTATTTTATCTATAATTGGCCTTAAGACATACCTAATCCATTTTGAAGTTATTCCTTTTGTTTCAGAATAAATAGGAACAATTCTTCCCGTGTGAATAGTTTCTTTTGATGATATTTTTTCAACAACAGGAGAGACCATCTGAACACTATATCTGCTTATATTAATTTTACCAGAAAGCATTACTTCATCACCAACCTTTATTGATTTAGTCATGTATGGCTGGTTAAACCATATTACTTCTATAGAAGCAGTATCATCTTCAATTAGGGCGTTTACCAAAGACATTTTTTTGTAACGACTTTTTTCTTCTTTAATTTCAATCACTTTTCCTGAAATACTATTTATTTCATTTATTTTTATGTCTTTGATTTTTGATATTTTAGAAAAGTCCTTATAGTCCCTTGGAAAATTATACAAAAAATCACCCAAAGTTTTGATTTTTAGTTTACTCAATCTTTTTTGATAGGCGCTACCAACACCAGAAATGTTCTCAACCGGAGTGGTGAAATTCATTTTTTAACTAAAAAGAGAATTCCTGTTAAAATTGGAAGTCCTGCAAAAATAATTAAACTTGAATAATGAGAATTAAAATTGTCTATCAAATATAGTCCTCCTAAAAGAATAAAGATCCAGCCACCGATATGGGGCTTTTTCCATGCTAGAACTGTTATTCCTATAATTGCTAATGTTAATACTAGGTGAGAAAGTGAATCCATAAAATTAAAATCAGGGCCAAATCCTTCTAGTATAAAAACAGCAAAAAAACAAACTATTATAATTGATAAAATTTTTGATATTTTAATCATATTTTTTATTTATTATTAAGGTGTCCTTAAGAGGAGTCGAACCTCTATCTTAAGCTCCGCAAGCTTATATTCTATCCATTGAACTATAAGGACTTATTAAATATATTATATATAATGTGGGCTTCTTTTACAATTGCAACTTTTCTCTTTTCTCTTTTTGTTGTAAGATGTTCATATGGCAAAACAAAAATATTATGCATATTCAATGGATGGAAAAGAGGGGATAGTTAATTCTTGGGACGAGTGTCAAAGGATTGTTTCGGGCATGAGTGCAAAATACAAAAGTTTTGAAAGTAAAGATCAAGCGCAAAGATGGCTTCAAATGGGAGCTGATTATTCTCTTAAAAATACTGCTTCAGTTGATGGTATATATTTTGATGCAGGAACAGGTCTTGGTATGGGAGTTGAAGTAAGCGTTACTGATAAAAATGGTAAAACATTACTTAAAGATGGTATTAATCAAAGGGGTAATTATTTAATAAAGGAAAGCGTGACAAATAATTTTGGAGAACTGCTTGCCTGTAAATTTGCTCTTGAGATTGCTCTTAAGAAGGGTTGCAAAAAGATTTTTGGAGATAGTAATTTAATTCTTGATTATTGGTCAAAAGGACATATTAAAAAAGAAATATCAGAAGAAACAAGAAAATTGGCTAAAGAAGTTCAAAAATTAAGATATGATTTTGAAAAGAACGGGGGGGTAATGTTACACATTTCAGGGGGCAGCAATCCAGCAGATTTAGGATTTCATCGAAATTGACAATACACTCTTTTTGTTATACCATTTCACCATACGGAGGGATGCCAGAGCGGCCGAATGGGGTAGTCTTGAAAACTACTGTGGGGCAACTCACCGGGGGTTCGAATCCCTCTCCCTCCGCATTGATTTGTTATTTTTAATTGTATATAATAATACATATGATTAAAAAAATAACATTATTATCTCTATCAATATTGTTTTTAGGCACATCTTCTGCTAGTGCTAGTTTTTGGGATGACATTAAAGGAATGTTTAATCAAGAACCTTCTGGCTATGAGTGCATTATTATGGTTGATAACAACAAAATTAGTGATCCCGAGTGTTTAGAATATATCCAAAGGGGCCACAAATGTCAGATAACCGGCAAGTATAATGGGGGAGTTCCTAATTTTTGTCTAACAACCTGTCTTGAAAGATCTAACATACCAGCAAAATGTGCTAAGGTTGATGTTCAAGTGTCTTCTTTTTCGGGAGAACAAAAGGGCCTTCCTCAAATAAATATAGATAACATTATTGAAAACATTAATATTCCTGAAATTAAAATTCCTGAAATTGTTATTCCTAAAATAGAAATACCTTTCTTGAATCAAGAAAACGAAGAAGAGGAAGAATATAAATGTGAAATTGATGAAAAATGGAATGGTAAGGAATGTATTGTTGATAAGGTGCTTTTGCCCAATGAGTATGAAGTAATGTATACATCAAAAGGAGAGAAGATAATAAAGTTTGTTGATAGTTATGGTCAAGAAAAGTACACAAGAGACGGCAAAAATTATTATGATACTTATGGAAGAGCTGCGACAAACAATATACTTACATCGACCATAGAAAAAGCGAAAGAATTGCCAGATAAAATATGGGACTTCTTCTTTAAAACAAAATTAGTTGATAAAGACAAAGAACTTCAAAGAGAAGTAGGGAGAGAAGTTTTTAGAACACTTCAAGATGATAAAATTGAAAAGATTGAAGAAAAATATGCTGATATAGTGGGAGATATTGCTAGTAGTTTTTTGCCAGAACAGGCCAAAGATTTAGTTAGTGTTCCAGCAGATAGCATTAAGAAGTTTGCTAAAGAAGCAAAAGAAACAGAGTTTAGCGAGGGTGTAATGATTTACATTAAAGAGCGCGAAGCAGGAAGTACGAGAAATCAACTTTATCAAAATACTCCCGAAGAATTAATTTATGGTGGTATTGGCGGGGGAGTTGCGGCTGGATTAAACGTTGAATATCCTAAGGCACTATTATTTTCAAAGTATGAAGAAGCATACCAAAGATATGTAATAGCTAAAGAGTTGGGAAGAAACGATTAATATGAATAACAGGTTATGAATAATAACCTGTTTTTTTTATCTTTCAAACTTTAAAAAGTATCCCTTTGGTTTTGACTCTCTCTCAATTATTTCTTTCCATTCCGTCTTTATTTCTGAGACCCTTTTTATTTTATTGCCATGCCAACACAGAGGATCAACTACTCTTGATTTACAAGAAACCTTTCCTTCATAATTGTTAGGATTATTTTCAAAACTAATTTTATTATTCATGCGATCAAAAAGTAATTTTAACTCAGCATCATTTTTAAGGTATTTGGATATTTTATTTAGAACCTTTTTGTCTGTTGTGTATAAATCTTTTTCTGAAATATATCCTTTTGATATTGCATAACGAAGATATTTTCCAACTGTCCAAAACATAACAGCAGAGGGAAGCCCTGCAAAATAATCAGAATTAATTTTTAAGAATAATTTAGCGAAATCTTCGCCGGATTTTTCGCTCTTAAAGAACCAATGATTATCTTTGGTTTCTAAATTATTAAGAAAATATTTTCCATCTTTAATTTCATTAAAAATTATTGATGTTCTAATTGAGTAATCAATTCTATCTGCACATAAATCTGGAAGATCTCTTTCTTTAAGTGGAAAATTATTATCATTAAGAATATAATCTAAATCAATATTATGCTTTTTAAGTATATCTGGTATTTCTGATTTTTTGACAAAACTATTAAAGATATTATCTTGATGATATTGCTCTTCTTCTGATCCAGAATCTAGTACATAATCTATGCAATGTGAAAAAGCAGAATGAGAAACATCGTGAATTAGTCCAGCTATTTGCTCTTCTATTGGAGCGTTATATGACTTTAAAAGTAAAAAAACACCTATTGAGTGTTCAAAACGAGAGAAACTAGTTTTGGGAAAATATACCTCAAAATATCCAGCTTGATCAATTTCTTTTAATCTTTGTAGAGTAGAGCAATTAATCAAATCTAAAATTACAGGTTCATTTATTTCTACTTTTCCATATATCCTATCTTTGTATTTCATAATTTTTGTGGCGGTGTAGTCGGGTTAAGTACCCG
>JBAZIG010000002.1:0-48427 GCA_041651955.1 Minisyncoccota bacterium | reverse complement strand
TAATAAATTGTCTTGGCGGAGAGGGAGGGATTCGAACCCTCGAGCCGTTTTCACAGCTAACACCTTAGCAGGGTGCCCCATTCGACCACTCTGGCACCTCTCCATTGATGAGGCCATTCTATACAAAATAACCCTAAAGGTCAACTATTTGTCTTGTGGCCGTTACTCCCCAAACAGTGCTTGCTTGTGCCTCTTTCAATTTTTTTGACACTTCTTCCATAGTTGATCCAGTAATATAGACATCATCAATAACGATGATTTTTTTGTTTTTAACATTTTCTATTACACAAAAAAGATTTTCTTTTTTTCTCTCTATGCAGTTAAGTAGGGGAATCTTTGTTGCTTCAGAAATTATTCTTGCTATTTCTTCTGATTGATTGAAGCCCCTTATCCTTTTATCTTTATTTGATATTGGAACGCTAGCTAAAAAAAAGTCATTATCAATTTGGCAATCAATTATTTGCAGATGTTTAATTATTAAATAAGCAAGAGGAATAGAAAGTTCTTTTATGCGAGAGTTTTTTAATTTGTTAATTATATTTTTAACAATTTTATTCTCAAAAGATGTTGCCGAAAACAATTTATCTAAACTTCTATTTTTACAATTATTGCATTTATTTTTTTTCTCTAATTTCTCACAAAGGCAATACTGAAAATGATTTACTTCAATTAAAGATAAGCAATCCTCGCACAAAAAGGAGCCCTCTCTTTTGCAATTGATACATTCCTTTGGAAAAAGTAAATCTAATAGTTTTTTCATTTTTAAAAATATGTTATTATATACTTGCCAAGAAAATATTAGATGATATAATTATTTTAACATGATTTTTGGAAATAAAAAAAATTCAAATGGTTTCGGAATAGACATTGGAACTAAGAGTATTAAAATTGTAGAAATTTCTAAAAAAAAGAATGGCTTTGCTTTAGAGAATTATGCAGAATTAAATTTAGATTTTGCTTGCAGGGACTTTTTTAGATCTTTTGATAAAAATACTTTAAATCCAGACATCGAAAACATATCAAGAGCCCTGGGGATACTAATTGAGGATTCTCAAATTAATTACAAAAAGGCAACATTTTCATTGCCTGATTTTGCAACATTCTTTTCTTCTTTTGAAATGCCTCCAATGTCTAAAAAAGAAATTGAAGGGGCGATAGGGTTTGAAGCAAGAAAGTATATTCCTTTGCCTCTCTCAGAAGTTGTTTTAGATTGGCAACTTGCGAACCCCAACAAAACAGTTGATAAAGAATTAAAAAATGAAGTTTTAGTTATGGCTGTTCCTAAAATTGTTATAGGTCAGTATAGGGAAATAGCAGAAAGATCAGGAATTATTTTAGAGTCGCTAGAGGCAGAAGCGATGGCCCTAAAGAGATCATTATTAATTGGAGAGCCAGAAGGCAATGTTTGTTTGGTTGAGATGGGATATCAAAGTATTAATGTGAGTCTTGTTGAAAATGGATTTATGAAGATGAGTTTTAGCTTTGACACTGCAGGGAAAGATTTAACTAGTGTTATTGTTGAAAATTTTGATGTTGATGTTCGTGAAGCGGAAATTGTAAAAAGAAAGTATGGCATATTAGATGGTGGTGATGTATCAATAAAAGATGTTTTAGAACCAATGGTTTTTGGGATAACATCAAAAATTAATAAGATAATAAAGGGATTTGAAAAAGAAAGGGGAACCGTTATCTCAAAAATTATTTTATCTGGAGGAACATCTTTAATGCCAGGATTACTAAATTATTTTAAGAATTCTTTTAGAGAAATTGATGTAGAAATGGGAAAACCATTTGAAAAAATAGAATATAATGCTTCTCTTAGAGATAGAATTAAAGAAATTAACGCTAATTATGCTATTGCATTAGGCGAAGCATTGAGGAAATTTGAATAATAAGATATAATTTTATATATATGGCAATTGACATAGGGCCAGTTAAAAAAGAAAGACCAAAAGAAAATAACATTATTTTGATACTGCCAATTTTGTTTTTGATTCTTTCTTTTATGGTATATTTTTTAATTGCTTTTTTATTTGTTCCTCAGAAAAATTCGGAAATTCAAAAACTAACATCAGAAATTTCTAATCTTAATACTGCGTCAGTTAATTCTAATATAAAAGAACTTAATACAGCCAAAGTTTTTATTAGTGATTTTAAAATCCTTTTAGATAATTCTCCTAAAATGTCTAAATTTTTTGAAAGTTTTGAAGCATGGAAACATCCTCAAATTGTATATTCTAATTTAAAGATAGATTCAAGCATCAGAAATGTTTCAGTTTTTGGTAAAACAACCACCAATAGAAACTTAATGGAACAGATAGCAACTTTAAAAAATGAACAATCAATAGAAAGTTACGAATTATCAAATATCGTTGTTAGTGAAACGGGGGAGACCTCTTTTAATATTTCTTTAATTATTAAAGCAGGATTATTAAGATAGTATGGAACAAAAACAAATAAATTTATTAATTGCTGGTGTTATAGTTGTTCTTATTTTTGGTGTTTTTCAATATTTAATTTCTCCTAAATATCAAGAAATGATTTTTAAAAATAGCGAAATAGAATCACTACAGGGCCAAATAAAAAACATTAATGATTATTATTCCTTTACTGAAGCTAGTTTTCAAAAATTAAAAAATGCTGGTTGGGAAACCAAGAAAGATATTATAGGAGCAAACTTTACATCTTCTCCCTTTTTCTTTCCTAAGGCGCACCATCTTTTAAGAAATCTTGCATCTCAAAATGGATTAACAGTTTCTAATATAACAAATTCTAATCCAGTTGATATTTTAAAAACACAGGAAGAATACAAGGATTTATTGCAGGGCCCAGTTAAAAAAACAACTTTTAATTTATCACTTTTGGGAACGCAAGAATCATTTAAAAATTTATTATCTACAATTGAAAATCAGGCAAGGATCATAACAGTTAAAAACATCAGCGTTCTTCCAGTATCAACTTATGCTGGTCCAATACCCGAAGGTTTTCTTAATTTCAATTTATCAGTGGACCTTTATTCTTATTAAATATGATAAACATAGAACAAGAAAAACCAACAAAAAAGAAAAGTTCATTAGAAAAAATGGCACCATTTGTTTTGCTAGTTTTTATTGCTTTTGGAGGGTGGTTTGTTTTTAATAATTTTTTTAATAGTAACCCCCTAGGAACACCAGAAGAAACAAACAATCAATCATTGGAGCAAGCAAAAATAGAGGAATTAATTAACTTTATTAATTCAGAATCTTTTACTAAATTAGTATTTACACCAGACCCTTCTATATTTGATGAGGTAAGTGGTGTTTCAAATTAAAAAAACATGATATTGTTACAAAAACTTGTCGAGAAAAATAAAATAACAAAAGAAAATGCACAGGCAATAGAAAAAGAATTCGCCAACTTTCAGGGGAGCGAAGAGGCCTTTTTATTTTCCAAAAAAATAATTAGTGAAAAAGACATCAATGATGCCAAATCAGCAGTTTATAATCTTCCTTATTTTGATAAAATAGATTTACTAGAGGTTACTAGTGAAGTTTTAGCAATGGTCCCCGAGGACTCTGCACGATTCTATAAAATTATTCCACTTGCTTTGAACGGCGATGTTTTAGATGTTGGTCTTGTTGATCCAGAAGATATAAAAGCAAGAGAAGTTTTAAACTTTTTAGCTAGGCAAAATAAAATTAAATACAACACCTATGTCGTTAATGAAAACTCTTTCAAAAACTTCCTAAAAAAATATAGAGACATAAAAGAAGAGGTAAGCAAGGCGTTGAGTAATTTAGAAAAAGAATTAGGCAGTGGTAATGAGGGCATTGATTTTAATTCTGCTGATCAAAAACCAAAAGCAGAAAAACTTTCAGAAGAAGCGCCGATTATTAAAATGGTGGCAGTTATTTTAAGGCACGCTGTTGATGGGGGAGCTTCTGATATTCACATTGAACCAGAAGAAAAACAAATGAGAGTTCGTTTCAGAATGGATGGAAATCTTTTTTCATCTTTATTTCTACCAATTCATACCCATGCATCAATTGTTACTAGAATTAAAATTCTTTCTAATTTAAGAATTGATGAAACAAGAATTCCTCAAGATGGAAGATTTGGAGCCAAAATAGACAACAAGTCAATTGATTTTAGGGTATCAACTTTCCCTACTAAATTAGGAGAAAAGGTTGTGATCAGGGTTCTTGATCCTACAGAAAACCTAAAAACATACGAAGAAATTGGTCTTTCAAAATATAATTTAGCGTTATTAAAAAAATCCGTATCAAAACCATTCGGATTGATATTAACAACTGGTCCTACTGGTTCTGGTAAAACAACTACATTATATACAATTCTTAAAGAATTAAACGAGCCAGATGTGAACGTGGTTACTCTTGAAGATCCGATAGAGTATTTTATCCCTGGAGTTAATCAATCACAGATTAGACCAGAAATTGGTTATGATTTTGGACAAGGATTAAGGTCTGTTGTAAGGCAAGATCCAGATATTATTATGGTTGGTGAGATAAGAGATGAGGACTCAGCTGCTCTTGTTACCCACGCTGCACTAACTGGACACGTGGTTTTATCAACATTACACACTAACAACGCTATTGGTTCTATTTCAAGATTGATAGATATGAAAGTAAAATCTTTCCTTATCCCAGCAACTCTTAATGTTGTTATTGGTCAAAGATTGGCTCACAAACTATGTCCTTTCTGTAGGGAAAAAGTAAGGCCAGCAAAAGAAATAGAGAAAGAAATAATTAGACAGCTTGAAGATCTTCCCGAAAGATTTAAATCGCATTTTAAAATTCCTAAAGATGTGTTTGTTTACAAACCAAAAGGTTGTCCTAAATGTAATATGAAAGGAGAGAAGGGCAGAATAGGTATTTTTGAAGTTCTTGAAATGACAACTGGCCTAGAAAAAGTTATTCTTGATGATTATTCAACTTCTAACATTGCTAACGAAGGAAAAAAACAGGGAATGATAACAATGAGACAAGATGCATTGATAAAAGCATTAGATGGTACTATTTCGGTAGAAGAAGTGTTTAGAGTTACCGAAGAACAAAAAAATTAAAATGGATTATCAAATATATCTAAAACAATTATTGGACTTAACGATAAAAAATAATGCGTCGGACCTTCATTTTTCAGAGGGGCATTGTCCTGCCATGAGAATAAATAGAGCGCTTGCTTTTCTTGAAAAAGAAAAACCATTAAGTGCAGAGGACTCAAAGGGCCTTTGTTTTGCCTTAATGAACGAGAGTCAAGCAGAAGAATTTCTTAAACAAAAAGAGGTTGACTTTTCCTATAACTTTGAAAAAAGAGCTAGATTTAGGGTAAACATTTTTTATCAGATGGGAACTGTTAGCGCTTCTTTAAGATTAATTCCTGAAAAAATTAAAACAATTGAAGAATTAAACTTGCCGGTTAGAGTTAAAAAGTTTTTTGAATATAGTCACGGATTAGTTTTGGTAGTTGGTCCCTCTAGTCATGGTAAAAGTTCTACTTTAGCGGCGATGCTAGATGAAATTAATAGAAGTAGATCTTGTCATATAATTACCATAGAAGATCCAGTCGAATATGTTTTTAAAAAAGAGAAATCAATTGTAAGTCAAAGAGAATTACACTCAGACACAAAATCGTTTGCAAGAGCCCTAAGATCGTCACTAAGAGAAGATCCAGATATTATTATGGTTGGAGAAATGAGAGATCCAGAAACAATAGCAGCAGCAATTACTTCTGCAGAGACAGGCCATTTGGTTTTTGCTACGCTTCATACAAATTCAGCAGCTCAAACAATTCATCGAATAGTAGATAGTTTTGAAGGAGCTCAGCAAGCTCAGATAAGGGCACAACTGGCCAGTTCTTTGGTGGGAATAATTTCTCAAAGATTAATTCCAGACAATAGCGGGGGAATTGTTCCTGCTTGTGAAATACTTTTTAACAATTCAGCAATTTCAAATTTAATAAGAGACAATAAGATATATGAAATACCTTTAGTTATAGATACTTCTTCAGAATTGGGTATGATATCTTTGAACAGATCCTTGGCAGATTCTATAAGAAAGGGTAGAATAAGCATAGAAGAAGCGATAAAGTTTTCAAATAATCCAAAAGAGCTTAAAAAGATAATATAATGAAATTTCAATATCAGGCAAAAGATATAAACGGGAATAAAAAATCTGGAACAATAGATGCAAGATCTAGAGAAGAGGTTTTAAGTTTCTTAAGTTCTGACAATCTTTTTCCAATAGAAGTAGTTGAACAAGTTGCTGAAAGGGATAAACCGGTAATGGAAAGAAAAATTACTTTCTTTGAGGGTGTTTCAATGAAAGATGTGGCAGTTTTTTCTAGACAACTATCAATCATGATTGATTCAAACGTTCCTCCAGCTGAAGCGATAGAAGCACTGGGAGATCAAACAAGAAATGCTTTTTTTAAAGAAAGAATACATAAAATTGCGAAAGATGTTAGAGAGGGAACACAACTATCTAAAGCTCTTAAAAAATATCCTGATATTTTCTCTGTCTTTTATGTCAATATGATAAGATCTGGAGAGGTCTCAGGAAGTTTACCAGGTATTTTACAAAAAGTAGCAAGCCATCTAGAAAATGAATACGAAATAAAATCTAAAGTTACAGGAGCAATGATTTACCCAGGAATTATTTTAATTGTTTTCGTTTTAATTTTTGCTGTTATTATGATTTTTATTATTCCTGGATTGGTTGAGGTTCTTCAGGAGGCGGGATCAGAATTACCATTAGCCACAAGAATAATTATGGGTATTTCAAGTTTCTTTGTTCACTATTGGTATTTAGCATTGCTTCTTTTGGGAGGAATTATTGTGTTTTTTGTTCAATTTCCCAAAACTAAAACTGGTAAAGATTTTTTTGACAGATTAATAATTAATATGCCCGTACTAGGAAACTTTTTTAAAAGTTTATTCCAATCACGTTTTGCTGAAAACTTCTCTACTCTTCTTGGGGCAGGAATTACAATTAACGAGGCCCTAGAAGTTGTTGCAAATTTAATAGGAAATAATGTTTACAAGGAGGCGATATTAGAAGCACAAGCAGATGTTGTCAAGGGAGAAAGTATTAGCGTTGTTCTATCAAGAAGGCCAGACATTATGTCTCCCTTGCTTGTGCAGATGGTTTCTGTTGGAGAGAAGACGGGAAAACTTGACTCATCTTTAGAAAATGTAGTAAGATTTTATAAGAGAGAGACCGACAACTTTATTAATTCTCTTTCAAGCATAATTGAACCATTATTAATTATCGGTCTTGCTTTAATGGTTGGATTATTAGTTGCCGCAGTTCTTCTTCCAATTTATCAAGTAAGTACAAGTATTAAATAATAATAAAAAAATATGAATAAAAAAGGTTTTACATTAATTGAGTTGTTAGTAGTAATTGCCATCATTGGTATATTATCAGGAACAGTTGTTGTTTCAATGTCTGGAGCTCAAGGAAGCGCCAAAGACGCTAGAATCAAATCAAGTTTGGGACAGATAAGAACAGCAGTAGAGGTTTACAAATATGGTGCTGGGGGAGGATATTACAAAGCAGCAATGTGGACAGATGATAGTGCGATAGCAACACTATTAGCTGATCTTAATGCTCAAGGAGGTACTGTTCGCGTGGTTGGTATTGATGATGATCTTGAAGGAACAGCATGGTGTGTAAGTAAAACTCTAGTTGGATCAAGTGGGGTTGTATCATGGTGTGTTTCTAATACAAGTTTTAATGGCTCGGGAACGTGTGGTGCCACAGGAATTTGTTTAGCCCCTTAATAATTAATAATAAATAAAATTAAAATAATGAATAAAAAAGGTTTTACATTAATTGAGTTGTTGGTAGTAATTGCTATTATCGGTATATTGTCAGGAGCAGTTGTTGTTTCAATGTCTGGGGCACAGAATAGCGCTAAAGATGCTAGGATAAGATCAGCCATGGATCAATTAAGGTCTTCTGCTGAACTTTTTAGAATTTCTCAATCACCGATGACTTACGTTGGTTTTAATGCATCAACAGAAGCAGCTCTTCTTGTAGCTGACATTAACGAACAGTCCCCTGGATCATTAGTTACTGTAACTCCTACAACTTCTGAAGCTTATTGTATGAGTGTTTCATTAAATGGAGGTGGATTTTTATGTATGGATAGTACAGGCAAAGTTGCTGCTACGGAATGTTCTGATGCAGTTTGTTCACAATAATAAATTATAAATATGGATAAAAATAAATTATTAATAATCAAGATAATAGTCGCATCACTAGCGGTTATAGCCCTTGTTGTTTTTATTTTTTTCTTTATAACAAAAGAAAAAGATGTAATTTTAAGTCCTGATGATGTTAAGGTGAGAGATAGTATGTTGCAAATAAAAACAATTGCAGAAACATTTAAGAATGATAACGGTTTTTATAACAATAGCAATCAAAAAGTAGATGTTGATTTTTGCAAACTAGACGAAAATAATTTTATGGGAATAGGTAACGGTCACATTTTGTGTAGCAACATAATGAACAAGTTAAACAGCAGTATTAAAATTAAAATAAACGAAAAGGGAGAAACGAACTCAAAATATTGTATTATAAAAGAATTATCGTCAGGAAGTTTCTGGTGTATGGATTATGAGGGATATTTTGATGTAGCAAATCTGTGTGACGAAAATTATCAATGCAAATAATAAAAATCACCTTTCCCAAGGTGGTTTTTTTTGATACAATAATGTTATGATTATTTTTATTTTTGTTTTGGGATTGATTGTAGGGAGCTTTCTTAATTGTGTTATTTTAAGAACATACAAAGAAGAAAGTTTTGTTTTCGGTAATTCTTATTGTCCTAAGTGCAAGCATAATTTAGGTTTTTGGGATTTATTTCCTGTGATCAGCTACCTTCTTCTTAGGGGCAAATGTCGCTATTGTGGTAGCAAAATATCCATTCAGTATTTTTTAGTAGAGCTGTCTACGGCGATTCTTTTCTCATTTGTTTATTTAAAATTTGGTTTGAATCTAGAGATGATTTACTTGTGGGCGATAATGGCCATATTTATAATTATTTTTGTTTATGATTTAAAATATTATATTATTCCAGACAGTTTTATTTTTTCGGGTATTATTTTATCATTAATATGGGTTTTTTTAACCGGTGATATTTTATTAATTCTAGCAACGGCTCTTGGGTCATCATTATTTTTCTTTCTAATCTGGTTTTTTTCTAAGGGATTAGCAATGGGTTTCGGAGATGTTAAATTGGCGTTCTTTCTTGGATTATTGCTTCAGTGGCCGAATGTAATAGTTGGTCTCTTTTTAGGATTTTTATTTGGTGCTATAATAGGGACAGTACTAATTTTAGTGCAAAGAAAAAAATTAAAATCGGAAATTCCATTTGCACCATTTCTTTTATCTGGTGCACTTGTAACTATTTTTTGGGGTGACAAAATTATTCAATGGTATTTATCATTAATATAAAAATGAAAAACAAAGGATTTACACTTGTAGAATTATTAGTAATTATTTCAATGATAGCAGTATTGTCTACCCTTACTTTTATTGATTATGGTGCTAGCAATAGATCATTTGAATTAGATAGGACTGCTCAAAAAATTGCTCAAGATATGAGAATTGTTCAGCAAAAATCTTTATCTGGTTTGGGTACAGGGGAGGACATTAATGGATGGGGAGTATACTTTAGTGTTGCCGGCAATGATTATTCAATTTATGAAAATAACAACATTACTCCTTATTATGATAGTGAGGACTCAATAATAGAAACGATTGATATTTCTTCCAATGTTGAAATAGAAAATCTTAAAAGGGACGCAGTTTTATTATCAAATCTTAGTATTTCTTTTTTCCCTCCTGATCCAACTATATATATTGAAAATTATCCTCATGGTTCCGAGGGTTCAATTACAATACATTTAACGAGCGATGAAAGTCAAAAAAGGATGATAAAAATTAATAATTCTGGTAGAATTGAAATAACAAAATTATGATTAAATTAAAAGGATTTTCTTTAATAGAAATGCTTATATCAGTTGTTATTATAACAACAGGCATTGTCGGAACCTTTTCCGTTATTTCAAGTTTTTCAGAGCAATCTAAACAATTAAGGGATAATTTTGTTGCGGCTTATCTTGTTCAAGAGGGAATAGAAATAGTAAAAAATATCAGAGATACAAATAGAATACAATCAAATTTATGGGATGATGGACTAGAAAATTGTTATACTGGTTGTGAAGCTAGTTACAATGATTCAACCCTTTCTTCATGGGTTGGAGAAGGAAGAGTTTTGTATATTGAAAATAGTTCTGGGCACTATAAATATCTTGACGTTCCAGCATCTAACGATGTTAGAACATATTATAAAAGAAGAATCACTATTGCAACAATTACAGAAAATGAAGTTGAAATAAGAATTGATGTTTATTGGGAAGATAAGAGTATGACGGCAAAAACAATAATATATAATTGGGAATTATGAAAAACAATAAAGGTTTGACACTAATAGAAACCCTCGTATCAATAGTTCTTTTTGGTATTATATCAACTCTTTTGATTAATATATTTATTGTTTCAATAAGAACCCAAACAAGAATTATTGCAAATCAAGAATTAGTTGAACAATCAACTTATGCGCTTGATTATATGGCTAATAAAATTAGAATGGCGGTTAAAGACGAAACTGGTTATTGTAATGGTCTAATATCAAACTATGTTACTGGAACAAATAGTATTAGGTTTATTTCTTACGATGCCGCCAATAGTAAATATGTTTGCAGAGAGTTTATTCTAGAAGGCAATGCAGTTAAGGAAAGAATTTCTAGCGATGAAACAAGCGTTTCTCTTGGAACTCCAACGCCGATAACATCAAGCTCTTTTAATGTTAGCAATTTAGTTTTTTCTTTAAATGGAGATGATAGCACCCATCAGCCAAAAATAACAATAGCAATAACAATGAGCAAAGAAAGTTCTAAAGAATTAACAGTCCAAACAACAATATCACAAAGAAGACTTAATATATGATAAACAAAAACAATAGAGGAATTTCTTTATATTTAATAACCATAATGATGGCCATTCTTTTGTCGGTTGTTTTGGGATTATCTACCATAATAATAAGCGGAGCCAAAATAGCTTCTAATGCTGATTATAACATTAAGGCCTTTTATGCTGCTGATTCAGGAATAGAAAGAGCATTGTTTAACATTCAAACAATAAGCGGTGGAACAAATTGTGATGGTTTTTCTGATACTTTTGGAGAAGATGGCTATGCCTATACGGTAACTATTGAAATTCCTGACGGAGGAACGTGTCTTGATTCAGGGACGGTCATTCGTTCTCTAGGAGAATATAACGGAACAAAAAGAAGAATAGAGGTTTCCTACTAATGAACGAAAATAATGTTGAAAAGAGAATTGAGAAATTAAAAAAGCTGATAAACTATCATCGCTATCTTTATCATGTAAAAGATACAGAAGAAATATCTCCCGAAGCCCTTGATTCTCTCAAAAAAGAACTTTTTGATTTAGAGCAAGAATACCCTCAATTTGTTACTAAAGATTCTCCAACTCAAAGAATTGGTGGCAAGCCGTTGGAATCTTTTGAAAAAGTTAAAAGAGAAAACATAATGTATTCTTTTAACGATGCTTTTTCAAGGGAGGATATGGATAATTGGGAAAAAAGAAATAAGAAATTATTAAATGCTGATTTTGAATATTATTGCGAACCAAAACTAGATGGGCTAGCCATTGAGCTTGTCTATAAAGATGGTGTTTTGTTTCTTGGCTCTACAAGGGGAGATGGATTAATTGGAGAAAATGTAACGCAGAACATTAAAACAATAGAATCAATTCCTCTTAAATTAAAAGGAAATTATCCTAGTGAATTAATTGTTAGGGGAGAGGCAATAATTAATAAAAAAGAATTTGAAAGAATAAACAAGGATAGAGATGTCCCTTATGCCAATACAAGAAATTTAGCCGCTGGGTCAATTAGACAACTTGATCCTAAAATTACAGCAGAAAGAAAATTAGACGCAGACATTTATAGCATTGTAACTGATATGGGGCAGAAAACCCATCAAGAAGAGCACCAATTATTGGAAGAGTTTGGATTTAAAACAAACAATGAGTATAGTAAGTTGTGTAAAAATATGGACGAGGTTTTTACTTTTTATTCTTATTGGCAAAAATCTAGAGATGCCCTTCCTTATGAAATAGATGGACTCGTCGTTTTGATTAACAATAATGATATTTTTAAAAAACTGGGCATTGTTGGCAAGGCACCACGAGGAGCCATCGCCCTTAAGTTTCCATTAAAAGAAGCAACAACAATAGTAGAAGACATTAAAATACAAGTTGGAAGAACGGGAGCAATGACACCTGTTGCCATATTAAAACCAGTGAATATAAATGGCGTCACTATTACAAGAGCCACGCTTCATAATGAAAAAGAAATTGAAAGGTTGGGACTGAAAATAGGCGATACTGTTGTTGTTGGTAGGGCTGGAGATGTTATCCCTGAAGTAAGTAAAGTTTTTCCTGAATTAAGAACGGGAAAAGAAAAAACATTCAAAATGATTGATAGTTGTCCTTCATGCGGAAGTAATTTAATTAAAAAACCAGAAGAGGTTGTTTGGAGATGTCCTAATACAAAATGTTTCAAAAGAAAAATTGGTTGGTTTAAGCATTTTGTTGGAAGAGGGGCTTTTAATATAGATGGTGTTGGACCAAAGGTATTAGAAAAATTTATTGAAGAGGGCCTTGTTTCTGTTCCTTCTGACTTATTTGATTTAAAAGAAGGGGACATTTTGCCCCTAGAAAGATTTGCTCAAAAATCAGCGCAAAAAATTATAGAAAATATACAAAGAAGAAAAGAAGTTCCATTTTCAAGATTTATTTATTCCCTGGGAATTAGAAATGTTGGACAAAAAACATCAAAGGATTTATCAAGAAAATTTAAAACAATTGAAGAAATAAAAAAAACCACCAAAGAAGAATTAGAGAGTATAAGTGATATTGGACCAATTGTTTCTAAATCAATCGTTGGCTGGTTTTCTGATAAAGACAATTTATTCTTTTTAAAAGAAATGGAAAGAAAGGGTGTAAAATACTTTTTAGAAAAACAATCAAGCAACAAATTGTCGGGAAAGAGGTTTGTGATTACGGGAACAATGAAATCTTTAAGTAGAGAATTGGCTAAAGAAAAAATAATATCATTAGGGGGAGAAGTTTCTAGTGTTGTTTCAAAAAACATAGATTATTTAATAGTGGGGGACAAGCCAGGCAGTAAATATGAAAAAGCAAAAGATATTGGAGTAAAGACAATAAATGAAGCAGAGTTTTTAAAAATGATTAGATGAATATATTCGGACACATCAAAAGGTTAGATTTAGTTTTAGCAATTTCTGCTATCTTTTTATCATTAATGGGTTTAATTGCAATTTACAGCGCCTGTATTTCTTCGGGTGATTTTTCTGATGCGTATAGGCAAGGAGTTTTTCTTTTGCTGGGTATTTTAACAATGATTGTTATTAGTTTTTTTGATAACAGGACAATAAGAGAAAATTCTGCAATTATACTGTCCCTTTATTTCTTTTCGGTAATTCTTTTAATCGGGATATTTTTCTTTGCTCCTGAAATAAGGGGAATTAAATCTTGGTATATGATTGGTCCAATAAGTTTTAGCCCGATTGAATTAATGAAAATATCTTTAATTATTGTTTTAGCAAAGTACTTTAGTAGAAGACATGTTGAAATGTATAAAATTAGACATATTATTCTTTCTGGAATATATGCTTTTATCCCTGCTGTTTTGATATTTTTTCAACCAGAGTTTGGTTCAGTTATGGTAATAGTAGCAATTTGGGTCGGTATTTTAATGGTTTCGGGGATAAGATTAAAAAACTTTATCATATTATGCTTATTTGGGATTATCTCTCTTGTTTTGATGTGGTCTTTTCTTTTTGAAGATTATCAAAAAACAAGGATAATAAGTTATGTTAATCCCCAAGAAGATCCTTTAGGTGCTGGGTGGAATAGAAATCAGGCCTTAATCGCAATTGGTTCCGGTGGAGTTTTAGGAAAGGGAATAGGCAATGGTTCACAAGTTCAGAATGGATTTTTGCCAGAACCAAAGACCGACTTCATCTTTTCAGTGATAGCAGAAGAAATGGGGTTAATAGGAGTAACCACGCTATTGTCTTTGTTTGCAATCTTTTTTCGGCGAATACTTAAGGTTGCTCTTGATGCAAGATCTAATTTTTCTAGATTGTTTGCTATTGGTATTTCAATTTCAATCTTCTTTCAAGTGATTATTAATATTGGAATGAATTTGGGTATTTTACCGGTTATTGGCCTTCCTCTGCCATTGGTTAGTTCTGGTGGTAGTAATCTTGTTTTTACCTTTATTGCTCTAGGGATACTACAGAATATGGTTGTGACAGAATCTTAAAGTTGACATCGTTTTAAATAATGAGATAATAAAGGAAAATAATAAAAACAATAAGCGGATACGACTTTTCTGATCCAAGAGACTGTAATATCCATACCACTGTTTAGTCGGCTTTTCTGTCCGTTGCCTTAAAGATTAACAATAGGGGAAATACTTGACAATATATTTATTTATGATAGTGTAAATGTAATTTGTAATATAATTACTTGGTATTTTGATTTCAAAACACTTATCTTCAAATTAAATAGTATTTAAGCCCAATAGAAAACAAGGGTATTTTTTTGTTTCCAATTAGTATTTAGTATAATAAAATCATATGAAAACTAAAATTAAAAGCTTTGCTAAAAGCAAAATATCTTATCCGTTGCCTAGTTTAATTTTTATGCAACAGGAAAGTTGGAGACAATTTTGGGAGGAAGAATTAAAAGAACTTTTTAGAGAAGTTTCTCCGATTAAAGATTATACAGGCAAAGAATTTGAATTGGACTTTTTGGACTATGAATTGGGCAAGCCAAATTATGCAACTGGTTTTGCAGCAAGAGAAAACAATGATTCATATGAGGCACCCCTAAGAGTGAAAGTTAGGTTAAAAAATCTAAAGACAAAAAGATCTCAAGAACAGGAGATATTTTTTGGAAACTTTCCTTTATTAACCGATAAGGGAACGTTTGTTTTAAATGGAGTAGAAAGAGTTGTGATATCTCAATTAACTCGTTCACCAGGAGTATTTTTTCCATTAAACATTACAAAAGGAAAAAGATGTTTCGCTGCTAAAATTATTCCTAATCGTGGATCATGGTTAGAATTTGAAACAGAAGCAACAGGATCTCTTAGTGTTAAAATAGACAGAAAAAGAAAATTACCAGCAACAACTCTTCTTAAAGCGCTGGGTGGATTTAATGACGATGACATTAGACAAATGTTTACTGGTTTTGATAATGGTGAGGTTTCATATATTGAAGAAACAATCAAAAAAGACATTACTAATTCTCAAGAAGAAGCGCTTTTAGAGATATATCAAAGATTAAGAGCGGGGGAGATGGCTAATCCAGATGCTGCAAAAGAATTAATTTTTAACATGTTCTTTAACTTTGATAGATATGATATGTCTAAGGTTGGAAGATGGAAAATGTGGTCAAGAGTTCCTGGTTTAAAGTCAAAAGACGAAATAAACAAAGAAGACAGGGTTTTAAGTGTTAATGATATCGTAGCAGTAATGAAAGAAATAATCAGATTGAATAACGATCCAAGAGCGATGGCTGATGTGATTGATCATTTGGGTAACAGAAGGGTCAAAACGATATCAGAACTAATGTCAAGTAAGTTAAGAGTTGGTATTGCTAGAATGTCTAGAATTATCAAAGATAGAATGTCAACTCTTGATTTTGAAAATCTAGCACCATCACAATTAATTAACCCAAGACCCTTTTCTGCACAAGTAACACAGTTCTTTACAGCAAGTCAATTTTCTCAATTTATGGACAACGTTAATCCTTTGTCTGAAATTGAGCACAAGAGAAGGTTAACTGCAACTGGTCCTGGAGGATTAACAAGGGAAAGAGCTGGATTTGATGTTAGAGATGTGCAACCATCTCACTATGGAAGAATTTGTCCTATTCAAACACCAGAGGGTCCTAACGTAGGACTTGTAACTCATTTATCACTTTATGCAAGATTAAATCCTTATGGTTTTTTAGACACTCCATATTTTAAGGTTAAGAATAAAAAACTAACAAATGAAGCATTCTACATGGATGCTAATGAAGAAGAAAGGTATAATATTGCTCCAGCAAGTATTCTATTAGATGAAAAAGATGCAATTAAAAACGATAGGGTGGAGGCAAGGATTAAAGGAGAGGCGGGCGAAATAGAAAAAGAAAATATTGACTATATTGATGTTTCACCTCAACAGTTTGTGTCTGTTTCAACAGGACTAATTCCATTTTTACAAAATGACGATGCTAATCGTGCACAAATGGGTTCAAATATGCAAAGACAAGCAGTTCCATTGGTTAATCCCGAGGCACCTTTTGTTGGAACAGGAATGGAATACTGGGCTGCTAGGGATTCCGGTCAATTAGTTGTTGCTAGCGAAGCGGGCAAGGTTGTTTATGTTGATGCTAGTGAGGTTCAAGTTAAAGGAACAACATCAGGCAAGATCAAAACATATTATCCTAGAATTTTTGACAGAACAAACCAATATTCTTGTATGCATCAAAGACCAGTAGTAAACAAGGGAGACGTGGTTAAAAAAGGAGATGCCTTGATTGAGGGTGGTTCTATTGACCAACAAAGATTAAGTTTAGGAAGAAATCTTTTGGTTGCCTTTATTTCATGGAAAGGAAGTACTTATGAAGATGCGATTGTTTTGTCAGATAGATTAATTAAAGAAGATGTTTTTACTTCTGTTCACATTGAAGATTTTTTCTGTGATGTTAGGGAAACCAAGCTTGGACCAGAATTAACTACATCAGATATTCCCAATGTTGGAGAAGACAGATTAAAAGATTTAGACGAAGAGGGAATAGTTAGAATCGGAGCTGAAGTTGGTCCTAATGATATTTTAGTTGGTAAAATTTCTCCTAAAGGAGAAGCTGATTTATCAGCCGAAGAAAGATTGCTTCGTGCCATTTTTGGAGAAAAAGCAAAAGAAGTTAAGGATACATCCCTAAGAGCTGAACATGGAAAAAGGGGAAGGGTGACTGACGTTAAGGTTTTTTCAAGAGAAGATGGTTATTCATTGGAGCCAGGAGTTATTAAAAAGATAAGGATTAGAATTTCAGAGGTTAGAAAAATTCAGGTTGGAGATAAATTGGCTGGAAGACACGGAAACAAAGGTATTATTGCTAAAGTTTTGCCAGCAGAAGAAATGCCATTTTTAGAAGACGGAAGACCAGTAGATATTATTCTTAATCCATTATCAGTTGCTTCAAGAATGAACCTGGGACAAATTTTAGAAACACACCTTGGTCTAGCAGTCAGCAAATTGGGTTATTTAGCAGAAACGCCATCTTTATCAGGTGCGGTTGAAGATGATATAAAAGAAGAATTGAGAGCAGCGGGATACCCTGAAGATGGAAAGTTAAAACTAGTAGACCCAGAAACAGGAGAATTTTTCCCAGAAAGGATTACTGTTGGATATATGTATGTAATGAAGTTGGCTCATATGGTAGAAGACAAGATCCATATGCGTTCAATTGGTCCTTATTCTTTGATCACCCAACAGCCATTAGGAGGAAAAGCTCAATTTGGAGGACAAAGATTTGGAGAAATGGAGGTCTGGGCCCTAGAAGGATATGGTGCGGCTCACACCCTTCAAGAAATGTTAACAATCAAGTCAGATGATGTTACTGGAAGGGCCGCTACTTACGAAGCAATTTTAAAGGGAGAGAAAATTAAGAGCCCAAACATTCCTGCATCATTTAATTTATTGTTATCAGAACTTAAAGCTCTTTCTCTAAATGTTATAATTAAAGGAAAGATTGAGGAAGAAGATTAATTAAAATAAATAAAAATATGTTTGTCTCTAATTTAGAATCAATCAAAATCAAAATAGCTTCTCCTCAAGATATCCTTGAATGGTCATACGGGGAAGTAACAAAACCAGAAACTATTAATTACAGAACTCAAAAGCCCGAAAAAGATGGTTTGTTTTGCGAAAAGATATTTGGACCAACAAAGGACTATGAGTGTTATTGTGGTAAGTATAAAAGAATAAGATACAAAGGAATTATATGTGATAGGTGTGGAGTTGAAGTAACTAAATCATCTGTAAGAAGAGAGAGAATGGGACACATAAAGTTAGCTACGCCTGTTTCTCATATCTGGTTTCTAAAAGGTATTCCATCAAGAATAGGAATGGTTTTGGGTATTCCATTACACAAAATTGAAGAAGTTATTTATTTCGTTTCATATATTATTACTAGCGTTAACGATGATTTAAAAAAGGGGATATTAAATGAAATTGAAGAAGAGTTTAAATCAAAATCAAAAGACATTAAGAAAAATATTGAAAATGAAAAACAGCAAGAGATCGCTCTAAATGATTTGAAAAAAGCAAAAGATAAGGCAAAGCAAGAACTTGACTCAATATCTTTATTAGCTGTTTTAAATGAAAATGAATATCATGCTCTTTCATTAAAATATGGTGAAGTTTTTGAGGCGGGAACAGGAGCGGAAGTAATTAAAAATCTTTTTTCAAAATTAGATTTAAACAAAGAAGTTTCTAAAATTGAAAAAGAAATGGAAGCCAAAAAATCAACTGAGGATAAAAAGATTATCCAAAGAAGATTAAAGATATTTAAAGATATGATTTCCGCTAAAATAAAGCCAGAGTGGATGTTTATTGATGTTTTGCCTGTTTTACCACCCGATTTAAGACCGATGGTTCAATTAGATGGGGGAAGATATGCTTCATCTGATCTTAATGATTTATACAGAAGAGTAATTAATAGAAATAATAGATTGAAATACTTATTAGAGATTAATGCTCCTGACGTAATTGTTAGAAATGAAAAAAGAATGCTTCAAGAAGCAGTTGATGCTTTAATTGATAATAATATGCGTAAGAGCACAACAACTCAAGCATCAACAGGTGGCAGAAGATTGTTAAAGAGTTTGGCTGATATGCTTCAAGGCAAAAATGGAAGATTTAGACAAAACTTGTTAGGAAAAAGAGTTGACTATTCAGGAAGAAGTGTAATTGTGGTTGGTCCAACGTTGAAATTAGATGAATGTGGTGTTCCTAAAAAAATGGCTCTAGAATTATTTAAACCATTTGTTATCAAGAAGATACTAGAACGAGAGCTTGCTTTTAATGTTAGAGGAGCATCAAGATTAATTGAGGAAGAAACAAATGAAGTTTGGGAGGCCCTTGAAGAAATAGTTAAGGAAAAATATGTTTTACTAAACAGAGCTCCAACACTTCATCGTTTAGGTGTCCAAGGATTTAAGCCAATACTAGTTGAGGGAGAAGCGATTCGCTTGCACCCTTTAGTTTGTACTGCCTTCAATGCTGATTTTGATGGAGACCAAATGGCTATCCATGTTCCATTGTCAGATGAAGCACAAGCAGAGACAAAGGAAAGAATCCTTTCGGCTGTTAATTTACTAAAACCATCAACTGGAGACCCAATTATGATTCCAACAAAGGATATGATTTTAGGTTGTTATTATTTAACTAAAATTGTTCCCGGTGCACAAGGAGAAGGTAGAGTTTTTGGTTCAAAAGAAGAGGTTTTGATTGCTTATAATCTTAAAAAGATAAATATAAAAGCATTAATTAAAGTAAGGGTTAATGATGAGATTATTGAAACCAGTGCTGGAAGAATAATTTTTAATAATGTTTTACCAGTTGGATTTGAATATCAAAATGAAACAATGGATTCAAAGGCGATTAAAAAAATGATCAATAAAGTAATTGATGTTTATGGTTCTGGCGCAGTTGATACATTGGATAAAATTAAAAAGTTGGGATTTGAATTTGCAACTCGTTCAGGAATAACATGGGGTATGACTGACCTAACTGTTCCTAAAGAAAAACCAGAACTAATTGCTGAAGCAGAGAAAAAGATTAAAGTGATTGATGATTATTATGAAAAAGGTCTTCTTTCTCGTGACGAAAAAACAACCCAAGTAATTGAGGTCTGGAAAAAAGTAAAATCAGAAATTGAAAAACTTGTTCCTCAATCAATCTCTCACGAAAGTCCTGTGTTTAGTATTATTGATTCAGGTTCTAGGGGTTCATGGTCTCAACCAGTGCAAATGGCAGGTATGAAAGGTCTTGTTGCTAGTCCAACAGGTAAAATTATTGAATTGGCTGTTAAGAGTTCATTTAAGGAAGGTTTTGATGTTCTAGAATACTTTATTTCAACTCACGGAGCTAGAAAAGGTACTGCTGACACCGCCTTAAGAACAGCTACTTCAGGTTATTTAACTAGAAGATTGGTTGATGTTGCTCATGATGTTATTGTTAATGAAAAAGATTGTGGAGACAAGGAGGGATTAGTGGTAAGCAAAAAAGATGCCGATGAAATTAATCAGGATTTTGTTAACAAGATATTTGGCAGGGTTTCGCTGGAAAAAATAGTTGATCCAGAAACAAATGAGGTTATTGTAAAAAATGGAGAAATTATTGATTTAAAAATAGCACAAAAAATAAAAAGTATAGAGGCAATTGAAACTGTTAAAATCAGATCACCTCTAACTTGTAAATGTACAAGGGGCATATGTCAAAAATGTTATGGTCTTGATTTAGGATGGAAAGGTTTAATTAACATTGGAGAAGCGGTGGGAGTTATTGCCGCTCAATCAATTGGTGAGCCCGGAACTCAATTAACAATGAGAACATTTCATACAGGAGGTGTAGCAGGTGAGGCAGATATTACAAGAGGTTTGCCTAGGGTTGAAGAGGTCTTTGAAAGAAGGCCCCCTAAGGGAGAGGCAGAGATCGCCCTAAAAGACGGAAAAGTTATTGAAATTGATGACAAGAAGGGAATAATTAAGGTCTTAACTGTCAAAGAAAATGGAAAATCAAAAGAAGATGATATTGTTGAATACCCAGTCTCTTCTTCTATAGAATTATTAGTTAAGGAAGGAGACGTGGTATCAAAAGGACAGCCATTAGTTGCTGGATCAATTGACCTTAAAAAATTATTCAAATTGTTGGGAGTAAAAGCAGTGCAAGATTATATTATTTCTGAAATACAAAAAGTATATATCTCTCAAGGAGTAGGAATTCATGATAAGCATATTGAAGTGATTGTAAGACAAATGTTCTCAAGGGTAAAAATTAAGGACTCCGGAGACAGCAAATTAAGTCAAGGAGAGATTATATCTAGGGCCCTATTCCTTGAAGAAAACGAAGAGTTAGAAAAGGCAGGCAAGAGACCTATTCAAGCCGATGATTTACTTTTAGGTGTTTCAAAAGTTGCTCTAAATACTGATAGCTTCCTATCAGCAGCATCATTCCAAGAAACATCTAAGGTTTTGATAGGGGCATCACTAAGAGGGCAAGAAGATAAATTAAGGGGACTAAAAGAAAACGTAATTTTGGGTAAACTACTTCCAATTGGGACGGGATTAAGCTACAATAAGAAGGAAGAAAAGTAGCTATGGCAAAAAAGAAAAAGAAAGAGAAAAAAATTATTTCAGTAAGGAAGTTTAATTTTTCCTTACCCGAAAAGACAAAGAGATATTTGTTTTCTTCTTTGTCTTTTCTTTTAGCTGTTATTTTCGTATTTTCTTTTTCGGGAAACGCTGGAGCGATTGGCGAAATTCTCAAAAAGATGTTTGATTTTTTAATTGGTAATGTTATATACATTCTTCCAATTATTTTTGCTGTTTTTGGAATTATAATGTTAAGAGGCGGAGAACACTTTGAAGAAAACAGAAACTCTTTGATTATTTCAACAATTATTTTAATCCTTGGATTATCTGGCTTTTTTAGCTTATTAAGTCCAGAACTAGCGAATGAGTTTGTTTGGAATAAATCACTAGACGGTGGCTGGATTGGATATTTAATATCTTGGCCAATATTAAACGGACTTGATTATATTGTTTCTTACGCTCTATTTTCAATTGCCATTTTAATTTCTTTGTGGATAATTATTCAACCATTTAGAAAAACAATTGAAGATTATGAAGAAGAGGAGGAAGAAGAAGTAGAAAAGAAAGAAGAAATAAAAGTTGAAATAGCAAAGAATAAGCCATCTTTTGATTTGAGCAAATTTATTCCCAAAAAAGAGGAAAAGATAATAGAAAGTGAAGTTAAAAAAGAAGACAAAAATCTAAAAACATTTGAACAGAAAAAAGAAGAAAATAAAGAATATAAATATCCACCCCTTGATTTATTATCAAAAAAAGGAGGAAATCCTGAAGGGGGAGACATATCATATAATTCTTCAGTGATTAAGAGAACCTTGCATACCTTTGGAATACCAGTTGAAATGTCTGAAGTTAATGTTGGTCCAACGGTTACTCAATATACTCTAAAGCCAGCAGAGGGAATTAAATTGTCTAAAATTACAGCACTACAAAATGATCTAGCCCTTGCGCTAGCGAGTCCAACAATCAGAATTGAAGCCCCAATTCCTGGAAGATCTCTTGTGGGAATTGAAATAGGAAATAAGAAAAGAGCAGTTGTGAGCTTAAGAGAAACATTAGACACAGACGAATTCAAAAACTCTCCTGCGCCTCTTTTAATGGCTTTAGGAAAAGACGTTAAAGGAACACCAACTTTTGCCGATTTAGCAGAGATGCCTCACTTATTAGTTGGAGGAACAACTGGTTCAGGAAAAACAATATGTCTTAACTCTATTGTTTTGAGTTTGTTATACAGAAATAGTCCTAACGAAATGAAATTAATTTTGGTTGATCCTAAAAGAGTAGAATTCCCAATCTATTCTAATTTAGAGCACTTATTATGTCCGGTAATTTATGATGCTAATCAGACGCTTGTTGCCTTAAAATGGTTAGTTGGAGAAATGGAAAGAAGGTTTATTGTTTTAGCTGAGGCTCACAGCAGAGATATCACATCTTACAATCAAAAAATGGAAAAGAAAGGAGAAGATAAACTTCCTTACATTATTTTAATTATTGATGAATTGGCTGATTTAATGAGCGTTAAGGGAAAAGAAATTGAGTCATATGTTGTAAGATTGGCTCAAATGTCTAGAGCAACTGGAATACATTTAATTTTAGCGACTCAAAGACCATCAGTAGAAGTTATTACTGGTTTAATCAAGGCAAACATCACATCAAGGATTGCCCTAAAAGTTGGTTCACTTGTTGATTCCAGAACTATACTAGATGGATCAGGAGCAGAAAAATTATTAGGAAAAGGTGATTTGCTTTTACTATCAAAAGAATTTTCTAAACCAAAAAGAGTTCAAAATCCATTCATATCAGAAAATGAAATTAAAAAGGTTATTAATTGGATTACTGATTCTAACATTGCAATAAAAGAAGAAGCTCCAGAAACATTATTAGAAACAGAAAATGAAGAGGAAAATTCATTAATGAGTGAACTAAACAAATCAAATGAGGCCCCAGAAACTCAGATGGATAATTTCTATTCTAAAGAGGATCCTATGTATGAAGAAGCAAAGCGAACGGTCATATCTTCAAAGAAGGCCTCAACTTCGCTATTGCAAAGAAGGTTAGGAATAGGGTATGCTAGAGCTGCAAGGTTAATGGACATATTAGAAGAGCGAGGCATCGTTGGTCCACAAGAAGGAGCTAAGCCAAGAGAAGTATATTTTAGCGAAGAAGATAATTAATAATAATTAATTAATAATAAAAAAATATGTCAATAGAAAATCCATTTATGAATAGTAATGAGGAAAGAAACCCTCAAGAAAATTTAAGCAAGTTTGATAGAATCAAAAAAATTGCCGATGATGGAGATCTTCCAAAAAAAATAGTTGATCCAATAAAAGAAAGACAACTTAGTGGTATTATAGAAGTTCCTGGAAAAGTTATAGATTACAGGGAAAAGAATCTAAGAGAAAAACAACGCCTAGAAAAAGAAAAATAATTCATGGCAAAGAAAAAAGAAGAAAAAGAAAAAATTAATCTTGAAGAGGCAATATCAGAGATTCAAGAAAAATATGGCGAAGGGGCGATAATGAAACTAAAAGACGCCCAAAAAGTAAACGTTGATGTTGTTTCAACCGGATCTCTTTCTATAGATTTGGCTTTGGGTGTTATGGGTATTCCACGGGGCAGAATTATTGAAATATATGGAGGAGAAAGTACTGGGAAAACAACACTTTCGCTAAGTATTATTGCCGAAGCTCAAAAGTCAGGAGGGGTTACTGCTTTTATTGACGCTGAGCACGCACTAGATCCTGATTATGCCCAAAGGATTGGAGTTAATGTAAACGATCTTTTAATTTCTCAACCCGATTCAGCAGAACAGGGTCTTCAAATTGTTGAAAGTTTAGTTAGATCGGGAGAGGTTGATGTAATAGTAATTGATTCTGTTGCTGCACTAGTTCCAAAGGCAGAAGTAGCAGGGGAGATGGGAGAGTTACAAATTGGACTTCAGGCAAGATTAATGTCACAGGCATTAAGGAAACTTTCCTCTATTGTTTCCAAAACTAAAACAATAGTTATATTTTTAAACCAAACAAGAATGAAAATTGGTATTATGTTTGGAAATCCAGAAACAACCCCAGGAGGTCTTGCTTTAAAGTTCTACAGTTCGGTGAGAATTGAGTTAAGAAGAATTGCTCAGATAAAACAGGGAGAGAGTATTATTGGAAATAGAGTAAAGGCAAAAATTGTTAAGAATAAAGTTGCTGCACCTTTTAAGACAGCAGAGTTTGATATTTATTACAACGAAGGAATATCAAGATATTCTGAAGCAGTTAATTTAGGAGTAAAAGAAGATATTGTTAAAAAATCAGGAGCTCACTTTGCTTATGGTGAAGTTAAGTTGGGGGTTGGGATAGAAAAAGCAAAAGAATTCTTAAAAGAAAACCCCAAGATATTAAAAGAAATACAGAAAGCAATAAAAGAAAAGAACCTTTGAAGGTTCTTTTATTTTACTACGAATGGAAGTAATCCCATTATTCTCGCTCTTTTGATGGCCATAGTAATTTGTCTTTGATGCTTTGAGCAAGCACCTGTTTTTTTCTTTGGTTTTATCTTTCCTGATTTAGAAATATATCTTTGTAAATTTTCTATATCGCGGAAATTAATATCATCTATATTTCTTTTGCAAAAGTAACAATACATATTTTTATTTATTATTAAAAGGGAATATCTTTTATGTCTATTTCGTCCCCGTCTTCAATGACTGGAATATCCTCGTCTATTTTTTCTTGTGGCTTTTTTGGTGCTTCACCTCCTTGACCCTTTGGTCCCATTTGGATTGATTCACCAATTATTTCAGTTGTGTATCTTTTAACACCATTTTTGTCTTCCCAGCTTCTATTCTGTATTCTTCCCTCAATCATTACGAGAGAGCCCTTAGAAAGGAATTGAGAGACAATTTCGGCCAATCTAGCCCAGAGAACGATTCGGTGGAATTGAGAATCTTCCTGCATTTGACCCGATTTATCTTTCCACTTTCTGCTTGTTGCCAATGAGAAGGTTGCGACACTTTGACCAGATGGAGTTGACTTCATTTCAATGTCTGAAGCAATCCTTCCGATTAAAAATACTTTGTTTAGGTTCATATTTTTAAATTATTATTATTCTCCTAACATTTCTTCTAATTTTTCGTCAATTTTTTCAAGATCTTCTTTCTTTTTAGTTACACTTTCTAGCGCCTTAGGAACTCTTTTCTTTTTCTCTTTTTTTGATTTGGTTTCTTTCTTAATAAAAAGGGATCTAAGAATCTTACCACTTTCTTTTAATTTCTTTTCAACCGCATCAAGAACTTCTTTTTTATCTATTTCTTCGTTTTCAATGTGTAGGTTAAAAAAGTATAACCATGCATCACTTTGGTCCATAATTGAATAAGCTAATCTTATTCTTTCTGGTTTTGCTTCTCCGTCAATTTTTCCATAAGAGGTCAAATCTTCTTGAAGTTTTCCTACAAAAGAAATAGCATCTTCTTCGCCCAATGTGGGTGAAATTAATAGGTTTATTTCGTAAAACATTTTTTATTTATTATTATCCTTATCTTGCGTGCGAAGGCATTTAAGGTGTTTATAATATACCAATTTTAAGCCAACTGGTCAAGCGGTCAATTTTATTATATAATAATGCTATGATATTTAAAGCATACGACATCAGAGGAATATACGGAGAGGGCTTAAACGAAGATATTGCTTATAAAATAGGTAGAGCGTTTGCAACATACATTGGTAAAAAAATAGTTGTAGCAAGGGACAATAGATTGTCGTCAGAATCTCTTTTTAAGGCACTTACAAGGGGAATTAATGATCAAGGAAGTGATGTTTATGATATTGGACTATCAACTTCACCAATGTTTTATTTTGCTGTTTCTAACTTGGACTGCAATGGGGGGGTTATTATTACGGCAAGTCATAATCCGTCAGAATATAATGGTTTTAAAATGGTAAGGAGCGATGCAATGCCCTTGAGTGGTGAAGATGGAATTAATGAAATAAAGAAATTAGTTGAACAAAATAATTTTGTTTCCGCAGAGAAGGGAACAATTTACAAAAAAGACATTATTAGCGATTATATTAATTCTTTTGAGAGAAAAAAATACAACCTTAAGGTTGTTGTTGATACAGCTAACAGCGTTTCTGGTTTAATTGTTGGGGAAATGTTAAGTGGCGTTCAATTGTTTCATATTAATAGTGAGCTTGATGGTAGTTTTCCCAATCACGAGCCCGACCCTCTAAAAGAAGAAAATGTTAAGGATTTAAAAGCAAAAGTATTGGAATACGGAGCTGATGTGGGAATCTCTTTTGATGGAGACGGAGACAGGGTTTTTTTTATTGACGAAAATGGAGAAATTATTACTTCTGATTTAATAATTGCGTTAATTGCAAAAAACATTAATAAAAAAATATTATATGATCTTCGCTGTAGTAATGTTGTAAAAGAAACTGCAAAAGAAGCAGTGATGTATAGGGTAGGGCACTCTTTTATAAAACAAAAGATGAAAGATGATGATATTTTCTTCGGTGGAGAATACTCTGGTCATTATTATTTAAAACAAGGATTATCATATTATGAATCACCATATTTTGTGATTTATAAATTGTTTGAAGTAATGCAAGATAAAAAATTATCAGAATTAATTAATCCCTTTAAAAAATACTACCACTCAGGAGAGCTTAATTTTAAAGTTGAAGATAAACAATTAATAATCAAAGAAATAGAAAAAAAATATTCTCAGGGAAAAATAACAAAAATAGACGGCGTCAGAATTGATTTTGATGATTGGTGGTTTTTATTAAGGGGCTCAAACACAGAACCAATTTTAAGATTAATTGTTGAGGCAAAAACCAAAGAATTATTAGACACTAAAATTAAAGAGATAGTCCCATTCTTTTCCTAACAAGTTTCATTTTTTCTTCTGCTCTTTTTGCCGCAAGTTTTTTTCCTTTATCAAGAATTTTTTTAATTTCTTCTTTGTCTATTCTGCTTTCTTGAATTGCTGTTAGTTTTTCAATTAATAATTCAGTTAGTGATTTTTTGAAGTCACCATATCCCTTATTAATAAATTCTTTTTCAATCTCCTTAATTGTTTTTTTAGAAAATAGGGAATAGATATTTAATAAATTTGATATTCCTTTCTTTTTTATTAAATCAAATCGTATCTCATTTTCTGAGTCAGTTTGAGCGCTCATTATTTTCTTTTTAATATCTTCTGGTTTTTCAAAAATACCAATACAACCCTTAGGATCTCCCGTTTTAGACATTTTCTTGTCTGGCTCTTGAAGAGAATATATAGTTGCTCCTTCTTTTGAGATTAGTGGTTCTGGAAGAATAAAAGTTTCTCCATATTTACTATTAAATTTTTGAGCTATATTTCTTGTCAGCTCAACGTGTTGTTTTTGGTCTTTTCCTACAGGAACAAGATCAGCATCATAAAGTAAAATATCCGCTGCCATCAAAACAGGATAGTTTAATAATCCAGCATTAATATATTCCTTGTGTTTTTTTGATTTATCCTTAAACTGGGTCATTCTTTGAAGTTCTCCTAGAGGCATAATTGATCCTAACAACCAAGCAAGTTCAGTGTGTTGTTTAACGTCTGACTGAATAAATAATATGCATTTATTGGGATCAACTCCACAAGCAAGATATATTGAAGCAACCTCAAGAATTGTATCTTGAAGAGTATTTTCGTTATAGGGCGTAGTAATAGCGTGCCAATCAACAATAGAAAAAATACAATCATTTTCGTTTTGTAATTGAACCCATTGATTAATAGCACCTAGGTAATTTCCTATATGTATATCTCCGGTTGGTCTAATTCCACTAAAAACTTTTTTCATACTTCAATTATTACAGGTAGAACCATTGGGCGTCTTTGTGTCTTTTGGAAAAGGAAATCGCCAAGATTATTTCTTACATTATCTTTAACATAAGTCCAATTTGTTACTTGGCCAGATGTTGTTGACTTTTCAATAGTTGCGATAACTCTTTTCCTTGCTTGATAGAGCAAGTCCTTTGATTCTTTTAGATAAACGAATCCTCTTGAAATAATGTCAGGGGATTCTTGAACCTTACCTGTCTTTCTATTAACTACTGCTATTATAACAAATATACCATCTTTTGCCAGCATTTGCCTGTCTCTTAACACAACCTCTCCCACATCACCAATACCAAGACCATCAACCATAATATATTCTGCGCTAACACTCTTTTTATCAATAAACACCTTGTCTTTTGTAACATTAACGACATTTCCGTTATCAGCAAGAAGTGTTTGATTTTCTTTATATCCGCATTCATCTTCAGCTAATCTGGCATTAGCAAAAATCATTGAAAATTGTCCGTGTATGGGCATAAAGAACTTTGGCTTCATTATGCCTATCATTTGTTTTATTTCATCTCTTTGAGCGTGACCTCCTGCATGAATATCCATCATTTTATAATGGAAAACATTTGCTTTCTGTCTTATAAAATCATCTTTTAACATTTGAACCGATCTTTCATTTCCTGGAATAACAGAAGATGAAAAAACAATAGTATCTCCTGGTTTAATTGAAATTGATTGATGTTCTCCTGTGGCAATTTTCATTAATCCTGCATTTTCTTCTCCTTGGGCACCTGTGCAAAGAATAGTTACTTGATTGTCGGGTAAATTATTAACTTCAGCAACTTTCTTTAGAAGAGTTCCTTTTTGTGATTTCAAGTATCCTAATTTTTTTGTTACTTCAACGTTGCTTCTCATTGAGTGTCCAATAAAACCAACTTTTCTATTATATTTTTCAGAAAGAGTAACTGCTTGTTGGATTCTGTTTATTAGAGAAGAGAATGTCGCCATAATAATTCTTCCTTTTGTTGCTGCAAATATCTTATCCATATTTTCAAAAATATCTTTTTCAGACAAAGAGTGTCCTGGTTCTTCTGCTCCTGTTGAGTCACACATTAATAAGTGAACTCCATCTTTTGCTATTCTCTCCAGTTTTTTAAAATCAGTTGGTTGTTCGTTAACGGGGAAGTCATCAAATTTAAAATCGGACGTGTGAACGATATTTCCTGCAGGTGTTTTAATTAAAAGACCCATATTATCTGGAATGCTGTGATTTTGTCTGAAGAATTCAATATCAAAAATGCCAAGTTTTATTTTTGATCCATCTTTAACTTCATTAATATCAAGTTTTGGCTGATCTTTAAATTCTTCTTGTCTTTTTAGAATTATTCCTTTTGCTAGTGGGGCTGCATATATTGGTGGATTGCCAATCCTATTCCAAATATATGGAACGGCACCAATGTGATCATAATGACCATGAGTGATTACGACACCAACGACGTTCTTATATCTTTTGTTTTCTAGTAAATATGAAATGTCGGGAATGATATAATCAATTCCAGGCATTGTTTCCTCAGGCATACGAAAACCCATATCAATAATTAGAATTGAGTTTTTGTATTCAAGAAGGGTCATATTTCTTCCAACTTCTCCTAGTCCACCCAGGGGAATGATTTTTAGTGAGTCACCACCACTATGATGGTGCTGTTTTGTATATTTTTTGTTTTTCTTTATTTCCATATTCTTTTTTCTTTTACGTACCATTTATTTATTTCTACGAATCTTTTTGAGGGTTCAACAATTTTTTCAATTGTGAAGTTTTTAATTTTTTTATTTATAATATAATAATAATTTACTTGATAAAGGGGGATTACGGGAGCGTCTTTAATGATTATTGATTCTAGTTCTGACAAAGCGCTTAATCGTTCTTCTCCTTCAAGAGTTCTAATCTTTTCAATAATTTTGTCTGCATCTGTATTTTGATAAAGTGATAAATTTAATCCTGGATCAACTCTTTGAGAAGAATGATAAAATGGAGTTGGCTCAAGCATTCCTCCTAATTGAACCCCGAAAAGCAAAACATCAAAATCTCTATCGGTAATTATTTTTTTAATAGAACTATCGTCGTATGTTTTTATTTCAACTTGGATTCCATATCCGCCCCATTGTTCCTTAATTTTTTCTGCTAATTCAACTAATTTTGGATGAGTGGTTGTTTTTAAAACAAAAGACATTTGAATTGTTTCTTCGGGAACAATAAAGCATACTTCATTTAATTTTTTAATAGTTGATGCTTTAACAATTCCATTTCCTTTTGTTAGATTATTTGGAACTAAAATATCATCTTTGTATTTTTCTTGGAAAAGGACTACTGCATTTTTTGTCTCTTGTCCAAAGTATCCAGAAATAGTTCCTGATGGATATATTTCTGGATCATCGGATAAACATTCTTGAAGTTTTCTTACTTCAGCATTGTTGCTTCCTAACTGTAGTGTCTTGCTAAATTGAAAACCACTTGATTTTTCTATTTTTTTTATCCTAACTCCTTCTTGAAGGGTATAGCCATTTTTTTCTAATAATTTTATTCCTTCTTCTTCATTAAACAATAAAGCATTTTCTGGCTCTAATAGGTTATAGAAACTTGATAGGAAGGGGGACTTTAATTCTCTTGTTGTTAATAATGTTAGGGCCTGCCTTATTTCCTTGTCATCTAATGGTTTTTTTTGATTATTTAAGAAAAGATTATAATAACTTGGCATTTCAATTATTTTAGCTTCGCTATATCCATCAATACTTGCTGAATTAATCGTTCCTTTTTCTAGAGCTTTTTTCAAAGCATTTTCGTTATTAAAAAAGAAAAACTCAATTTTGCTTATGTGTGCGGGGTCGTTATAATAATTATTGTTTTTTTGAAGAACTATTGATCTAATTGTTTTATCGCTGTTTTGATTAACTTTTTCTATTTTATATGGTCCACTACCAATTGGGTGAAAGATGTTTAATTGAACGTTTGATGTCATCGCTTGAAATGTTTTGTTTTCCCATATATGCTTTGGCATAATTTTAAGATTGACTAGCGATTCTTTGAATCCGGTGTATGTTTGTCTTAGGGTTAGTAGTGCGCTGTATTCTGACATTTTTTCAATCTTTACTCCCAACCAGTTTGTTCTTAATGGGCTTGAGTATTCTGTTTTTTGAACTAAATCAATTGTAAAAATAACATCATCTATTGTTAATTGTTTATCATCATGCCATTTAACATTTTCTTTAATTGAAAAAATAATATCTTTGCCATTATTCTCAACCTTGTATTCATTTATCAAGTCGGGGACAATTTCTCCTTGGCTATTGTACTTCATTAGTCCCGAAAATAATAACTCAATAATATCTTTGTCTGTTTCGGAAACAGAGGCATATAGGGGATTGATTAATTGGGGTTGTCCGATTAGTCCTTCTTTAATGTGTCCATAATCAGCAGGAACTAAAACTGTATTGTTGATATAAAAAGAATGAAGGCAAATCAAAAGGGAAGTAATGAAAAAAATTAAAACAGCAGAAAAGAAAATCTTTTCTTTTTTTCCTAAAACTCTAAAGAATTGTAGCCACTGCTTTTTAGAGGGCCACTTATTTTGTTTTATCATTTTTTAAGATAGCAAGTTTAGAATAGCAAGAACAAGAAAGGCCAATGTTAGAATAATTGTTCCATACATCAACTTTTTTTGAACTCCTCTTCTTGTGCTGTAAACCTCTCCTCCTCCACCAAAGGCAGATCCTAGTGCGGTTCCGCGTTGTTGTAAAAGAATCAGAATAACAAGCAAGACAGATACTATTGTTTGTGCGATAAGTAATTGTTCTTTCATAAGATTGCTGAGGTCAGTTTTTCTGTACCCCAAATTATTAATGTTGAAAAAATAAAATTATTAATTCCGCTTATATCAAACATATATGAAGGAAATAATTCATTAACTAGCCATATTAAGAAAATCATAATAACAATAGAGAATAGGTTAAATGTTATTAATCTTATCGGTAGGGTTATCAATGAGAGAATAGGCCTAATAAAGAATAATAATAATCCAGTTACTAATCCAACCAGAAGAATAGTTTTTATTTCGCCATCATAAGTTACTCCCGAAAGAGTATATATAGAAATACCAATTCCGATTATTCCGGAAATGATCTTTACTACAAGTCCGTTCATATGCTATTATGATAGCAGAATTATTATTAAAGTCAATATATTATGAAAAAAACTATATTTTCAAGCATTATTATTATATTAATCATGTTTATTGTCGGAGCATACTTTTATCCTTTAATGCCTGAACAAATTGCATCTCATTGGAACGCTAAAGGAGAAGTTGATGGTTATATGTCTAAGTTTTGGGGATTATTTTTTATGCCCCTCCTTATATTGTTTATGAATGCTTCAATGATTCTTGTTCCCAAGATTGATCCCAAAAAAAGCAACATAGAAAAATTCAAGGGCTTCTACGGAAATTTTATTATTATTTTTAATCTTTTTATGTTGTATGTTTTTTCTTTAACTATTGCTTGGAATATGGGCTATTATTTTGATATGACCGTAGCGATAATTCCTGCCCTAGCAATTTTTTTCTATTTTGTTGGTCAATTGGTTGGAAAAGCAAAAAGAAACTATTTGATAGGAATCAAGTTGCCCTGGACGCTAGATAATGATGTTGTTTGGGACAAGACCCATAAAGTAGGGGAAAGGGTCTTTAAGATAATGGCAATTATAATTCTTTTCGGCGTATTCTTTAAAGATCAGGCCTTTTGGTTTATGTTTGTTCCATTATTGCTTGGAATGATTTATCTTGTTGTTTATTCATACGTTGAGTTTAAAAAAATATCAAAAAACTAATAAGGTTAATAATTAATTAAAAAATAGTAACACGATTGTGCTACTATTTTCTTGACAACAAAAAATTAATTAATATAATAGTATTATCACTCTAATAATTTAATTGATAAAATAATATGAAAATAAAACCATTGTCAAATAATATAATAATTGAACAACTAAAAGAAGAAGAAAAAACAAAAGGAGGAATTCTTCTTCCTCAATCAGCAGAAAAGGAAAGACCTCAACAGGGTAAAGTTATTTCTGTTGGACCAGGGAAAACAAACAGTCATGGAAAAGTTATTCCAATGAATGTTAAAAAAGGGGACATGGTACTTTTCAGCAAGTATAGTCCTCACGAGATTAAAGTTGATAATAAAGAATATCTAGTTTTAAAAGAAGAAGATATATTAGCAATAATTGAATAAAAAATATGTCAAAACAAATTTATTATTCTGAAGAAGCAAGAGCAAAATTAAAAGCAGGTGTTGATAAATTAGCCGATGCAGTTACGATAACTTTAGGTCCAAAGGGCAGAAACGTTGTTTTAGAAGAGTTTGGTTCCCCAACAATTACTAACGATGGTGTTTCAATAGCCAAAATGATTGAATTAGAGGACAAAGCAGAAAACATTGGAGCAAGCATTGTAAAACAGGTCTCAGAGAAAGCAAATGATGTTGCAGGTGATGGAACAACAACAGCCACACTATTAGCTCAATCATTGATCAGAGAAGGATTAAAAAATGTGACTGCTGGTGCCAATCCGCTAGCCCTTAAAAGGGGAATGGAAATAGCTTGTGGTGAGGTAGTAAAAGAATTGAAAAAAATTGCTAAACCAATATCAACCGAAGCACAAATGGCTCAAGTTGCTACCATTTCGGCTGAAGATAGTGATCTGGGAATGTTGATTGCAAAAACAATTAGCGAAATTGGAAAAGATGGCGTTGTTACTATTGAAGAATCAAAAGGACTGGGCATTGAAAAAGAAGTAGTTAAGGGACTTCAATTTGATGAGGGTTATGTCTCTCCATATATGGTAAGCGACCCTGAAAGAATGGAGGCAATTCTTGATAATCCATATATTCTAATTACGGACAAAAAAATTACATCAATTCAAGAAATCGTTCCTTTGTTAGAAAAAATTGTTAAGATGGGAGGAAAAGACATTTTAATTATTGCCGAAGGCCTTGAGGGCGATGCTCTAACAACACTGATAGTAAATAAATTGAGGGGAACATTTAATGCTTTAGCAGTTAAGGCCCCAGGTTATGGAGATAGAAAGAAAGAAATACTCCAAGATATTGCTATCGTTACTGGTGGGCAAGTAATTTCAGAAGATTTAGGAATAACAATGGAAAATGTTGAGCTTAATCAATTAGGAAAAGCAAGAAAGATAATATCTACAAAGGATAGTACAAATATTGTTGACGGAAGGGGCAAAAAAACAGAAATTGAGAAAAGAATTGTTCAAATTAGAAATCAAGTTGATAGTCAAGATTCAACTTATGAAAAAGAAAAACTTCAAGAAAGATTGGCAAAACTTACGGGGGGAGTGGCGGTAATAAAGGTGGGAGCAGCAACTGAGATTGAACAAAAAGCTAAAAAACATAAAACAGAAGATGCTTTGTCTGCAACAAGAGCAGCCATTGAAGAGGGAATTGTTCCTGGAGGTGGCGTTGCACTTTTAAGATGCCAAAAAGTATTAGAAGAAATGAAGCTAAAGGGAGACGAAAAAGTAGGACTAGAAATTGTTAAAAGAGTTCTTGAAGATCCTTTAAGAAAAATATCAGACAATGCTGGTAAAGATGGTTCAGTAATTGTTTCTGAGGTTAAGAAATTAGAGATAAATGAAGGATATAATGCCAAAGATGATAAATATGAAGATATGATTAAGGGAGGAATAGTTGATCCAGTTAAGGTGGTAAGATCTTGTATTGAAAATGCATTATCTGCCGCTTCAATGCTTTTGACAACAGAGTGTATTGTTGTTGATAAGATAGAAGAAAAAGATAAAACTATGCCCCAGATGCCAATGGGCTATTAATCTTTGACAAAAATAAAATAAGGGGTTAGTTTACCTATATGAAGAAGATATATACCATTCCTTTATTTCTTGTATGTTTCTCTGTTGCTGTAATAATGATTATAGAATATTCTTCAAGCAAAAGTATTTCCCTGGAAGAATTAATTCCAAGCGAAAAAGTATTTTTGTCTTTGAAAGAAAAAGCAACTAGTATAATTGATAGCATTTCTAATAAAAGCGAAGATGAAGAAGTTGTTTACCAAGAAGAAACTATTATTAATGAAAAAGATGACAATACAAACATGGTAATGGAAAAAATTGTTTTTCCTAGTCAAGAAGTCATTTATAATGTCAAAGAAACTACAGCAGAAAAAATAGAGCAGATTATTAAAACAGTAACTACTCCTATTAAAGAAACAACTAATGGATTAGCAAAGCAATTAATTGAATGGCTTTTATCGTTATTGAGTCCAGAAGAAATAAGGGAACTTTTTGATAGTGAGTTTGGTATAGATATTTGTAATTAGGTGTGGTATTATTTTTATATGTATATAGTACTAGGATTATTTTTGTTGTTTATTCTTTTAAATATTCTTTTAGTTGAAAGGTTTAAAAATCAAACAAAGAATTTTTTAAATGATATAAAAAACAATTTCTTATTTCAGTCCATTGTCTTTATTAAACTGATTTCCAAATTATTAAAAATAATCAAGAAATCTTGAAAGTTTACCAGTTTTAGTGTATCGTTTAAGTATAATAATTTAATTAATACAAAAATATGTCAACAGAATTAATGATAATTTTAGGTGCCGTAGCGGTTGTTTTGCTGTATATAATCCTTACATACAATGGACTTGTGACTCTCAAGAACAGAGTAAAAGAAGCATGGTCAGATATTGATGTTCAACTAAAAAGAAGATATGACTTGATTCCTAATTTAGTTGAAACAGTAAAGGGTTATGCATCTCATGAAAAAGAAACCTTTGAAAAAGTTATTAATGCAAGAAGTGCAGCCATGGGTGCTAGTGGTGCTAAAGAAAAAGGGGAAGCAGAAAACGTTCTTTCAGGAACCTTAAAAAGTTTATTTGCTTTGTCAGAAAATTATCCTGATTTAAAAGCATCTACTAACTTTTTAGAATTACAAAGAGAGCTTTCTGATACAGAAAACAAAATACAATCAGCAAGAAGATTCTATAATAGCAATGTTAGAGATCTTAATACAAAAATAGAAATGTTCCCAGCAAACATTATCGCTAATATGTTAAACTTTAAGGCGTCTGATTTTTTCTCTATTGATGAAGAAGAAAAAGAAACTCCCGAGGTGAATTTTAAATAATATGAAAAATTTAACTAAAAACGTCATTAAGCAAAAAAACAAGCTTAAGAAAAAATACAATAACCTTTCTTCAAGAGACAAAAAGAGAAAGGGGATAAAATAGTTCTTATGGCTACCCTATACAATATAGCTGATTCAAATAATAGAAAAACATTTTTTCTAATTACTATTTTTTTGATTTTCGTTATTCTTTTAGGTTGGATTTTCAGTTATGTGCTGGATAGTGTTTTTATCCTTTATTTTGCTGTTTTTTTTAGCATAATAACAAGTGTTTCTTCTTATTGGTTTTCTGATAAAATTGTTTTACAGGCAACAAAAGCAAAACCAATTGAAAAGGCAGATAATCCTGAATTGTATAGAATAGTTGAGAATCTTTCTATCACTGCTGGTATCCCCATGCCTAAAGTTTTCATATTAAATGAATCACAGCCAAATGCTTTTGCTACTGGTAGAGATGAAAAACACGCAGTTGTTGCGGTAACTAAGGGATTACTAGGCAAGCTGGAGAGAAGTGAGATTGAGGGAGTGATCGCTCATGAAATATCGCACATCAAGAACAAAGATATGCTTTTACAGACAGTAGTTGTTGTTCTTGTGGGAGTAATTGCCATTCTTTCTGATTTCTTTTTAAGGATAACTTTTTGGAGTAAGAGTGATAGCAATAACAACAATAATGCAGTTATGATAGTTATTGCTCTTATCGCTGCAATACTTGCTCCAATTGCTGCTTCATTAATTCAATTGTCAATTTCTAGAAAAAGAGAGTTTCTAGCTGATGCTTCTGGGGCTCTATTAACAAGATATCCAGAAGGACTTGCTAGTGCTTTAGAAAAAATATCTGCTGATGATGCTCCATTAAGAACGGCTAATAATTCTAACTCTCATCTTTTTATATCTTCACCATTAAGAGGGGAAATGAAAAAAAGTTGGATTAGTAAATTATTTTTAACTCACCCTCCAATTGAAGAAAGGGTTGCCAACTTGAGAGGAATGAAAATCTAGGAGAGGTGCTCCGAATGGTAAGGAACACGCTTGGAAAGCGTGCGCTCGCAAGGGCTTGCAGGTTCGAGTCCTGTCCTCTCCGCCATTTTTACTTTTTATGAAGCTAAAAAAAGATACTTATATTCTTTTTTGTTTTTTGTATAATACTTGTCAACATTTAGGGTAGTGTTATAATTGAACTAATCACTTGAATATTAAAAAACGATGATTTTATTGTTATAGTTGATAATTTAATATAGTAACAATATGTTAAAAAAAGACATAAACATTGAAAAAATTATAGACCCTAAAAGGTGGAAGTTTTTTAACAAGATATCAAACAATCAACAACTAGTTTTTGAATTGGGACACTTGAATCCAGAGGTCTTTATGGATTTTGAAAAAGCAGAAAGAAACAAAATAATTAAACAAGAAAAAAGAAACAACACAATAGAAACCACCTCAACGTATGGAATTATTACAAAAAAGGGAAGAAGGTCTGATTTCTACGAAGCTATGATTGTTGCTATTCAAATGGGCCTAATATCTGGAATAACTATTCAAGATGTACAAGATTTAAGAAACAAAACTAATAAAATTTTTCCTGAAGAATATGATTATCAAACTAATATCTCCGTGGTAGATTATAGGCAGGAAAAATTAGCATCTCAAGCACTAGAAAATTTAGCTAGTCAATTTTCAAAAGGATTAGCTGATACATCAATACCTGGCGCTCCAGATAATATGACCATAAAAGAAGCGTTCAGTAATCCCTCAATAGTGGCGGAGATGAAAAAACAGGGGAAAAGTATTGATGAAATAAATAAATTATTAGAAAAAATAAAAGAAGCTTCTACTCAGATGATAAAGAATACTCAAGAGGCAAACATAAAATACGAAGTGGGTAAATTTAATCAATATCCTGCAGTGTATTTTTTAACTCCACCAAAGCCCAAGGTTATAAAAAAAGAGAAAAAGAAGGATAGAATAATAGAAATTAAAAATCCAGACGGGACTATAACAAAAATTCAGGCCTCGGGTGGTTCTGATGATAGGGTTAAATTTCCTTCAGATGCTTTTGAAAAAGAGGACTATCCGATAGATGACAAGATACTTCAAGCAATTCAAGTAAATAGTTTCTTAATTTCGGGCAATCTTCTAACTTCTTTGCACTGTATGCCAAGTGGTAAATTATTTTGTCAATCATTAAAAGAATTTAAAACTATTACAAAAGTTACTCACGACGAAGGCATGACCTTTATTGATCATTTAATTGTTCCTTTAAATAGTTGTTTAGAGAAGGAGGGCTATATGAATAGAGAAGAAATAGAGAAAATGATACTTGATTTTATTTCTTTATTGCAATAATTTATATTAATTTTTATAATATAATTAAATTTAAAAGTCGATAATTTATAAATTAAATAAATAAAAATATGACTAAAAAAAACATTATCGTTATTTCAATATCCTTGCTTATATTAGTAGTTCTATTATTTGTTGCTTATCAAAATAATTTTTTCTCTAAAAAGAACATAGATTATAATTTAGAAAATCCAATAAATTTAAACGAAGAAAATATTGGCGGACTATCAGATAACAATTCTGATGATATTAAATCATCTAATGAGGGAGAGATAAGCGATGAGGCCTGTATAGAAATTACTGCTTATTTATCACTCATTGCAGAATCTAGTGTTTATTCAGAAGCAATCAAAGCGGCAATAGCACTACAAGACGGAAGCAAATTAGAAGAAATAGAAAATAGATATGCAAAAAGATTGGGAGAATTGGAAGAAGAATATGGAGTAGATAGTGGCTCTGATTATTTTATCGAATATTGTGGTAATAGAATTCTGGACGATGCTATTTATGAAAGAGTTAAAGAAAGAATGATAGAATTGGGTTCAGAAATTGAATAAAAAACACGATAATTTATGAATAATTCTAAAATTAACGAAAAAATTAGTTTAATCTTGTTAAATCCTACATGGGCTTGTGTAATAGTAACAATTATTGCTATTATTGGTGTTTTAATAAGCTTGGCAACCAAAAATCCTTTGTGGATATTATTCTTTTTGTTGCCCGTAACTATCTATGAAGCCGTTCGCACTCAGGAGGGAGCCTCAACTAAGTTTAGTTCAATTTTGCTTCTAATTATTCTTGTTTTAGAAATAATATTAGTTATTTTCAATGTTAATTTTGATTTGGCTAGATTTTTGGGAGCCGAAGAAAAATATGTAGCTGGTTATGTGTTGCCGTTGGGTGATGTTAAGATTTTCGGTCCTCTTTTGTTAGCAATCTTATCAACGGTTCTAATTTTTAGGACTCGCGGTAAATATACTAAATGGCTTTCAATAATTATTGCTGTTGGGTCTTTGGTGGTAATTTATTTAATCAATCCTTATTTTTTTCAAGAAGCATTGAAGTTAATTATTAATGGTCTTTTTAGTCAGTTTTCTTTTGGATATTAAAAATTATAATTATAAAAATATGAATAAACAAATTTTTATCGCAAGTTTATTAGCATTAACTCTTCTTTTTGTAGGAAATGTTTATGCTAAAGCTCAAAATGGTCCCCAGGGAATGATTCAAGTTCAATTAGAGGGCTCTCAACAGGTTAATAGTAATTCTAATAATGGTTCTGATGCAGGAATGCAAATTCAACAACAAAATCAAGTTAATTTGCAAGATGATGGACTTCAAAATCAAGTTCAAAATCAAGGAGACAATCAACAAATTCAAAAAGTTCAGCAACAAGGAATAATGACACAAGCCAGAAGTCAGGTTGCTAATGCTGTTCAAGAAATGTTACAGGTTGCAGAAAGAAATGGTGGAATAGGGGAACAGATAAGGGTGATTGCTCAAAACCAAAATCAAAATCAAGAAAAAATTGAGAACAGTTTACTTCAAGTTCAAAGCAGAAAAACTTTTACGAAATTTATTATTGGACCCAACTATGGAGAAATAAATAACGCTCAAAAGATGCTGGAGCAGAATCGTCAAAATCTTGAACAATTAAATCAAATTAGAAATCAAATTGTTGATCAAGTTGATTCCCAGCAATTATTAGAACAAATTCAAGTTCTAGAGCAAGCTAATTTAGAAATTGAGGACTCTCTAGAGAGCGCCCAAAAGGGATTTAGTTTGTTCGGCTGGCTTTTCAAAGTATTCTCTAGGTAAGAAATACTTGACATTTTGTAAAGTATTTTATACAATTATGGCATAATAATAAATAAAAATTATGTCATATAAAAAATTTATATACTTAAGGATATTAGTCATTGCTTTTATAGCAATAACAATAAGCATTGCCATAAATATGGATAATGTTGTTTTGGCGATTTCAGCAATAGTAATTGGAATGATAGCAATGTTTGCTATTAAGAAAAATGTTAAAGAATTAAGAAAAGATGAGATGATCCAAAGTATCGCTGGAAAGTCATCTCTATGGGCATACAGCATATGCGTTCCTTCTCTAGCTCTTTTGTCTATCTTTTTTATGTTTTCTAGTTTGAACAATAAAGATTCAGATATATATAATTTAGGAATAATTTTAAGTTATATAGTTTTGTTCCATATGGCTACTTATTCAATTATTTTTTTGTGTCTTAAAAATAAATACAACTCAGATGACAAATAAAATAAAAATGTTAAGAACAGAAAAGGGAATAACTCAAGAAGAATTAGCTGAAGCAGTAGAAGTAACAAGACAAACTATAATTGCTATAGAAAGGAGCAAATATGTCCCTTCCTTAGAACTTGCTTTTAGGATCGCTAGATATTTTAACAAAAACATAGAAGAAGTTTTTGAATATTAATTTCATTTGTTATTAATTATGAATTTGGTATAATTAAATTATAATTATAATTAATAATAATATGTTTAAAAAAATTATTGCACTCATTGCATATGTTGCAATGATAGTAGTAAATTTCCTAGCTGTTAGTCTGCCGATTAATAATCGTAGCACGGGTGAGATATCTGATGCTTATTCTAATCTTTTTGCTCCAGCAGGAATAACTTTTTCTATTTGGGGCTTGATCTATTTGCTTCTTGCAATTTATGTTATTTATCAATTTAAATCAAAAAATGATGGTCTTTTAAAAAAGATAAACATCTTCTTTATTATTACCTCACTTGCTAATCTTTTGTGGATATTCGCTTGGCACTATGATTACATCGGAATATCTCTTATTTTAATGTTGGTATTATTGCTTGGCCTTATTAAAATTGCAGATATTTTAAGATCAAATAATTTAACAAAAGAAGAAAATAGATTCATTAAAATACCTTTTAGCGTTTATTTTGGTTGGATAACAGTAGCAACAATTGCCAACATTACTGTGTTTTTAGTTAGTATTGGTTGGAATGGTTTTGGAATAGCTGATTATATTTGGACAAGCATAATTTTACTTATTGGAGCAGCAATTGGAATCTGGAGAACGAATAAGGATAAATGTACTGTTTATGGATTAGTTTTAATTTGGGCATATTTAGGTATATTATTTAAGCACTTATCTGCTGATGGTTTTGCTGGCCAATATCCAATTATTATTTATACAGTGCTTGGATGTTTGTTTGTTTTCATTATTTCTATTTGGAGATTAATTACTAAAAGAAGGCAATAATTTATACAAGGTGTTTTTTATAAAATTAATTAATGCAAAAACTTAATCAAAAAACTGAGGAAACAATTTTAATAGTAGTAGCTATGATTGTTTTGTTTTCTTCTATTTTTAACCCTAGTTTATCAATAGGACTAGCGGCTCTATCCTTAATAATTTTTCTTTTATATAACTATCTAACAGGAAAGAAATGATATTGGTAACGGGAAACAAAAACAAACTTGAAGAGTTTGAAAACATTTTGGGTTTCAAAATGGAAAATGTTGACTTGGAAATAAAAGAAATTCAATCAATTGATGTTGAAGATGTTGCTAGACAAAAAGCAAGAGATGCTTATGGGATTCTAAAAAAGCCAGTAATTGCCGAAGATACTGGCTTGTATTTTGAAGAATTAAATGGTTTGCCGGGAGCATTAGTTAGATCTTTTGTTGATAATATAGCATTGGAAAAAATGTGTTCTCTTGTTGGGGACAACAGAAAAGCAAAAGCGATTACTTGTATTGTTTTTTTTGACGGGAAAAAAGAAATAATAACTAGGGGAGAAACAAAGGGAGAAATTGTTTTTACTCCACGAGGGAACAATGGTTTTGGCTGGGATTCAATTTTTATGCCCGATGGATATAATAAAACATTTGCCGAGCTTTCTTCAGAAGAAAAGCAGTTTGATTTTATGCGTTTTAAGGCCTTAACTAAATTAAAGGAAAAATTGACAATATAGAAAATATATTGTATTTATTATTTGGTACCATGACAAACGATGCCTTTAATTCCTTACTAAATGAGTGTGTTCGTCACGACTTAAGTAATGCAATTTTTTCTATTCAAGGAATGATGGAAATAATTGACGAAGAGATCGCTGATGAAAAAAGAAAAAAAATCATTTGGAATCAGCTCACCAGGGCCACTAATGTTATAAACTTATGGAGAAAACTTGATAGGGCTGGCAAGCCGTCGTGGCAAGATCTTGATACGATGTTGTTGCGGATAAAGCTTGAAGCTGGTGTTTCTCCCTTGATGTTAGTTGATGTTCCAGCATTAAAAATCAATGCTAATCCTCTTTTGAATTTTGTTTTTAGCAATCTCATTGATAATACAGTGAGATACAGCCAAAAGGAAGATGTGAAAATAAAAATATCAGGGGAGGTGATTGGTAGGAATCTTTTGATTATCTATGAGGACAACGGAATTGGCATTCCCGACCAAGACAAAGAGAGAATTTTCTCTCAAGGATTCGGGAAGAACACTGGACTGGGAATGTTCTTTACTAGAGAAATTCTTTCTCTTATGGGATCAACTATTATTGAAAATGGTGTCCCAGGACAGGGTGTAAGGTTTGAAATTAGAATGCCAGAAGATGTTTTTAAAACATCTGACGGAGACCTATGAAAAACATAGGTTTATTTTTTTGCAATTTTTTAAAATTATGATACAATAACATTGGTTCGTTTAGATATCTAAAGAAAGAGATTCTCACTGGCGCGTCAGTGATTTTTAAATGGTTTGGTTATAATCCATTGGAGATTGTAACCAGTATTCTCTTTCTTGTTCTATTACTGGTCTATGATGGACTTTTTTTGTTTTTTGAGATAAAATTAAGATGTATAATTATTGTAAAATATACAAATATGGATGGATTAAACTTTACAAACAAAGCACAAAAAATAATAATTAACGCTCAAAACATTGCGCGAGAAATGGGGCAGCAACACATTGATGCACTTCATTTGCTTTTGAGTATGATTACAGACAAAGAAAATATCGTTTTAAATTATTTAGATAAAATAAATGTAGATATTGATGATTTACAGAGAAAAATATCAAGTTCATTGGGAAAGATTCCTACCGCTTCATCAGTTCAACCAATGGGGCAGTTTTATCTTACTCAAGACATGGCCCAGACACTAGAAAAAGCAAGAGAAGAATCATTTAATATGGGTGATGATTTTATATCTCCAGAGCATCTATTCCTAGCTATTTTATCTTCGGAAACATTAGCTAACGAGGTATTATCCAAAACGAGATTTTTAGGAACAGCAGAAGGAAATGAAAAGATGGATTATTATTCGGCTCAAAAAGTTTTTAATGAAATTAGAGGCGGAGAGAGAATTACTAGTCCAAACCCAGAAATAAAACAAAAAATACTTCAAAAATATACTAGAAACTTAACCGATTTAGCAAAGAAGGGAAAACTTGATCCAGTAGTTGGCAGAGATGATGAGATAAGGCGATTAATGCAGATTCTTTCTAGAAGAACAAAAAATAATCCTGTCTTAATTGGAGAGCCCGGAGTAGGGAAAACGGCTATTGTTGAAGGGATTGCTCAAAGAATAATCAAGGGTGAAGTTCCTGAAAGTTTAAAGGACAAAGAAGTTGTTAGTTTGGACTTGGGAGCATTAATTGCTGGTACTAGGTTTAGGGGTGAATTTGAAGAAAGAATTAAGGCACTATTGAAAGAAATTAGAAGAAAAGAAGGTCAATATCTGCTGTTTATTGACGAACTTCATACTATTATTGGGGCTGGTTCAGCAGAGGGTGCAGTTGATGCTTCTAATTTATTAAAGCCATCTCTAGCAAGGGGAGAACTTCGCGCTATTGGAGCAACAACATTAAAAGAATATCAGAAATACATTGAAAAAGATGCTGCACTAGAGAGAAGATTTCAACCGATATATGTTGCTGAGCCAACAATAGAAGACACAGTTTCAATTCTTCGTGGAATAAAAGAAAGGTATGAACTTCATCATGGGTTGAAAATTAAGGATTCGGCTTTGACTGCGGCGGCAGAATTATCAGCAAGATATATTACAGACAGATTTTTACCTGATAAAGCAGTTGACTTAATTGATGAGGCAGCGTCTGGTTTAAGATTGGAAATTGAGTCCAATCCAATAGAGCTAGAAGATCTTAAAAAAGAAATACAAAAAAGAGAAATTGAAAGAGAAGCAATTAAAAAAGAATTACAAAACGCAACCTCAAAAGAGAAAGAAACGTTAGAAAAAAGAGAGAGGGTTATTAATAAGGAATTATCAGAATACAAAGATAAAGAAAAGACATTTTCAATAAGATGGAATACAGAAAAAGAAACGATTCATCACATTAAAGATTTAAAAGAAGAAATAGAGAAGAATAAATACGAACTAGAAAGATTATTAAAGGAAGGTGATTTGCAGAAGGTGGCTGAAATTAAATATGGAACATTGCCTGACTTGTTTGCTAAATTAAAAAAGCAAGATAATAAAATAGTAAGATTGCAAAAACAAAACCCAATACTTAAACAAGAGATTGGACCAGAAGAAATATCACGTGTTGTTTCTCGTTGGACTGGTATTCCTGTAACAAGATTATTGGAGTCAGAGTCATATAAACTTGAAAAGATGGAAAAGGAATTGGGCAAGAGAGTTATTGACCAAGAAGAAGCCATTAAAGCCGTTTCTAACGCTATTAGAAGATCAAGAGCAGGAATATCCGAAGAAGGAAGACCACTGGGCTCCTTTATGTTCCTAGGGCCAACGGGAGTAGGTAAAACAGAGACCGCTAAAGCACTAGCTGAGTTTTTGTTCAATGATGAAAACGCAATGATTAGAGTGGATATGTCCGAGTATATGGAAAAGTTTGACGTTTCTAAAATGATAGGAAGTCCTCCCGGATATGTTGGTCACGAAGAAGGGGGACAATTGACTGATAAAGTAAGAAGGAGACCTTACAGCGTGATTCTTTTAGATGAAGTTGAAAAAGCTCACAGTGAAGTATTTAATATCTTACTACAAGTTCTTGAAGATGGACGACTAACCGACTCAAAGGGTAGGGTAGTTTCATTCAAAAATACTATATTAATAATGACATCAAACATTGGCTCTGATATTATTGCCAAAGAAGCACCACTTGGTTTTATTGATAATGGAAAGGTGAGCAAAAAAGAAGGACTAAAAGATAAAGTTCAAGATGCTCTTAAAGAAAAGTTTAGACCAGAGTTTATAAACAGGATTGATGAAATTGTTATCTTTGATTATTTAGGAGCTGAAGAAATTAAACAAATTGTTGATTTAGAACTTAAAAAGGTTCAAAAGCGACTTGAAAAAAAAGATATTAAAATATCTGTTAGTGAAAAAGCAAAACAACTACTTGCAGAGAAGGGCTTTGATCCATCTCTGGGAGCAAGACCATTAAAAAGAATTATTCAGAAATTGATTTTAGATCCAATGGCATTTAAAATTGTTATTGGAGAAATAAAAGACGGAGACAAAATTCAGGTTGAAACAGAAAAAAATGAAATTGTTTTAAGATTATTTTCAAAAAAAAGGTCTTTGGTAAAGTCTAAAAAATAAATATATGAAAAAAATAATAGGTTGGATTTTAATTGCTTCTGGAATACTGTTAGTTTTTGGGACTATTTACTCAACTTATCTTAATTTTACTGCTCAAAGTGAATTTCCTCAGATATTTACTTTTGAGGAACCCGAAACTGTTTCTCAAACAAGCGGAGGACTGGAGGGGCAAATAGGGGGAATGATAGGTGAGTATATAAAGGATTTAGTTCCACGAGGAGCAACAACCCTTATGCTTAATATGTTCTCTTGGATATTATTGGCAACCTTTCTTGTTTATTCAGGCAGTAAGTTAGTTTCAATGGGAAGTGTTCTCATTAAAAAAGATAAAAAAGACGAGGGAGAATAGTTTGCCATTCAAAACATTTGTGGTATTTTTTAAATTTAAGCTCAATGCCTTGATCATTTTATTTAAGCGTATCATAAAAATTATTGTATTTAAAAGTGATGACTTGGGATAATAAAAATATGAGTAAGGATGATAAAATACAGGACAATAGGCCCTGTATTTTTATTCGTTGACTTTTCGTTGTCTTTATCCTATAATACCACTTAATGCAGGAGGAGAAGATTATAAGATTAACCAATGCCTTATACAAGGTAACAGGACTCTTTCCAAAAGAGGAGCCTCTTAAATTTGCTATTAGAAAAGAGGCGTTAGATATATTATTCTTTTCCAATATCGCCAATGGAAAATCTGTCTTAATTGCGACCGATAAAAGAGAGGAAGCAACTAAAAAGGTCTTTACTAAAATTGAACTTTTAAAGACCTATTTTTCTATTGCTAAAGAGCAGGGCTGGACAGATAGTGAGAATTTCTTAATTTTAGAAGAACAATATAATTTATTCAAAGAATCATTTTCTCCTAAGATTGAGAAAAAAGAAGAAAAAAAGGAAGTTGTTAAAGAAGAAAAGCCACTAATCAAGAAAGAAATAAAAAAGAGCAGGAGTATTAATTATGAAGAACTTTCAGCAGTCCAATTGAAAGTTTTAGAAATGCTCCAGAATCGCGGACAATTGAAACCCAATCAAATATGTGATTCTTTCCCAGAAGTTAATCCTAGAACAATCAGAAGAGAGCTCAAGGGACTTAAAGATTTAAAAATACTGTTAACGAGTGGGGGAGGAAAAACATTGCTGTACGAAATCAATCAATCATATTGATTGTGGACACGGTTTGTCCACTTGGACAACCTGGACACCAACTTGGACAAAAATTTGTCCACTTGGACACCAACTTGGACAATGTGGACACAATGTGGACAACTTGGACACAATGTGGACAAGACTTGGACACCAACTTGGACATAAATAACTATAATGCAACCAAATAACTTTAAAGAACAATTCTTTTCGCAGATATACGATGAGCATGTAGATAAGATCTACCGCTTTGTTTTTTTTAAGGTAAACAGTGAGGCCTTAGCTCAAGACATTACATCAGAAACATTTACTCGCTTATGGAAAGAAATATCAGAAGACAAAGAAGTTAAAAATCCTCATGGATTCCTTTTTAAAGTTGCCAGAAATTTAATCTTTGACTATTACAGAACCAAAGACCACAATCCAATCAATATGGACAATGTGGACACCATTCTGGACGATAGTCAGGACATTGAGAAAGAAGCTGTCTTAAATGATGATATGAGAGTAGTGTTGTCCGCAATGGATCAATTAAACGATGATTACAGAATAGCTCTTTCAATGTACTACATTGAACAAGAGCCCGTCTCAGAAGTTGCTAAAGCGCTAGGTAAGTCCAGTGGGGCAGCTAGAGTAACTATTTTTAGGGCAATGAGACAGCTCAAGAAGTTTATGGAGGCATAGAATATTGTAATAAAGTGTGGTATATTGCGTCTATGATAAAGAAGATATGAAATACAAAAACACATTAGATAAAGGATCAATTAGGTATA
>JBAZIG010000001.1:0-80081 GCA_041651955.1 Minisyncoccota bacterium | reverse complement strand
ACAAAATGGATACCTATGCTAAATAAGACTTTCGAACCGGTAGTTCTTGGCTCTACTAAAACAAAAGAAGGCACTTTAATGCCCTCTCATCCTATGTTGCTCCGGTGGTAGGATTCGAACCTACAACCTAATGCTTAACAGGCATCCGCGCTACCATTGCGCCACACCGGAATATATTTAATATATACCCTAAAATAAATTATTTATCAACCCTGTGAAATATGATTATTTTCTACAAAAAAAGGAAGGGCGATTGTTTTAATAACTCTAAACGCTTTTTTATATCAAGGATATCAAAAATAACCTTGAGTAAAAAAAGCTCTCGCCTTTCTTCCATTATTTTTTTTATTTTTATTGATTTAAGAATGGCCTTGTCTAATTCTTTCAAGTACCATTTCTTAAAGTGGTGGTTTTTGATTAATCCTCCAAACGATGGAAGACTTCTTGGATCTATGCCCATTTCAAGAGCATCCTCATATGGGATATTAATTATTCCCTTTTCAATGTCCTCCTCTATATCCATAAGGGCATCAACTCTTGTGAAAAAATCAAAAAGGACGGGATCCAGCGGTTTATAGTGCTTGCTGTGAACTTTAACAAGCATCATCAGAACTGCTCGATCCTGAAGCAGAATCTTTGATTCAATTTCTGCTCTTTTTGGAAATTTACCCTTATTAAGATATTCTTTTTTCATAGCAAGGAAAAGGTCTTGTATTTCCTCACTTAAATCTATGCCCCTCTGAGAAAGGGCTCTTGTTGCCCAGAGATACATTTTATCCTCATCTAAAAGGAATGTATCTTTGGCATCAATCAGGTCTTGCTTTTGCTCTATATAAGAGCAAATGTCATATCCGGGAGGCGTATGCTCCTCTCCATCAATAACATCGTCCGTCTTCCTGAACCAAGCATAAAGCAGAGTTATTGCCTTATACCTAACAGGGAAAAAGAGAAATAAAATCAAGAGAATAATATGCCAAAACTTTGTTGACATGCTTCTCTTGCTTGCTCTCTTAATCTCTACCATCGCCAGAACTTTGTATGCATCAAACATTTCTAATCACCACACATTTTTATGTGCCGATTATAGTATAACATAAAATAACGAAATGTCTAATAGCCCTCCAACTTTTTAAGATCTTTGTGTCCCCTTATCTTTTCTATTGCCTTAGCTTCAATCTGTCTAATTCTTTCACGAGTAACATTAAATTCTTGTCCAACTTCTTCTAGGGTATGAGTAACCCCATCTTCTAATCCAAACCTCATTGCTATAATCTTCCTTTCTCTTTCGGCAAGATCTTCAAAAATCGTGTCTAGATGCTCTCTTAAAAGAGTTCTACCTGCTTGAGATGCTGGCGATTCAATTTTTTCATCTTTAATAAATTCTCCCAAAACACTATCCTTTTCATCCTCTCCAACTGGAGTTTCAAGAGATATTGCTTTTTGTGATATCTTATCTAAATGACGCACCTTTTCAACTTCAAGACCCATTTCTGCAGCCACTTCTTCGTCTAGTGGTTCTCTATCTAATTCTTGCAATAGTTTTCTTTTTGCTTGAGTATATTTTGTAAGAGTTTCAATCATATGAACAGGTATTCTGATTGTTCTTGCTTGATCAGCTAATGCACGCGTAATCGTCTGTCTAATCCACCAAGTAGCATATGTTGAGAACTTGTATCCTTTTCTCCAATCAAACTTCTCTACGGCGCGAAATAGGCCTAAATTGCCTTCTTGAATAAGGTCAAGAAGGGTTAAATTAGGAGATCTTCCAATATACTTTTTAGCAATTGAAACAACTAATCTTAAGTTAGCTTCAGCAAGTCGTCTTTTTGCATCTTCGTCTCCGGCCTCAATTCTTCTGGCTAGTTCTTTTTCGTCTCTTGCTGTAATGGCAGATATTTTTCCAATCTCTTTAAGGTATGACTGAACAGAATCTATTTTTGCAGAAGATACTTTTCTTTTTTTAATTGGCTTACCTGCATCTAGATATCCTTTTGATTCTTTTATTTCTATCCCTAATTGCTCCAATCTTTGAAGCATTTCATCTAACTCTTGAATATTCTCTTCGATGTTTGGGAAAAATATCAATATCTCACTAAAAGTTACAAATCCCCTGGTCTTCCCTTTTCTTATAAGTTCATTTATTTTTTCAGGGACAATAATAGAAACAACTTTTTTTCTTCTTTTTTTAGAAACAACGGGCTTCTTTTTAACAACTTTTTTAACCGTCTTTTTGATGGTTTTTTTAATAACTTTCTTTTTAGGTGTTGCTTTTTTAATTTTTTTCATCTTTTTTTGTTAGTTTATTAAAGTCGCTTAAAAGTTTTTTTACTTCATCAAAAGATCCTTCTTTTTCCATTTCTTTGATCTTGATCATTATTTCTTTTCTTTTTTCTTCCCTATAAATATTCTCTATTTCTCTCACGCATTTTTCCCATTCTTTATCAATATCTATATCTTCATCTTTTAAAAGTTCTGAATTCATTATAATTTGACTGCTGTTATTTTCTTCTTTTAAAAAAGTAAAAAGTTCTTTTTGTTCAGTTGTTAAATTTTCAACCAAAGATGGTTTGATTAAAATTATTGAAAGCATAGTTTCTTCTAAAAGATCTCTTCTTGGCTTTGTTTTTGTTTCTTTTTGAATTTCAAGTTCTTGATCAGATAATTTAATCTTTTTCATTTCTGTCCTAATGTCTTCCTCTCTTATCAAAAGCTTGTTTGATAAATTTTGTATCCAATGGCTCTGTTCTATGGTATTATCAATTTTCTTGAAAATAGGCAATAGTTCGCTAACTATTTTCTTTTGATCTTCAATCAACTTAACGTCTCTATCTTTGAAGGCCAGATCAAAATAAAATTGGTTTATTGGCTTTGCTTCTTCAATTATTCTTATCCATTCTTCTTCTCCATTGTTCAATATAATATCCGCTGGGTCCTTTTCGCTATTCATTGATATGACTTTTACATTAAAACCATTATCTATTGCCATATCTATTCCCTTTTTTGTTGCGTTATTGCCAGCAAAATCCATATCAAAGGCAAAGACAAGATTACTAGAAAATCTCTTAATAATTCCTAAATGAATTGGCGTTAGGGCGGTCCCAGAAACAGCAAGGCAATTTTTTACTCCCGACTGATGAGACATAATACAATCAACATTACCCTCAACTAAAACACAAGCATCTTTTTTTCTAATTTCTATTTTCCCCTTGTCTATTCCATAAAGCGCTTGGCTTTTATCATATAATAATGTATTGGGAGTATTTAGGTATTTAGCTTCATCGTCTGAATTAAAGACCCTGCCTGTAAATCCAACTGTTTGAGAATTAATATCACAAATTGGAAAAATAATTCTTGAGCGAAACCTATCAAAAAACTTATCCGAGGCCAGTCCAGCACTAATGATATCCTCTCTTTTATATCCAAGACCAATTAAATAATCACAGAGAGAGCTCCATGTTGATGGAGCATAACCAATCTTCCAAGTTTTAATAGTTTCTTCTTTGAGTCCTCTTTTTAATAAATAATTCTTTGCTTCTAATCCACTTTTACTTTTTTCTAATTGAGTAGAAAAGAAAGAAGTGGCCTTTTTGCATATATTAAGCAACACCTCTCTCTGAGTTTTTATTTCTTCATATTTTTTTGAACTTTCCTTTAATTGAACCCCTGCTTTTTTTGCTAGCATTTTTAGAGCGTCTATAAATTCAACTCCCTCTATTTTCATTATAAATTTGAAAATATCTCCTCCCTCGTTACATCCTCCAAAACAGTGCCACATCTGACGAGATGGAGAAACAAAAAATGATGGCGTTTTTTCATTATGAAATGGACATTTAGCTCTATAATTAATTCCCGCTTTTTCAAGTTTAATATATTCACCTATGATATCAACTATATTAAGACGAGATTTAATTTGTTCTATTTCTGAGTTCATAATTTTATTCTTTCCATTCTCCTAAAACAATGTTCAAGTACATTTCTTGTTCACTTCTTAATATCTTAAGATTCAAAGAATCAAAAGAATTATATTTAGAAATTATTTTTGCTAAAGAATTATCATAAGTAATCTTTTCTCCGTTTACTTCTAAAATTATGTCCCCGTCTTTTATTCCCGCTACTTCGGCAGGAGAATCTTCAATAACTGCTGGATTATTCTCATCCCCAATAATTAGAGCTCCGTCTTCAACTTTTATTCCTCTTTTTTCGGCTTCTTCACTATCTAACATAATATACCTTATTCCCATATATGGATAAGATATTTTTCCCGTTGCCTTAACTTGTTCAATACTTTTCTTTGCCTTATCAATTGAAATAGCAAAACCAATGTTTTGTCCTTCTGTAGAAATAGCGGTATTAATTCCTACAACCTCCCCCGTTAGATTGATTAGTGGTCCTCCTGAATTTCCTTTGTTTATAGCCGCATCAGTTTGAATAATATCTTCTAATTTTTCAGTAGTAAAGTCAGCTCCCGTCGCAACAATAGTTCTTCCTGATCCAGAAATAACTCCAACAGAAACAGTGTTTTGAAATCTTCCCAGAGCATTACCAATAGCAATCACGGTTTGACCAATCTGAATATCTTCAACGCTTCCAAGTTTTAATGGTTTTAAATTATCAGCTCCTTCAATTTTAATTATTGCTAGGTCCTGAACTGGATCCCTTGCTAAAACTTTAGCATTGTATTCCTTATTATCAGTCATCATAACAACATATTCGGCATCAACATCACTCACAACATGTTTGTTAGTTAATATCATCCCATCTTCCGAAACAATAAATCCAGTTCCTGCACTTACCTGCTGTCTTTCAGTTCCTTTTTGTTCTAATTTAGGAACAATAAAGAAAAAATCTTGGCTGTATGTCTGCTCATAGATAGGCATATCTTTATAAGCAATAACGCTTACAACTGAGGGAGAATTCTCTTTAACTACATTAATAATTTTTTGCTCTTGGGTTGTCTGAGGGATATATTCTTTTTCAACTATTTTTTCTGAATGAACAATAGGAACTCCAGCATTAATAATTTCCTGCTTTAGTTTTAAATAAAAAATATAACTAGCAGATAATCCACCCAAAATACCAATCAAAAATACTGCTATTAAAAATCCTCCCTTAAAGGGTTTTGTTTCTCTTTTTTTTATATTAAATTCTGGTAATTCGTACATAATTATTTCTTTTTATTATTATCTTTATAATGTCCGAAATCATATTTAACATTTTTTGTTGGTTTAGAAAAAATTAATCTAATTCCACAAAATAAATACTTAAAAGCCGTTCTAAAGTAACCATCTGTTTCAAATCTTCTTAATGGCATATATATTCTTACAGAAGAAATTATTCCAAATTTTCCTGTAATGTCAGCTTGTCGAATAAAATAGTGATCTTCTGCCAAACTAATTGTTTCATCAAATCCTCCAACCTTTTCAAATAGTTCTTTTTTAACCATTATACCCATTGCTCCCATAGGAAAAATATCTTGGAAAATAAACTGGGGAATATTATAAAAGATATTTAAGGTGAATGGATTCATGTATAAATTATTCTTTTGGGGATAAATTGGAAAAGAGGCAATGTCTAATTTTTTTTCATTAAATCTTTTTGATGCCTGATAAAGAAAGTCGTATGGACGAATGTCAATATCAGCATCAAGAAACAAGAAAATATCTCCCTTGGCTATTTGTGCTCCAGAATTTCTACCTTTTGCAGGAAGTCCTCCCTTTGTAATAATACAACCATAATCACTGGCTACTTTCAGAGTCCCATCAGTTGATCCCGCATCAGCTATAATAACTTCATAATCCTTAAATTTACTATTTTTAATGGGATCTAAAATCCTCTTCAAATTATTTTCTTCATTTAATGTAGGTATAATTATACTAATCATATTTAATTAATTTAACATATTCTTAACTTCATTCCATATTTTATCATCTCCATGTTTGGTAAGCATATAATACCACCATTCTCCTCCCCAGAAATAAAACTCTTTAATTCCTGTCTTTTTAGCAAAATTAACATTTTTCTTAAACTGCTCCAGATCCATTGTTTTTGCTTGTTCCTCTAAAGAACTGTTCATTATTGAATTAGCACACCATGGCTCTGCTTGAAGCTCAGTTCCAATTACTTCTTTATCAAATATAATTTTAATTAAATTAGCTCGTCTTTCGTAAAAAATTGGAGGCAGAATATATGAAATATACTTCTTAATGTTAGTTTGCCATACTTTTTTATAGGTTGTAACTCCCAATATATCACTATCCAATTTAGATGACGCTATCCAGAAAGATAACTCTCCACTATCAGTTATAATAACTGGCCTATTTTTATCAACCATTCTAATTGTCTTTATTTCCTCTTTGAAAAAATCTTCATCTTTCCATGGACACTTACCAAAATTCAAGAAAAATTCATTTTCAATTTGCCAAGCAACGACTGTCTTTTCATTTTTATATCTAGAAGCAATCGCTTCAATTAGGTTAACGATACTACTCTGCTGATCTTTCTTCTCTAGCCCCTCTGCCCATTTGGGAATATGACATTCTGGCCAGCGAGGTGTTTTCATTCCTATCGCTAAAATTACTTCTGCATTATTTTCTTTGGCTTTTTGAATTTGCCAATCAAGTAAAGAAAAATCATATTTTTCAAATTCTTTTTCAATCAAGTCCCAATGTACTGATATTTTAATTTTTTTAAAACCAAGGTCTTCTATCAGGGCAAGATATGTTTGCTTGTCATCAATACCCAAAAACTCCGTCTGTTTTAGTGAAAAATTAACTCCCCATTTGGTATCTTCTTTTTCCTCACTAAAACCAACAAAAAAATAGATAATTATTGGGGTAATTATTAGTAACAAAAACCATAAAAAATACTTTATAATAGGAAGCATTATTGTTATTATACAAAAAAATTGTAAAAAAATCAAAAAAACAGGATTTTCCTGTTTGTTAATAAGACCCTACTGGGGGGAAATGATCCCTAAACACCTCGCGGCATTTTATGCCATAAGATGTTGCGACCTCCCTCACGATTGCGTCAATTTGCGGGTCTTTCGTCCAGAAACAGAAGTTGTCTTCCTCAAATTCTCCGAGATCAATCCAGAGAATATTCTTCCAGAAAAAGAGGCCCTTAACTTCACAAGAAATGAAGTTTGTCGGCACACCTCTTACTACCTGACAATACTTGATCTCTTCGTAACCCTTTTCATTTTTCAACTTTTTAGCGATTTCTCCGAGCATGATAACTCCTGGCCCCACATTTTGGAGAACCTTAATAAGGGTAAAATAAAAAGAGAAAAAAGTCAATAATTATTATATTTATCAATTTCTTTTTTCGCTTCTTTTATGAATTTTCCAAAATCTTTATCTTTCTTTCTCTTTTCAATTTCTGACATTTCATAAAACTCCGACTCTTTCTTAAGGTTTATATAATTATTATATTTTGATTCGTCTAATTTTCCTGCTTTTAGTGCCCTAAGAACTGCACACCCTGGCTCATTAATATGAGAACAATCTTTATACCTGCATTTTTTTGCAATTTTTGATATCTGATCAAAAGAATCTTCTACTTTAGTATTGGCAATCCCAACTCCTCTGATTCCAGGATTGTCTATCACCATACCTCCATTTTTTAAAAAATACATTTCTCTTCTAACGGTGATATGCCTTCCTCTTTCATTGTATTCGTTTATTTCCCCCGTTTTAATATTTTCTTCTCCAATCAATTTATTAATCAAAGAAGATTTACCAACACCAGAAGAACCAAGAAAACAATAAGTTTTATCTTTTTCAATATATTTTTTTAAATCATCTGTTCCTTTTTCATCAAGGGCGTTAGTTAAAATAATATCAACAATATCAAATCTTTTTTTTGTTTGAGATATGATTTCTTCTATTTCTTTTTTAGAGATCAGGTCTATTTTATTAAAAACAACAACCATCTTTATGTTCTCATCGCGCAAAATTGTAAAATACCTTTCAAGACGATTAAGATTATAATCGTGATTAACTGATTCAACCACAAAAGCTACGTCAATGTTTGTTCCAATAATTTGAATTTCATTATTGCCTCGACTTCTTCTTATCATTGTTTTTCTTGGCAATATCTTATTTATCAAGGCCAATCTTGAATCAATTTCTGTAATTTCAACCCAATCACCAACAACAGGATAATCCTCTCTTGAAGAGGCCTTAATCATTTGCTTTCCAGTTATCTTTGCCAGAAATCTGCCCCTTTTATTAATTACTTCATAGGAGCCCCTGTTTTCTGAAACAACCCTGGCAATATTTTCTAAAACTTTGTTCATAGAAAATATAATATAGATAATCCTATAATTATTAAAATAATAGCTATAATTCTTTGGACTATAATCCTTTTAGATGTCTTTTCGTTTAATAATTTAGGGACGATAATAGATATTATTAATACAAAAATAAATAAAAAGATGTACTGAAGACCCTTCATAGCATTCATAATTCCTAAATAAGCCAGTGGTACCAAAGAAATTGCCCAGCCCTGAAGGATATTAGCTAGGCCACCAAACCCTTGAGCTAAGAAAAATATTATACTATTTTTTTTATCTAATTTTTGATCAATTTTAAATACGTCACTTCTAAATGTTTTATTAAAAAGAAATCCTACAACAAAAACAAAGCCAAATATCTTCATCCAAATAAAGCCGTCCCAAAAATTAATGTCTAAATAAGCAATCTTTGCGAAAATCATTTCCAGAGAAAAAAACAAAGCGGCAAAAAATGATAATTTTAAACTTCTTCTAGTAACACGATAATTTTTTTCAATTGAAATTAAAACGCTTCCGAGTAAGAGTATGGCAAAAGCAATTATTTGGTTTTCTTTCATTGCGTACCCCCCCCAAATTAAAAGAGAAAAAATCACAACAAAAATTGGTTGCAACGCTCCAACAGTTGGAACAATTTTAGAAACATCAAAATCATCCAATGCTGTAAACATTGAATATATTCCTAATATATTAAAAAGAGCAGCTAAAATAATCCATAACCATAACAAACCCTGAGGAACATTAATACCAATAAAGGGAATCAATAAAATTACTGCGGCGCTTAATATACCAACGAAAAAAGTATATGATTTGGGGCGAGATGGACCAGACAAAACAATCCTATCTCCAAGTGAAGCTAGGGCAAAACAAAAATAAGCTGAAGTTATTGCTAAAATCCAGAGCATTTTTCAATATATTCCTTAATTTTACTAACACCACCTCTTTCTCCTTCAATATAGGCCTCTATTGCCATTTCAGCCAAATATCCAGAATCTATCCAATCATAAAGCCAATCTTTAATGTGTTCTACATCTCTCTGATCAATCGCAAATCCAGACTTTAAAAGCCACCTCCTGTTAAAGTCCTCTTGCGAACCAATCGGAGGAGCAATGATAATTGGTAGACCTAAAGCAGTATAAAAAGATAATTCACTTGGTTTGGTCCACAAAATATCTGTTTTGTGAAGAACTAAATTAAAAGCATCGTAGTAATCACCAAAGTTGTTGGCATAAATTATTTCAACGCCGTGACCAATAAAATTACCCAATCCACCATTAATAATTTCTTTTTCAAAATAATCTCTTATATTTTTTTTGGTTCCAGCAACTAAAATTATTTTTAATCTTTTATCAAAAATCTGTTTTTTCAACTTTCTTACTAGTTTAACTCCTATTTCTTTTTGCGCTCCCGCTCCTCCAACACAAAAAGTTATTGTTAGAGGATGGTCTGATTTTTCTGGAAGCTTGCCTAATTTTTCACGAATTACAAAACTATATTTTTCTCTATATTTTAAAGCTGGATCTAAATTAATAATTCTATTTTTAATATCATCTATTAAAACTTTTTCTTCGGTATTTTCTAATGGTAAAGGATATCCTGTCAAAAATATATTTTCTTTTTTAACTCCGTAAGAAATTAATCTTTTGGTTGTTCTTTTATTGGGAGTAAAATACTTAATTCTTGATTCCTTTGGATGTAATGGTGCCCAACTCCTTGCTATATCAGTATCACAAACAACACAAAAAATTTCACCAGGATAATTAAAATACTCGGCCATAAATGCAGTATTGTGAAAAACAGAAATATATGGAATTTTACCACTTAATTTTTCTATCAAATGCTTTCCCCATCCTTTTTTAAATAAAGGATATGTTCTTCTTTGAGTAAAACTTGGCAAAAACAAATTTCTTTTAGAATAAAAATCATTTATTTTTTGGGTTAGATCAAATAAATAGAAAGATAGTTCGCCCAACAATGGAACTTTTTTAAATCTTGAAACCATCTCATAAAATTGCCTTGAACTGCTCCATATTTTTTTGTCTTTTTCGGGAATATCAGAATAATCATTAGCGCAAATTATTTCATTATTTTTAGCCAAAAACCTTAACGGATAAGCCGTTCTCTGGTGTCCATAGCCCATATTTATTGAAACTACCCATGCCTTTTTGTTCATAATAAAATTATATCTTATTGTTATAAAAACTCCAAGTCCTTTTTATTGCTTTTATAAACAAAATATAAAAATGGAATATATAACAACAAAATTATAAAAATAGGAATTTTTAACGTAGCAAATGGTAATTGAGCAAAAAAACTAATAACTAATAATAAATAAAACAGCAATAAAGAACAAGGAATGGTAAAAATAAAAGCAAAAGGAAGTAAAACAATTAATATGCCCAAAATCATAATAATACTAATAATAGGTAGAATAAGCAGATTAGTGAAAAAGGAAACTATTGAAAAATAACCAAAAGAAGATATTAGGACGGGCAAGCTAAAAACTTGGGCTGAAGCAGTTACAGCAACAATCTCTCTTGCTTTTTTCCACCCTATAAAACTAAACCAATTATTAAAAGTACTGCTTGTTAATATAATTCCCAAAACAGCCAAAAAAGAAAGTTGAAAACCTAAATCGTATTTTAATAATAAAGGATTGAATAAAAGAAGTATCGCACTTGTTAATATAAGAGTTTTTAAATTAAATGATTTTCTATCAAAAAATTCGGCAATAAAAAGAAAAGAAATCATTATGCCAGCCCTTAGGGCAGATGCAGGAAAACCAACTAAAAAAACATATAAAAAAATGAAAAAAATTGAAAACGATAGCGCTTGTTTTCTCCATAAGCCCAAATTAATTAATAACCAAAAAATAATTGTTGAAAATATAACTATATGCATTCCAGATATGGCAACAATATGACTTGTTCCGCTTTTACTCAAAAAATCTCTTGTTTCTTTATTAATTTTGCCAGAATTACCCAAAATTATGGCTTCTAGTATCGGGCTAACTTGCGGAGATATTAATTCTCTTATCTTCTGGGAGCTTTTCTCTTTAAAATCATAAATGCCCTTTAGGATTCCACCATGACTTTTAACTAATTCTATTTCTGGATAGGCCATTGTTCCAATAATACCACTTTTAGCTAAATATCCCTGATAATCAAAACTATCAATCTCTTGCGCAATTCTTAAGGTTCCCCTTGCTTTAATTTCATCACCATATTTTAAAAAAGAATACTTGTCTGTAAAAATTAAAACATTGCCCAACGTTATTTCAGTTTTCTCATCTTTTTGTTTTACTTCCCCCAAAATAACCCCTCTTAATATCACCTCTTTTTCATGAAAAGAAAATAAATAATTTTGATTTATTTTATTTATTTCGCTTTCAACGCGAAAACATCCCAAAGAAAAAAATATAATACAAAGACCAGCCAAAACAAATCTTTTGTTAATCATTAAAATTAATCCTAAAAGAAAAATTTTAAGAGCAAAAAAATAAGAGGCAAAACAAATGCCTCCAATAAAACTTAAAGATAAAAGAATAAACTTTTGAGAATTGGTCATATTTTCTTAATTAAAATAATTCCCGCAACAAAACCACCGATATGCGCCAAATAAGCCGTGGAGGCATTCATCTGGCTAACAGAAAAAATCTGAAACAAAAACCATACAAAAATATAAATTACTGCTGGTAAATATATTGGTGGGAAAAGTGCCTTTATTTTGTTTTTGGGAAATAAAATTAAATAACCACCCAAAAGACCAGAAATTGATGCTGATGCTCCGATAATCATAACATCAGCAGAAATAGTGAAAAGAATAGACCCAACAATACCACACAATAAATAAAATAATAAAAATTTAAATGTTCCTAGACGCATTTCAATATTCAACCCAAAAACCCATAAAAACCACATATTAATTATAAGATGTAAAAAATTTCCATGTAAAAAAAGAGAAGTTATTAAGGTAAATAACATTCCGTTCCATATATTGTTTAAAGAAAAAGAAAAGAAATTAATATCTGGAAATACAAAAAAAACAAAAGAATTAATTAAAACCAAAAAAATTATCCCCCAAGGAATCCCGCTCTTAACTTTTACTTTGTCGTAAAGAGGAAGCATTATCTTATTTCAAAAATTTCAAAAAGGTTTTTTATTCTATCCCTTATTATTTCTAAATCTTCTTCTTTTGTAAAATAACTTTCTCCTGAAATGTTTTCTTTTTCACTAACAAATCTTTGCAAAAAATACTTTTTAGCAGGACTAATGTATTCTGCTATTTTTAAAATGTCATCTATTGAGTGGCTTGTAATGGTCGTTCTAAATTCATAATCAAGATTAGAGTTTTTAATTATTTGTATTGATTCCTTAATTTTGTCTAAACAATCAATGCTAGAAAAGATCTTATATCTTTCATCTAAGGGTGACTTAATATCCATTGCAATATAATCAATAAAGGGAATAACCTTTTTTAAAATATCGGGATTACTTCCATTAGTATCCAATTTTATTAAAAAACCCATCTCTTTTATTCTCTTACAAAAATCAACTAACTCTTTTCCGTGTATCGTTGGCTCTCCTCCACATATAACGCAAGCGTCTAATAAACCCTTTTTTTCTGACAAAAAATAAAAGAAATCTTTTTCGGAAATAGTGGGATGTTTTTTAATTTCTTCGGGCAAAACAAGCTCTGGAGAATAACAAAAAGGACATCTAAAATTACACCCAGAAAGAAAAACCGTGCAAGCAACCTTGCCCGGATAATCTATTAAGGTTACTTTTTGTAGTCCCCCGATTTTCATATATTAAAGGTTTTCCTGTCTTTAAATTCTTTTTGTTTGCCTTCATTCCATTGAGAAACTGGCCTTAAATATCCTACTACTCTGGAATAAACCTCTGTCTCTTGATAATTTCTCAAACTTTGATCTTTAGAAAAACAATCATTGCATTTGTAAATCATCTTTTCTTCTCCGTTAGGTAAAGAGTATTTTAATAACTTTCCATTTTTTATTTCTTCGCCATCAAATATTATTTCTTTGTTGCAATCATGACAATTCATAGTTTTATTTTTTAAATAATGACTTCTTGAACTCTTTCCTGTCTTTAAATTCTTGTTGTTTGCCCTCGTTCCATTGAGAAACTGGCCTTAAATATCCCACTACTCTGGAATAAACTTCGCATGGTTGTTCAATCGCACACTTAGGACAATTAAAGTGTTTTCCAGCAATATAGCCATGAGTAGGACAAATTGAAAATGTTGGAGTAATTGTAATATAAGGCAATCTATTCTTTTCAAAAATTCTTCTTACTAATGATTTAACTGATTCAATGTCCGATATTTCTTCTCCGATAAAAATATGCTCTACGGTTCCACCAGTATATTTACATTGTATTTCGTCTTGAAGTTTAACTTCTTCAAAAATATCATCTGTATAATTTACTGGTAATTGAGTTGAGTTGGTATAATATGGAACCTTTTTAGTTCCCAAGGCAATGATGTCGGGATAAAGTTTTCTATCTTTTTGAGCAAATCTATAAGATGTTGATTCAGCAGGAGTGGCCTCTAGATTATATATATTCTTTGTCTCGTTTTGATATTTTATAAGAATGTCTCTCATAAAGTTCATCACCTCTAATGTAAAAGTCCTTCCTTTCTTTGAGCCAATATCCTCTCCCATAAAATTAAGCAGCGCTTCATTCATTCCGCAAATTCCAATTGTAGAAAAATGGTTTGCAAAATATTGCCCCTTCGCCTTTTTAACTCCTGATAAATAGTGCTTAGAATAAGGATAAAGACCTTTAGAGGTAAACTCTTCAATGGTTTTTCTTTTAATCTCTAGACTTTCTTTAGCAATATCCATCATTTTTTCTAATCTTTCAAAAAATTCTTTTTTTGTTTTAGATAAATAACCTATTCTTGGCAAATTAATTGTCACTACTCCAATACTTCCAGTTAAAGATCCAGAGCCAAATAACCCACCACCACCCCTATTCGCTAATTGAGTCATATCTAGTCGCAAACGACAACACATTGAACGAGCATCCTCTGGCTTCATATCAGAATTAACATAATTGGCAAAATAATTTATCCCGTATTTTGCTGATGCCTCAAATAATGGATCTAATGCTGGATCTTCCCATGGAAAATCAGGTGTAATGTTTATTGTAGGGATTGGGAAAGAAAATGGTCTTCCTGTTTTATCTCCTTTGATCATTGACGTATAAAAGGCCTTATCAAGCATTTTCATTTCTTCTTCAAATTCAGAATATGTTTCTTTTTGAGGAATGCCACCAACTATAACACTTTGATTAGCAAAAGTAGATGCTGGTTTTAAATCCAGTGTCACATTTGTAAAAGGACATTGGAAGCCCACCCTTGTAGGAACAGCCATATTATACAAAAATTCTTGTATTGCTTGTTCAACCTGAGGATAACTTAAATTATCATAGCGAATAAATGGAGCTAAAAGGGTATCAAAATTAGAGAATGAAACTGCACCAGCTGCTTCTCCCTGAAGAGTATACATAAAGTTAACTACTTGTCCTAGGGCTGATCTAAAATGCTTGGGTGGAGATGATTCAATTTTACCATTAACGCCACCAAAACCTTTTAGCAATAAATCATATAAATCCCAACCAACACAGTAGCATGCAAGAGTGTCTAGGTTGTGTAAATGAATATCTCCTGATTGGTTTGCTTCTCTTACTTCGGCAGGATAAACTTTATTTAACCAATACTTTTTTACGATATAGGAAACACCATAATGATTAAGCCCCTGCAAAGAAAAAGTCATATTTGAATTCTCCTGAACCTCCCAATCAAGCTTGTCTAGATAATCATCTACTCTATCAACTGCTTCTTCGGCAGTTAGTTGCGATTCTCTAATTATTCTTCTTTGTTCTCTGTATAATATGAATCCCTTTGCTGCAATTGCTTCTCCTTCTAAAATTAAAACTTCTTCTACGATATCCTGGATTTGTTCAACGTTAGGAATTTCATCTTTTTTAAACCTTCTATTAAGAATTTTTATAACACAATCTGAAATGTGTTGAGTTTTTTTGCCATTACCTTGCTTGGTTGCAGTAATTGCTTTAAAAACGGCACTGAAAATCTTATCTGGTACAAATTCTACAATATCTCCGTTTCTTTTTTGAACTTTAGTAATGTGGTTTTTTGTTGTCATACTAATCATTTTACATTCCTAAAAAGATCCTGTCAATTTTGACAAATCACCTTAAAATTTTATAGTTTTTCGGAACTAGTTGCGATAATAGTTACTCTAATCTCTTCCTTTTCCAGCCCTTGATCAAAAGATGCACCAAAAATAATTTTAGCATTTGGAGACATCTTTTTCTTAAGAGTGTCTGCAATTTTTTTTATTTCAGAAAGCGATGCATTTTGAGTCCCTGAAGCCACATTAAAGAGTATTCCGTTTGTTTTTTCTAATGAAATTTTTGTTATTGAAGAAGAAAGAGCTTTTTCTACGGCCTTTGTCGCCCTGTCTTTGCCTTGAGCCCTACCCATTCCAAAAAAAGCTGAGCTGCCGCCCTTTAAAACTTCTTTTACGTCAGAAAAATCTAAATTAAATATCCCTGTTCCTAAAATAACACTACTAATACTTTCAACCGCCTCTCTTAAAAAATCATCACACTTTAAAAAAGCACTTTCTACTGATATTTTTGAAGAATTTAAATTAATTAATTTATCATTTGGAATAATAACTAAAGTGTCTACTTTTTTTCTTATTTCTTCTAAACTATTTAGGGCTATTTTTTTTCTTTTTTTACCCTCAAAAGAAAAAGGCAATGTAAATATTCCAACAGTTAAAATTCCCAACTTTTTTGTTATCTCAGAAACAACGGGAGTTGCTCCAGAGCCAGTTCCCCCTCCAAGGCCAGCAGTTAGAAAAATAATATCACTTCCCTTAAGTACATCTTCAATTTGTTTATAATTTTCTTTAGCTGAAAGTTTTCCTATTTCTGGTTTCATTCCTGAGCCAAGTCCATTTGTTGTTTTTTCTCCAACTCTCAATTTTTGATGAGCATCTTTTTTTTTAAGATCTTGAATATCTGTATTTATACTAATCAAATCAACGTCTTTGATTTTAGACCTTGTCAATCTATCAATAGTGTTTGAACCAGCTCCCCCTATTCCAATTACCTTTATTTTTGTCATTTGCATATTAGGGAGTAAAATTACTGAATATCTTCTTTATTTTTTTTAAAAATTTATTTTCGGGAGCAAAAGAAATGTCTCTTTCGTTTCTACTCAACAAAACACCGCAAACAGTTGATAATGTTGGGTCTTTTTCTATCCCCTTGATTTCTTTACAATAACCAATTTTTGCTGGTAATTTAAATTCTTTTTTAGCCAACTCAACAATTCCCGATAGATTAGATCCGCCACCAGTAATTATTATTCCTGCTGGAAGCATTCCTTGTTTTGAAACTTTCTTAATTTCTCCTTGAGCAAGCTCAAATATCTCACAAACCCTTGCTTCAATAATTTTAATCAACTCTTTTTCGGAGAAAGATAGGTATTCTTTTTTCTTTTTTTCATCTTCTTCATCATCGTTGCCAATTGGAAAATTTATCTTTTTAGATTGCCCATTTTTCTTAAAACAACTACCATGTTTTTTCTTTATTTCTTCTGCTATTTCAATTTCTGTTTTAAATCCTATAGCAATATCGTTAGTTATATTCATTGAACCAATTGGAAAGACGGCCATATTCAAAATTTTACCATCTTCATAAATGGTTATACTAGAAGTTCCCGCGCCAATATTTATTAAGGCAACTCCTAATTCTTTTTGACTTGGAGTTAATATCGCATTGACATCAGCCACAGGACCAGGAACTATATTTTCTTCAGAAATATCATTATCATCTAGTGCTTCTATTACTGCTTCAATGTCTGAATTAAAAGCAGATAAAAGCATTGCATCTAATTTTAATTTAAAGCCCTGCATTCCTAGTGGATCTCTTGATTCTTTTTCGTTATCAAGAGTCCATTCTTTAGTAAAAATATCTAATATCTTCTTATTATTAGATTGAAGATTAATCATTTTAACTTCTTCTTTAACCCTCACAATATCTTCTTCCGAAACTTTTTGATCAGCCCTACCAACTGATATTGAAGCAGAGCTTGGAATTAGTTCTAATTTTGAACCATTAATGTTAACAAATATATTTTCAATAGGGCTACTATACTTTCTTTCAATGTTTTCAAGCATTTCATTAATTATTTTTGCTGTTTCAACAGGCTCTTTTATTCTACCTTTTTGAACTCCATAAGAATCTTTAACTTCTAGAAATAGGGCCTCTTTGGTATCTTTGTTTATACCCAAAATTTTTATTGAATAAGTGCCGATGTCTATGCCTATTGTTGCTTTTGCTTTTGCCATTTTAATTAATTTTTAGATACTTATCTTGTTTATTAAACATTCTTTTTGCCTCTTTTTCAGTTGTTTCATGGTCGTATCCCAGCAAATGAAGAACTCCGTGAATAATAACTTCTTTTAATTCTTTGCTGAAATTTTCTCCATTTTTTTTAATCTCTTCGGGACAAATTACAATTTCGTTTATATCTTCTCCGAAAGAAAGAACGTCTGTGGCTTTATTTTTTTTTCGATAACAATAATTTAGTTTTTTAATTTCTTCACTATCAACAATTGCAATAGACAAAGGAAATTCTACCTTTTCTTCTTTAAGAACAATCCTGACTGCTTTTCTTATTAAAGATTCATTTATTTTTTCAGAAGAAAGATTAACTATTTTTATCATATTTTACTAAATTAAAAGATATATTGCAAGAAAAGAGCTACTTAAGCTCTTCTTTAACGATTCTTGCTACTAATGAACCATCGGCCCTTCCCTTTGTTTTAGGAACAACCTCTTTCATAACACTGCCGATGTCCTTATTTTTTTCTATTGCTTCTTTAACTATTTTTCTTATTTCTTCCTCAGTCATTTCTTTCGGCATATAATTCATTAAAACATCAATTTCTGCTTTTTCTTTTACTACTAAATCATTCCTACCACCTTTTTCAAAACTTTCTATGCTGTCTCTTCTTTTTTTAATTTCAGAAAAAATAACTGCTTCAACTTCTTGATCTGTTAGCTTTCCTTCATTAGGAGTTCCCCTCTTTTCAATTTCTTTATTCAAAACAGCTGAAATCACCATTCTTAAAACAGAGATATTGGGTTCTTTTTTCTCCTTAAGAGACGAAATTAAATCTTCTTTAATTTTTTCAATTATCATATTTTCCCAAGTTTTTTTGATTTTTCAAATTCTTTTTTCTTTCCAATTCTAATTAGGGCGCCCTTTTTCTTTAGGTTTTTACTTTTTGGTTTTTCAGTAAATTTCCTTTTTCTTGCCTCAATTAAAACACCGCTTTTTTGAACTGCTTTTGTAAAGCGATAAACTAAAGATTGTGAATTTTCTCTTGTTTGTTTCTGAATTTTCATAAAATTAATTTTCTTTTAGTGTTTTTTTTAATTCTTTTACTATTTCCTCTTCTTTTACTTCGACCTGTTTACTTGTTTTCATGTTTCTTATTAATATCATTCCATTGATGGCTTCTTTTTGTCCAAGAATAATTACTACTTTAACTCCCAATCTGCTGGCCTTGCCTAATTGTTCCTTAAGACCGCTTTTGCCAAAACTTTCTCCAACCTTTAGTCCTGCCTTTCTTAATTCTTCTAATATCGGCAAACTTTTCTTTTTTGCTAGGGGACCAATTTGTGTAAAAAATATATCAGGAACATCTTTAAGCATCGGCTTGCTCTTAATTTCTTTCATTTCATTAATAATTCTTTCTATTCCGCCAGCCACACCGCAAGCACTAATTTCTCCTCCTCCTAGTGCTTTTGCTAGATTATCATATCTTCCTCCTCCTGCCAAGACAGTTCCTGTTAAGGTTGATTCTATTTCAAAAACATTTTTTGTATAATAATCAAGTCCGCGGACAAGTTTACTTTCCAAGGAATATGGAATTTTTAATTCATCTAGATATTCTAATGTGTCTTTAAGGTGTTTTTTACATTCCTCACAAAGATAATCAACACTTTGAGGCGCTTCTATTAGAATATTCTGGCACTTTTCATTTTTACAATCAAGCACTCTTAAGGGGTTATTTTTCATTCTCTTTTGACAATCTCCACACAAACTATTTTTTTTACTCCTTAAATACTTCACTAGATCTTTTCTGTATTGAGGCCTACATTTATCGTCACCAATTGAATTAATTTTTACTACTAATTGTTTTATTCCTAATTCTTGAAGAATCTTGTACATTATTAATATTGATTGCACATCAACAATGGGGTCGCTTTCTCCAATTATTTCCATTCCAAATTGATGAAATTGTCTGAATCTACCAGCTTGTGGTTTTTCATATCTAAAAAATGGCCCAAAATACCACAATCTTACTGGCTGACTAAGAGACACAAAACCATTCTCAATGTATGCTCTCATTATTGGAACTGTTCCTTCTGGTCTTAATGCTAAATAGTCCTTGCCTTTTGTTTTTAGGGTAAACATTTCTTTTTCAACAATATCTGTGCTTTCTCCAATGCTTCTTATAAAAAGATTAAAATCTTCTAATATCGGTGTATCTATCTTTTCAAAATCATAAAAACCAACAACGCTTTTAATTGTGTTATAAATTTTATCATAATATCCTTGATTTTGAGGCAAGATATCATGAGTTCCTGTTGGCCTTTGAAATTTTGGTTTTGCCATATAATTTAATTAGCTGACGCTGTGTTAATTAGTAATTCTGTCGGAGAGAACCTAAACATTGTTCTTCCCGTTATATTTTCTTTAGGAACAATTCCCCACTTTCTTGAATCAGAAGAATAATTTCTATTATCGCCCATAACAAAATACTCATTTTCTTTCAAAATTAATTCTCCCATATTGTTATTAATTTTCCACTGATCTAAATTTTCTGATGAAAGATAAATTTCTTCTTCAACGGTAAACTTATCTGCATTCTTTGTAATGTAAATGCTACCATCAATTATTTCAATTTTTTCTCCCGGTAAAGCAATTATTCTCTTAATGTACTTATTTACTGGATTAAGAGGATATTTAAAAACGATAACCTCTCCTCTTTGGGGCTCTCTTAATTTATAAGATAATTCATCAATGATTAAATAATCTCCCGAATGATAATTGGGCTCCATTGATGATCCTTTAACTACAAACGGCTGAAACAAAAAAGTCCTTATAGGAATAATTATAATCAAGGCAATAATTAATATCTTTAAAGAATCTAATAAGAAATCTAAAACTTGTTGTAAATCCATAAATTGATTATACAAGAAAAGGGATAATTAGACAAGTGTTGTAAAATTGGTATAATAACTATATGAAACTTATAGTTGGCCTTGGAAATTATGGTAAAAAATATGAAAAAACCAGACATAATTATGGTTTTGCTGTCATTGATAATTTTGCAAAAGAAAATAATTTCCCCAAATTCAAATCAGACCTCTTTTCTCTTTTGTCAATTAAAGATGATATTATTTTGTCTAAACCCCAAACCTATATGAATAATTCTGGCAAAGCAGTTAAGGCAATTACTGATTATTATAAAATAGACACTAAAGATATTATTGTGGTTCACGATGATGCTGATATTGAATTGGGAAAAATAAAAGAAGATGAAAACAGAGGATCTGCTGGACACAATGGCATAAAATCAATAATTGAATCATTGGGAACAAAAAACTTTAAAAGATTAAGAATGGGAATAAAAAATTCTTTTGAGTTACCTCTTGAAGAAATTGTTTTAAAGAAATTCACCAAAGAAGAAAGTCCCCTTGTTCTAGAAGCAATTAATAAGGCCTGCTCTCTTCTATAATATTTGCCTTTACTATTCAAAAGTGTTAATAATTAAAACATGAAAACTTTGATAATCGTTGAAAGTCCAACGAAAGCTAATACTATCAAGAAATTTTTAGACAAAGACAAAACTGTCTTGTCTTCTTATGGACACATTAGAGATTTACCCAAAAGTAAAATTGGCATTGATTTAGATAATGACTTTGAAATTAGTTATGTTATTCCCACCAAAGCAAAGAAAAATTTTAATTTATTAAAAAAAGAAGCTGAAAAAAGTGATAATATAATCATAGCAACCGATCCTGATCGCGAAGGAGAAGCAATTGCTTGGCATTTAATTGAAGCACTTAAAATAAAAGAATATAAAAGAATAACTTTTCACGAAATAACAAAAACGGCAATAGAAGAAGCTCTAAACAATCCAGGAGAAATTGATATTAATTTAGTGGGAGCACAACAAGCAAGACGAGCACTAGACAGAATTGTTGGTTACAAACTTTCTCCATTTTTATGGAAAAAAATAATGCGAGGATTATCTGCCGGCAGAGTTCAATCAGTTGCTCTTAAATTAATTGTGGATAGAGAAAATGAAATTAAAGATTTTAAGGCAGAAGAATATTGGAGTATTGTTCTCTTTTTCAAAAAAGAAAAAGAATTTGAAGCCATGCTTAAGGTTCCCAAAATGAGCATTAAAAATGAACAAGAAGCAAATGATATTGTTAAAGAATTAAAAAATTCTCTATACAAAATAAAGTCAATTGAAAAAAAGCAAACAAAAAAATCACCTCTACCACCTTTAATTACCTCTACTTTACAGCAAGAAGCTGCTAAAAAATTTGGCTACTCTTCAAAAAAAACAATGATGCTGGCTCAAGAATTATATGAAAAAGGTTTAATTACTTATCACAGAACCGACTCTTTAAACCTTTCAGAAGAGGCAATGAAAATGGCAGAAAAATACATTATTAAAGAGTTCGGAGAAAATTATTATAACCACAGAATATTTAAAACAAAAAAAAGAGCCCAAGAAGCTCATGAAGCAATTAGACCGACTTCTGTTGATAAAAGAAATGATTCAAAAATATATAATTTAATTTACAATAGATTTATTGCTTCTCAAATGAAAGAAGCTCTCTTCAATTCAATTAAAGTTGAAATTGAATCAGATAAGGGAAAAATAGCCCAAGCAAATGGATCAACCCTACAATTTGATGGCTTTCTAAAAGTTTATCCAATGAAATTTGAAGAAAAAGAGTTGCCCCAATTAAACAATAACGAACAATTAGAGCTCGTTAAGATTGACCCCCAACAGCACTTTACTCAACCACCAGGCAGATATAATGAAGCAGGATTAATTAAAGCACTTGAAGAAAATGAAATTGGCAGACCATCAACATACGCTCCAATTATTTCTACTATACAATTAAGAAATTACGTTGAAAAAAATAAAGATAGAAGATTTGAACCAACAGAAATAGGATTAAATGTAAATGAAATGATTTCAACACACTTTCCCGATATTGTTGATATTAAATTTACTGCCAAATTAGAAAATAATTTAGACGATGTTGCTTTGGGAAAAAAAGAATGGAAAGAATTATTAAAAAAATTCTACATTCCCTTCAATGAAAATCTAGAAAAAAAATATAATGATGTTGAAAGAAAAACCCCAGAACCGTTAATGACCGACGAAGTTTGTCCTAAGTGTGGCAAACAAATGATGATTAAGGTTGGAAGATTTGGTAAATTTTTAGCATGTTCTGGTTTTCCAGATTGTAAAACAACAAAAACGATAAACAGTGAGGCAAAAAAAACTGGAGTAAAGTGTCCCCAGTGTGATCAAGGAGAATTAATTCAAAAAAAATCAAAAAGGGGTAAAATATTTTACGGTTGCCCCAATTGGCCAGATTGCGATTTTGCTCTTTGGGATAAACCAACGGGTAATTATTGCCCTAAATGTAATTCTTTGATGGTAGAAAAAGGCAAAAAAGAAAAGTGCTCAAACAAAAATTGTAAATAATTATTTTCTTAACTTCTTTAGCCACTGATTAATTTCATCTAAAGATTTAAAATCAAAACTCAAACGAATAGAACTTTTCTTTTTTTCTATTTTAATGTCTTCTATATTTAGTACCTGTTTTACTTTCTTCTCTAAAAATTCGTCTATTCCACTTTCTATTATTTTTTTAGTTTCTGGTTTTTTGGCCATTGCTCCCGCATTTCTTTCTTTGACTCTTCTTTCTGTTTCTCTTACAGAATAACCATTAATGATAATTTCTTCTAAAAGCTCTTTTATTAATTTAGAGTCCTTTCCACCTAATAATGCTTTAGCATGACCCTCAGAAATTGTTCCACTTTTAAGGGCTCCCTTAACTTCTTCTGGTAGAGATAAAATTCTTAAACTATTTGTAATTAATTCTCTGCTTAATCCTGATAATTTAGCAATTTCTCTGTCTAGTAGTCCAAATTCTTTTTTTAATTGTTCGAATGCTTCGGCCTTATCTATCGGGTTTAAATTCTTTCTCTGAACATTTTCAATCAAAGCAACCTCTAATCTTTCTTTATTTGTTTGTTCTTTGATAATAGCTGGAATTTGTTTTAGTCCTAAAATCTTTGATGCTCTCCATCTTCTCTCACCAGCAACAATTTGATATTCACAAGAAATTCCCTTTTCATTCTTTTTTTCAATCTTATTGACGATGATTGGTTGGATCATGCCATATTTTTTAATGGAATCAGCCAATGATTGAAGCGCCTCTTCATCAAATTCTTTTCTGGGTTGATATGGGTTTGGTTTTATTTTTTCTGTTTCAATCCAAAAAATAAAGTCCTTTCTTACTCTTTCTTCGTTAATTGATAAATCCTTTTTAGGTATTAATGATTCTATTCCTTTTCCTATCATTGTTTTGATATTATTTCACGTGCTAATTCTCTAAAAGCATGAACGCCCTTTGAATTGGGAGAATGCCTTAATATAGTTTTTCCTGTTACTGGTGATTCTGATAAAGAAACCACCCTTGGAATAACTGTTTCAAAAACATAGCCCGGAAAATTTCTTCTTAAATCCTTGGCTATTTTCTGACTTACCATATTTTTCCTATTATACATCGTTAAAACGGCTCCCAATATCTTAATCTTTCTATCTAAATTATCGTTAATTAATTTAACATTATATAACAACTGATCTAATCCTTCCATAGCAAGATATTCTGATTGAACAGGAATCATTACTTCATCAGCGGCTATTAGTGCGTTAAGGGTTAAAATTCCTAAACTAGGAGGGCAATCAATTAAAACAAAATCATATTCATCTTTAACAACATCAATTACTTCTTTTAATTTAAACTCTCTGTCCTTCATATTAACAAGCTCAATATTTGCTCCTGCTAAATTATATGATGTTGGCATAATGTCAAAAGCTAAAAAGGGAGTATTCTTAATAATATCTTTCGGCATCACTTGTCCTAACAGCGCTTCATACAAGGAAATTGATAATTCCCTTGGCTTAATTCCTAAAGAAAATGTTGCATTTGCTTGAGGATCAAAATCAACAAGTAAAACTTTTTTTCCGAAAGCAGTTAAAAAAACTGGCAAATTTACAGATATTGCAGTTTTCCCAACTCCTCCTTTTTGATTTGCAATTGCAATTACACGAGTCATTAATATAATTTTACCACACCACTTTTATTTTTACAAACTTTATGATAAGTATAGTTATATGCCGAAGTGGCGGAACTGGCAGACGCGTGGCACTCAAAATGCCATGGGAGTAATCCCGTGAGAGTTCAAGTCTCTCCTTCGGCACTAAATTACTTTCTCTCCTGGAAGCGTATTTTGAAGAATTTTTCTTCCTGGATAAATTAATGTTCCTATTCCTGTTTTTATGTTGTCAGCAACTATTGCTCCTAGTTTTATTTTTCCCGTATCAATTAATTTATCTTTCACTTTAACCTTTACTGTTGAATTATCGTGCCTTAAATTAGCCGTTATTGTTCCAGCCCCTAAATTACAATTTTCTCCGATAATTGAATCACCAACGTAAGAAAGATGATTAATGTTTGTTCCTTTACCGATAATAGAATTTTTAATTTCTACACTGGCTCCAATCTTGCAGTTATTTTCAATCACTGAACCACTTCTAATAAAACAATTTGGTCCAATTATACAATTTTCTCCGATATAAACTTTGCCCTCAATATATGATCCTGATTTTACTACTGTGCCCTTTTTAATTATTGCATCTTTTGAAATACTTGCCCCATTTTCTTTAATAAATTCTTTTGCTTTTTTCTCTTTTGAAAATAAATAAGAAAAAGCATTAAAAGTGTCCCAAGGGTACGAATTAGGAAACCAATAACTTGCTTCGTATACGCTAATTTTTACTTGTTGATTATATTTTTTAATACAATCAGTAAACTCGTATTCACCTCTTGATGATTTTTCTGTTTCTATATCAAGAATTTCTTTGGGCAAGCAATAAAGTCCCGTATTAACTAAATTAGAAATTGGTTCAGAGGGCTTTTCAATTATATCTTTCAAATAATTATCTTCTTTAATGATAACACCAAAAGAACTTGGATTTTTATGTTCTCTTACTAGAATTCCTGGACTTTTTAACTTTTTTATATCGTCTTTAAAATAAAAGTCATCTCCATTTAAAAGAATAAAATCATCTTTTATTAATTCTTTGGCAATTTTAACCGCTGAAGCAGTTCCTGTTATCTCTTTGTCTTCAATGTATTTTATTTTAATTCCCTCAAAGCTATCTCCGATTTTATCAATTATCATTTCTTTTTTATAGCCCACAACAACTATAACCTCATCAACAATCCCCTTAAGTTCTCTTAGGTTGTGTTCTATAATACTTTTATCAAATAAACTAAACAAAGGTTTCGGTTTATTCTCCGAGAATGGTAAGAATCTTACTCCATTTCCTGCTGCTAAAATTATTGCTTGCATATTTTTAATATAGTTTGTGCTACTTTCTCTGGATCGTGAACCATACCATTTTCTCCAAGCAAATCACGACCTATATATCTATTGTCTTGTGGCAAAGAAGAAAAGTCAACCATTTCTAGAAATTGTGGATATTTTTTTCTATACTCATTAATCGTCTCTCTATTAGATATGTTATTATTATAAATAACATAATCAAGTTTTGAATTAAGACAATTTTCTATTTCCCAAACAAAATCTTTAACACTAAAATTGTTAGATTCTCCATTTTTTGTCATTAAATTACAAATATAAACTTTTTTAGCTTTACTTTTTTTAATCGCATCAATCATTCCATCTACTAAAATTACTTGCATCAAGGAAGAAAAGATATCCCCTGGTCCAATAATTATCATATCAGCATTTTTAATTCTTCTTAATGTTTGAGGACATGCACCAACAGGAGGATTTAAAAACAATTTTTTAATTTTTAAATTAGGATTATGCTTAGGAACATCAATGTTTGCTTCACCGATAACTTCTTCGCCATTTTCTAATACCGCCACTAAGTCGGCCTTAGATATTGTTGATGGCAATATCTTATGATTACCAATCAAGCAACTGTTCATTTTTTCAAAAATTATCCTATATTTTTTGTTTTTTAAATAAGATGCGGCGAAAAACAAATTGCCCAAATTATGACTAGACAATTCACCATCGGGAAAACGAAAATCTAATAAATCCTTGTCCTCAACTGGCAAATTACAAAGCTCTAAAAATGCTCTTCTAATATCTCCTGGGGAAATAATATCATACTCTTTTCTTAATTTTCCTGATGATCCTCCAGAATCAAGAACAGCGCTTACAACAGTTAAATTAACCTTTTTGTTTTTAAGACCCCTCAAGACAACTTTTGGCATAGCATTTCCTCCACCGATACAAACTATATTTTTATTTGAAAAAAAATTAAATTTCATCTTCGTATGTTGGTCTTTCCTCTTTGTAAAAAACTCCGAGAGGAATTTTACTATCATTAATATAGTCCCATTCTTTTATTAACTTTTCATCTCTTGGTGATTCATAAACTCTTTGATTATAGAAATCAAAAGTGTTAAAAAATGATGGGCATGGTTGAAGCACCTCTATAAAAGAAAATCCCTTATGATTAACTGCTTCAATAATCATATCTTTTGTAAAATCTATTTTAGTTGAATATGTTCTCCCAATAAAAGAGGCCTTTGAAGCTCTCATCAATTCTAAAGGATTAAGTGGTTCTTCAATTGACCCATAAGGAGTTGATTTTCCCCTGAACCCTTTTGGAGAAACCGCCGTATATTGTCCCGTTGTTAAAGCAAACAATCTATTATTATGCATAATAACAGTAATATCTGTGTTTTTTTTAGCTCCATGAATCAAGTGAGATATTCCTTCATTTAATGAGCCCCCATCTCCTGTAAAAACAATCACTTTTAATTTTGGATTAGCCATTTTTATTCCAGAAGCAGTTGGAATTGGCCTTCCGTGTAAAGAGTTTAAGCTGCTAACATTTAAATAATCTACTATTTTTGAATTACAGCCAATGTCAGAAACCAAAACAACATTGTTTTGCCCCAATTCCTTTATAGCCCTTTTCATTGCTTCTAAAACGCCGAAGTTGCCACAACCAGGACACCATGTATTAATAAAATTGGTTTCTATTTTCATATTTTTTTTAATTTTACTTCAATATCTTCGGGACTAAAAGGTCTCATATCATATTTTAAAATCTGCTTATCTGGCCTTACTCCATATTGAGATAAAAGAACTGATAATTGTCCCGTAGAATTACACTCTACTGAAATTATTTTTTCCACTCCCTTAAGTGATTTCTTGATTTGATTAATTGGAAATGGTTGTAAAAATAATATCTGAATTACTTTTAGTCCTAATTTTTCTGCCACTTCATTGACTGCTCCCTTTGTTGAGCCCCAACAAATTAATGCTTTTTTTGATTTTTTATTTCCATAAACTTTTACTGATTCTAATTTATCAACTTCTTTTTCCATTTCTTTAAACTTTTTCAACCTTTTATCCTGCATCGCAACAATTAATTCAGCATTTTCTGTTGTGTAACCAAATTCATCGTGCTCGTAACTCGTTGATTTAACAATTGCTTTTAGAGGATAAGACAAAGGAGATACTCCATTTTTTGTTTGTTGATATCTTTTGTATTCGCCCTTTTTGTCCCACAATAATTCCTTTTCCTTTTTTATTTTTTTAGGATAAAACTCATAAGTACTTTCAGATAATTCTTTGTCTGCTAAAAGAATCGCTGGAGTTTGGTACTTCCACGCAAGATTAAGAAGTGTTCCCGACAAATAATATGCTTCGTTGGCATCTCCTGGAGAAGCAACAAACCTAACAATATCTCCGTGCCCAGAATTAATTGAAAAAAGAAGATCTGCTTGAGAACTATATGTTGGAACACCTGACGATGGTCCAGCCCTCTGACTATTAACTACTAAAATTGGTATTTCTGCTTGAGAGGCAAAACTAATTGCTTCAGTCATCAAAGCAAATCCCCCTCCAGACGTTCCCGTCATTGATCTTTTACCAGCATAAGCACTACCGATAATTGAATGAATAGCGGCTATTTCGTTTTCTGCTTGAGTGGTAATTGTTTTTCTTTTTTCTGCTAAATAATGAAGAATACTTGTCGCAGGAGTCATAGGATATGCTGAATAGATGTCTAGTCCAGCGTCAATTGCTCCTAGGGCAATCGCCTCATTTCCTATTAAAAGAGGATTTACAGGATCTTTTAATTTTTCTATTTTATATTTTTCTTCTGCTTCAGCATAGGCCTTCTTTGCAATCTCTATATTTTTATCAACATCTCTTGATATTTCTTTTTTTAATATATTTAATAATGTTTTCCATTCAACCCCTATTGTCTTTGAAAAGATAGCGATCATTGCAATGTTTCCCATTATTCTACTGCCACCCAGTTCTTTTACTATTTCAGACGATCTCTCTCCAGAGATAATAAAACCGTCTTTATTGAGACAATGTCGATGCTCTTCTATTGTTCTTTTATCAAGAGCTAAAATAGTATCCACTTTTTCACTATGAGTTAATTTTTCCTTATCCGAAGCCCTTATTTGAGAAAAATTATGACCACCCTTAATTAATGATTGATAATCTTCATGGATAAAAACATTGTATCCTAATTGATTAAAAATTTTAGCAATAATTAATCCGGCCTTTCTTGATCCCTGTCCGGCTTCTCCTCCTATTAAAATTGAGTAGTTTTTTTTCATATAAATTATTCAACAGTTACACTTTTGGCTAAATTTCTTGGCCTATCAATATCTTTTTTTAATAATTTCGCAAAATAGTAAGCAAACAAATGAAGAACTGTAACAGTTAACAAAGGGGTTAACATTTCCAAAGTTTTAGGAATATAAATTACATCATCTGCTACTTTTTCAATTTCAGAATTGCCCTCAGTAGCAATGGCTATCACAGGACCCTTTCTTGCCTTTATTTCTTCAATATTAGAAATCATTTTATCATAAACCGAATCGCTTGGGCAAATAGCTATTGTGGGAAAAGAATCATCAACTAGAGCCAATGGGCCGTGTTTTAGTTCTCCACCAGCAATTCCCTCTGCATGAACATAAGAAATTTCTTTTAATTTGAGCGCTCCCTCAAGGGCAATAGGATAATTATATTTTCTTCCAATAAAATAAAAATCCTTGTATTTATTATATTTTTTTACTATCCTTTCAATTTTTGTTTTTTGAGATAATATTTTTTTTGATAATTCTGGTATCTTTTTTAGTTCTTCAATAATTCTTTTACCCATTACCATGGACATATTTCTTTGTCTTCCTAGATAGATTGTAATTAAAACTAAAGTTGTTAATTGTCCTAACAGCGCCTTTGTTGAAGCAACTGAAATTTCTGGTCCAGAACGAGTATAAACACCGGCATCTGTTTCTCTGGCCTGAGAAGAACCAACCACATTAGTAATTCCCAAAGTTAAAATCCCTTTTTCCTTCATCTCTTTTAAGCAAGACAGCGTATCGGCTGTTTCTCCCGATTGAGAAATAAACAACACTGCTCCATCTTTTTTAATTATTGGCTTTTTGTATCTAAATTCTGAGCCAAAATCAACTTCGGTTGGAATGTCGGCATATTCTTCAATCATATATTTTCCAACCTTAGATGCATAATGAGCGGTACCACAACCAACCAAAGATAAACTATTAATTTCTCTTAATTTATTTTCTACCCTTTCAAGTCCTCCTAATTTTACCATTCCAATTTCGTCTAAAAATCTTCCCCTCATTGCATCTTCAATAACATTGGGCTCTTCATTAATTTCCTTTAGCATAAAATGGTCATAGCCCCCTTTTTCTGATTGTTCAATGTCCCAATCAATTATTTCTATATCTTTCTTTTTTTCTTTTTCTTCTTTAAAAATAGAAATGCTATTATTTACAATAACAGCCATCTCTCCATCGTCTAAATTAATAATCTGCCTTGTTCTAGAAATTATTGCTGAAGAATCTGATGCAACTAAAAATTCATTGTCACCAACTCCAATAATAAGGGGGGAAGACATTCTCGCAACTACAATTTTGTCGGGCTCTTTAATGGACGCCACAACAAGACCATAAGTTCCTCTTATCTTTTTTAATGCTTCTCTAACCGCATCTTCTAAATTTCCTTGATAATATTTTTCTATCAAGTGAGGAATTACTTCGGTATCTGTTTCTGATTTAAAAATATGACCCTCTTTAATTAATTTGGTTTTTAGCTCCTTATAATTTTCAATAATTCCATTGTGAACAACAAAAATTTCTTCTTTGCAATCACAATGAGGATGAGCGTTCGCCTCGCTAACTAGTCCAGTTGTTGCCCATCTATTATGAGCAATGCAAACGTTGCCTTTAAAGTTTTTCTTTAAGAACTCTGCTTCTGTCTTTTCAATCTTCCCAACTCTTTTGAATAAACTATATTTATCTTTTTCAATAAAGCATATTCCATAACTATCATAACCTCTGTATTCAAGACGTTTTAATCCAGACAAAACAATGCTTGAGGCGTCTTTTTTCCCAATATATCCAACTATTCCGCACATAATACTATGTTTATTAATTTTTTGGGAACATAAATTACCTCTTTAATTTGTTTTCCTTCTATCCATTTTTTTACTTTTTCTCTATTTTTTATTTCTTCTATTATTTCTTCTTTTGATGTCTCACCACTAAAAATTGCTTTATCTCTTAACTTTCCGCCAACTTGAATCATCAAAGAAAAATCTTTTTCTTCAATGAGATTAAATTCAGGCCATTTTTGTTTTGTTATACTTTCTTTGTTTCCTAGCATTTCCCAAATTTCTTCACAGAAATGAGGAGCAAAAATAGAAAAAACTATCAGTATTTTTTCCATCTCCTGCTTACCTATTTTTTTATCAGAAACAAAATCAACAAATTCCATTAAGAAAGCAACTGGCGTATTAAACTTCATTTTTTCTAATTCTTTTTCAATTTTAGCAATTGTTTTGTCAGTATAAGAAATAACTTCAGGAGAGCTTTCTTCTTTAATATCTAGTGACCAAAATTTATTTAAAAATCTATATACACCCTTAAGCCCCTGATCATTCCATTGAATTGCTTGCTCAAAGGGCCCCATAAACATTTCGTATATTCTTAATGTGTCCGCTCCATAATTTTTAATAACTTCGTCAGGAGAAACAACATTGCCCTTTGATTTACTCATTTTTTGACCATCTTGAGCTAAAACTAAACCAATGTTTCTTAATTTATAAAATGGTTCTTTATTTGATGCCTCCCCTATATTAAATAGAAATTTATGCCAAAAACGAGCATATAATAAATGTAAAACCGCATGTTCGGCTCCACCAACATATAAATCAACTGGCAACCATTTTTTTTGTATATTTTTATCAACAAAACTATCGTTATTTTTATTGTCTAAATATCTAAAATAATACCAGCAAGAACCGGCCCACTGAGGCATAGTGTTTGTTTCTCTTCTGGCTTTTCCTCCACATTTAGGACACTTTACATTAACCCAAGAATCAATTGATGCTAGGGGCGATTCTCCCGTTCCCGTTGGTTGATATTTTTCTACCTCGGGAAGAATAAGAGGTAGATTAGTTTCAACTACAGGACCACATTTTTCACAATTTATAATCGGTATTGGCTCGCCCCAATATCTTTGTCTTGAAAAAAGCCAGTCCCTTAATTTATAATTTATTTTCTTTTTAGCATTTAAGTAATCTCCTATTTTCTTTTTTGCTTCTTCTGATTTAAGCCCATTAAATTGAGAAGAATTAATTAAAATATCATCTTTTACAACTTCAATAATTTCTAAATTATACTTTTTAGCAAAATCGTAATCTCTTTCATCGTGAGCAGGAACAGCCATAATTGCTCCTGTGCCATAGTGATATAAAACATAGTCAGCAACAAAAACAGAGACCTCTTTGCCATTAATTGGATTTATTGCCTTTAGTCCCTTTAGTTCAATTCCTGTCTTATCTTTTACTTCGCTGATTCTCTCTCTTTCGCTCTTGTTTTTTGCTTTTTCTATATAGTCCTTAACTTCATCTTTGTTTTCAAAATCAAGTTCATTAATTAAATGATGTTCGGGCGATAAAACAATATAGGTGCACCCACACAAAGTATCAATTCTTGTTGTAAAAACAGAAACTGCTTTTTCTTTAATTTTAAAATCAAATTCATATCCTTCGCTTTTGCCAATCCAATTTTTTTGCATTTCCTTAATTTTTTCTGGCCAATCAATATCATCTAGCCCATCTAGTAATTCTTCAGCATAATCAGTTATTTTTAAGACCCACTGTTCAATGTCTTTTTTTGTAGTTAATGTTCCACATCTTTCACATTTTCCATCAACAACCTCTTCATTTGCTAGTCCGGTCTTACAAGATGGACACCAATTAATTGGAAGCATTTTTTTATAAGCTAGTCCGTTTTCAAAAAGTTTAATAAATATCCACTGAGTCCATTTATAATAATCTTTATCGGTTGTATTTATTTCCTTCTCCCAATCATAACTAAGACCAGCATCCATCATTTGCCTTTTGATATTGCTTATATTTTTTTGGGTTGTTATTTTAGGATGAATCCCGTGTTTAATAGCATAGTTTTCTGCTGGTAATCCAAAAGCGTCCCAACCCATCGGATGCAAAACATTAAATCCCTTTAATCTTTTGTATCTTGAATAAATATCAGTAGCTGTATAACCCTTCAAGTGTCCGACATGAATACCTTCTCCCGATGGATAAGGAAACATATCTAAAACATATAACTTTGGCCTATCAGAAGAAATGTCTATTTTATAACAATGATTATTTTTCCAATAATCTTGCCACTTTTTTTCAATTTTATTAAAATCGTATTTCATAAAAGAATTAACATTGATAAAATTCCTAGAATAATTGATGTCGCTATTCCTGTCCACCACCACAAATCAACATTTATTCTATTTTTGCCTAATAATTTTTCTGCAATTGGTTTAAAATATCTAAAAAAGAAAGAAATTGAATACCCTACAAAAATACCAAATAATACCGCTCTTAATATATATAATATCTCCACTATATCTAACATATAACTAAATAATACCATAATTCTCTTAATAATCAATCTTAAATAACTTTATGGCATTATTAGTTGTTTTTTTAATTAGTTCTTCTTTTGAGCATCCTTTAATCCTTGATATTTCATCAATAATCAAATTAATTGAAAGAGGATTATTTCTCTCTTCAAATTGAGGGGGAGAAAGATAAGGACAATCTGTTTCCAATAATATCTTTTCTAAAGGAATTGCCTTAATGGATTCTTTTAGATCAACTTTAAAGATAATGCCATTAATTCCAAAATAATAACCTAGTTTTAATAATTTATCTGCATTTTCTCTAGTTCCCGTAAAACAATGAATTACTCCCGGAATATTTTTTTTAGACAATATATCAATCAAATCATCAAAAGCTTTTCTGCAATGGATTATTATTGGTAAATTTGTTTCCCTAGCTAATTCTAATTGTTTTTCAAAAACTTCTTTTTGTTTATTAATATATCCCTCTCTTTCTAGTTTTCCTTTTGGCTTATACCAATAGTCAAGACCAGCCTCTCCTATTGCTACCACCCCCTTCATTTTAGATAATTTTTTATAATAATTATAATCAAAATCATCTTCTCTTTTATCCGTTTCCCCTTTAATTTTTAATTTTGATTCTATATTTAATGGATGGAGACCAATTGATGCATAAACATTTTTTCTTGACAAACAAATGCAATCCATTGAACTTTCTTTATTGGTTCCAACATTAATTATTTTATAATTTTTTTTAATTAAATTATTGATTAACTCCTCCCTATCTTTATCAAATTCAAAAAAATTAAGATGTGCGTGAGTATCAATTATCATATTCTTGGAAATAATGGTTCTACTTTGAGTGTTTTTATCTGTTCTTCTATTTTATCCGATGTTTTGGGTAAAAATGGTTTTAACATTTGAGATATTTTTTTTAATGAATAAATTATGTTTGAAAATATTATTTCATTTTCTTCTTTATCATCTACCGCCCATGGTTTTTTTTCTTCAATATATTTATCGCAAAAAGAAACTAAATCCCATATTTCATTAAGGGTGTCATTAAATTTAATGAAATTATCTTCTACTTTTTTTTCTATTTCTTTAGCTTTATCAAAAAAATCTTCTGTTGGTTCTTTATTAAAAGATATATTCTTTTTATTTATCATTGTTATTGTTCTTGATAATAAATTACCTATCCCCCCAGCCAAATCAGAATTATATCTTTTCTCAAATTTTTCAAAAGTAAAATCACCATCTCCCAAGGCAGGAATTTCTCTTAATAAAAAATATCTTACAGCATCAACTCCATATTTTTCTACCAATTCGGAAGGATTAATAACATTGCCTAAACTTTTTGACATTTTTTGGTTATCAACAGTAACGTAACCATGAACAAACAAAGTTTTAGGCAAGCTAATTCCTGCAGAAAGTAAAATTGCTAGCCAGTAAACAGAATGAAATCTATTTATGCCTTTTCCCATTACGTGTATTTTACAATCATTATTTTGCCAAAAATCCAAAAATCTTGATTCGTCTTCGCTTCCATAACCAAGAGCGTTGATATAATTTGATAACGCATCAAACCATACCCACATTTTTTGTGTTGCATCACCAGGAACATCTATTCCCCAACCTTTTGCTCTTTCGCTCGTTCTTGATATACAAAAATCTTGCAAACCAGAATTAATAAAACTAAGTATTTCGTTCTTTCTTGATTGAGGAATAATTTTAACTTCTTCTTTTTCAATCAGTTCTTTTATTTTTTCTTGATAATTGGACAACTTAAAAAAGTAATTTTCTTCTTCAATTAATTCTGGGGCCACCTTATGATCTGGACACAATCCATCAACAAGATCTTCTTCTTTATAATATTCTTCGCAACCAACACAATAAAGACCACTATATTTTTTCTTATATATGTCTTTTTTGCAAACAGTCCATAATTTTTGAGCACCATCAAAGTGTCTTTTTTCTGTTGTTCTTATAAAATCATCATTGCTGATATTAAGTAATTCTTTTAAGCTTAAAAAGGCAAGATAATTTTTGTGAACAAAGGCCAAAACTTCTTCTCCAGCATTTTCGGCACTTCTTACATTTTTTAAACTATTCTCATCGGTTCCTGATAAAAAGAAAACTTCATCACCCAAAATTCTGTGATGCCTAGCTATTACATCTGCTTGAACAAGTTCTAACGCATGACCAAGATGGGGAATCGCATTAACATAAGGAATTGAGGTTGAAACAAAAACTTTTTTCATTCTTTTTTACTTTTAAAATAATCCTTAAAACTTTCAAAAATTATTCCTGCAACAGGAATAGACAATACAGCACCCATAACCCCCCAAACAACCCCTCCGATTAAAATAGAGATTAAAACAAGAGAGACCGGCAATCCATTAATCTTCTTACTTAATATCGGCATCAAAAGATTACTTTCTATTTGTTGGATAATGATTGCAAAAACCGTAATTAATATGGCCTTAGGAAGCGACTCTATCAAAACAAAAAGTCCAACTACTAGGGCTGCTACAACTGGTCCAATCATTGGAACGATATTTAACACTCCCGATAATAGTCCCCACATTAAAGCAAATTTAATATCCAAAAAAACACACAAAACAAATGTCATTACTCCTATAAAAATGGAAGATATGATTCTACTACCAAACCAACCAACAACATGCTTTTGACTTTTTTCCCACCTATCCAAAACTTGCTGCTCAAATCTTTTAGGAGTTATTGTCCTTATACCTTTTAAAATATCATCCTTTTCTATTGAAAAAAACAATGCCAAAGTGAATATCGTTATGCCAGCAAAAATACTTCCGAAAAGAGAAGCAAAAACATTGAACAGATTAGAAGATATTTTGATTAGTGTTTCGTTAAATTTAGTTCCAAGATCATAAAACTTATCAAAAGAATCCAATCCTATATTACTCAAAAATGCTGGCAGTTCATTAAAATAATTACCAAAAACACCACTAAATGATTGAATTTCTAAAACTAAAGGAGGGACGATGAGATATATAAAAAAACCAAAAATTAGTAAAATAAGAAAGTAAACTAACGTAGAAGAAAGAACCCTATTAATTTTTAGAAAATCAATTATTGGGTTTACAAGGATTGATATAATCAAAGCTATAAAAATCCAACCAAGCACTCCTTTCAAAATAAAAATTGCATAAAAAAGAAGGGAAACAAAAACTATTTTAAAAATTGTTTGCCATGAAATATCTATTTGAGTCATAATTTTATTTCTTTATTCTTAACTGGTCCGATTAGGGCCATATTTAACTTTTCATTTTTAAAAATATCTTTTGCCATCATCATTATATCGTTTGTTGTAACCTTATCAATTTTTTTAAATGTATCATCTAAGGAAACTATATCATTTTTTAATAATTCTTGCATTCCATAAAAAGATGCTTGAGAATCAGAAGATTCCATTGCCAAAATTGCCTTTCCCTTAATATATTCTTTTGCTTTTTTAAGCTCTTTTTCTGAAACTTTTATTTTGGTAAGTTTTTTATACTCTTTTAAAATTACTTCTATAACTTTATTTAATTTTCTTTTATCAACACCAGCAAAAGTAACCAAAGAACCGCTATCTGTGTCATTATAGTTATACGTTCTTACATAATAAGCGGCCCCCAATTTTTCTCTAATTTCTTTAAACAATCTTGAACTCATTGAACCGCCTAGTATTACAGAAATTAAATCTAGAGTGTGTTTGTGGGGATGATTTATATTATAACCCCTTACTCCAAGAGCGACATTAACCTGGTTTACTTTTTTGTAAATAATTTTTGTCTTGGGACTTTTTTGTTTTTCTACTACTTTTATTTTTTCCTTTGGTAAATTGCTGTTAATCTTTGAAAAATATGTCTTTACTTTTTTGATCGCCTCGTCTTCATTAATTTTTCCAGCAATGCAAACTATTGTATTTGAAGCTGTATAGTGATTTTCTCTATATTTTTTAATATCTTCTCTGCTTATTGATAAAACATTTTCTGGTGTTCCCGCAATGTCCCAACCAGCTGGCTGATCTCCATAAAGAACTTTTTTCCATAAGTCACCAATATACATCATTGGGTTTTCCTTATACATATTGATTTCTTCAATAATCACTCCTCTCTCTTTTAATAGTTCCTTGCTAGGAATCTTTGAATTCAAAAATATATCAGAGACCCAATCTAAAGCAAGGAGAAAATTAGAATGATTTACTTTGGCGTAATATCCAGTATATTCTTCTCCCGTAAAAGCATTATATTCTCCTCCAACCCTATCTAATTCTTCAGCAACCTCCATTGGGTTTTTTCTTTTATCTGTTCCCTTAAAAAACATATGTTCTAAAAAGTGAGATATTCCTGAAATGTTTTTGCTTTCGTATTTAGATCCGGCGCCAACTAAAACTAAAACCGTCACAGTTTTAGTTTCTTTTTGAGGAACAGTAATAATTCTTAATCCATTTTTGAGTTTTGTTTTTCTGTACATTTTTTTAGTTGTTTTTTTAATTCTATCATTCTTAATTCTCTATTGACCGTTAATTTAAAGAACTTCTCTAATTCCTCAACTCTTTTAGCCATATCTTCTTTTGATTTTTCTAATTCTTTCTTTGAAGAATAAATTTGTTCTGATGCTCTATTTAGTGCTTCTGCTAAACTAACTATTTCTTCATCCAAACTACCTGTAATAAAAACGGCCCTGTCTCCTAATGGTAATTCTTTAGCAAAACCTTGAAGTTCGTTTAGCGAATTAGATATATAAGAAAACAATGTTTTATCAATAATAAAAGTCATTAAAAGACCTATAAAACAAAGCATCGCTGCATTAAAACTAAAAGAGGGGATAAAAAGCAAAACTATTAAAATAGTAAAAAATGGCAAAAAGAAAAGAAAATAAAATTTGGGAGCAATACTTGAAAGAATTATATCTTCAGTGTCCTCTCCTCTTTCTGTTAATACTCTTCTGCATTTCTTAACTGATCCGAAAATAGCCTGCTGGCAAAAAAATGTTGAAAAAGCACAAGAAAAAAAGATCGCTATAACTCCTCCGATAACAACAACCATTAGGTCAAAAGAAGATGCTTGGTTAATCCATAATGTTAAAATTATTAAAACTAAAACAGATAGTCCCCCAGCAAAAATGTTAATGGTGGCACTGTTTGATATGTAAACTAAAGAGGTAAATGTTTTTTTAATATCATCCGTTCCAAATACTAAAAATTCTTCTGTTGCTGATATGTTTTTATTGACCGTTTTAATTTCTTCTCCAAACCAAAACTTTGCTCCTCCATATCTCACTATTCCTAAAAAAGCAAAAAGGATTACGAGCGCTGGGAAAATATAAATAAAAGCATATTTTGCTGTTTCTACTTCAAATTTTGCAAGAGATAATATCAAAAAAAACGAAAAAGCACTACAAAGAATTGACCAACCAATGATTGGTAAAAAAATGTTTAAAGTATAAGGAAAATTAATTTTCATTTATTTTTAAAATTAAATCTTCAATTTTAACTCTTTCTTGAGACATTGTGTCCCTATTCCTTAATGTAACATCATTATTAGTAATACTATCAAAATCAATGGTTATAGCAAATGGAGTTCCAATTTCATCTTGTCTTCTGTATCTTCTTCCTATCGCTCCCGTCTCATCATACTGGCAAGAAAAATTATTTTGAAGCATTTTATAGACCTCTCTTGCTTTACTTGTAATTTCTTCTTTATTTTTAACAAGAGGCAAAATTGCTACTTTGATTGGAGCAATGCTTTTATTTAATTTCAATAAGAATTCCTTTTCTTTGTTTGATTCAGTTGTAGTTGTTCTGCCCCCTTCAATTTCGGTAAAAGCATCACACAAAACTGCTAAAAAGGTTCTATCTAATCCGCATGATGGTTCAATGACATAAGGAAGATATTTTTCTTTTGTCTGATCGTCAAAATAATTAAGATCTTCACCTGAAAACTTTTGGTGTTGAGATAAATCAAAGTTGCCCCTACTGGCAATTCCTTCAATTTCAGACCAACCAACAGGGAAATTATATTCTATATCAAAACAGCCCTTAGAATAATGAGCCAACTCATCTTTTTCTTGTTTTCTTGCCCTCAAATTTTCCCTTTTAATTCCTAAAACATCAACATACCAATTCATTCTTTGCTCTACCCAATATTCAAGTGTTTTATCTTCTTCTCCTGGCTTAACAAAGTATTCCATTTCCATTTGTTCAAATTCTCTTGTTCTAAAAATAAAATTGCCAGGAGTAATTTCATTTCTAAATGCTTTTCCAATTTGGGCAATTCCAAAAGGAACCCTTGTCCTTTGTGTATTTAGTATGTTCTTATAATTAACAAAAATTCCTTGAGCTGTTTCTGGTCTCAAGTAGGCAATACTAGCACTATCTTCAACGCTTCCGACAAAAGTTCTAAACATTAAATTAAAGTTTTTGGACTTCATTAATTCACCTTTGCATTCTGGACATTTATTTTCTTTTAAGTGATCAGTTCTAAATCTTTTGTGACATTTTTTACATTCAGACAAGGGATCTGAAAATGTTTCTGTATGTCCTGAGGCCTTCCATATATTAGGATTCATAATAATGGCAGAATCTAATCCAAAGATGTTTTCTCTTTGGCGAACCATATAATTCCACCAACTATTTTTAATGTTGTTTCTTAATTCTACTCCTAATGGTCCGTAATCATAAAAACCACCAATTCCACCATAGATTTCTGATGATTGAAAGACAAACCCTCTTCTTTTTGCAAACGATATTATTTTATCAAAATTATTCATATTTTTAAAAACTCATTTGAGCATAAAGCATATCTGTTTTCGCAGTTAATGTTTTTCCAGTCCATTGATCTGTTCCCGACAATTGTGCTGCTCCTAAAAGTATAATTACTTCATCAGCTATTTCTGGTTGAATTGATATTTGGAAAGCACAAACTTTTGCTTCTTTAATACTTCCCGAACCAGCAGGAATACTACCGATGTTACAAGTTACTTCGCTCGTTTCTTCATTGTATATTATTTCCGTCTCCTCGCTAGAATATGTTTTATTTTCAAAAGTAATACTTTCTGGTAAGGCGGTAATAATTTTAGCATTATCAATATCATTAAATGTGCTTGTCGCAGACCATTCTATCGTTAAATAGGTTCTCTGTCCTGTTTCTAGCGGATAAGGACCACTATTTTCAAAGTATTTATTATCAGTATAAAACTTTTGAGCAATACCAATAGATGATTCTATTCTAGTTAAAAAGTCCTGCCTTGTCTCTCCTATTGTTATTGTATTTTTGATATTAGGATTTTTATTCTCTAGCCCATCAACCTTAATTTCTGGCAAAACATTGACCCAAAATTCTAATTTACCAATTTGGCCAATATCTAAATAAGACAAATCGCTTGAGTTGCTTGCCTCCCAAATAATTGATCCGTCTTCAATTTTGGCTCCCTCAACCTCAATACTATCAACATCAATATATTTATCTTCTATCCTTGTGATTAATGCTAAATCTCTTAATGCTTCGTTTCCAACATTTTGAAAAATTATTTCATAATGAAGTTTTTCTCCTGGAGATGAAGCATGATCAGAATCACCATTCACCCTTTGAGTTAAATAAATTGAAGGAGAGCTAATTTCAATTCCCTTAATAACCTCTTTTAGTAAAATAAAGTTTCCGTTTTGCCATATCCCAATTTTAGCTCTAAAAACTTTCTGTTCGGATGCTTCTCCGCTCATGATTCCAGAAATATCAATTTTACCAGAACCGGCCTCTCCCAAAAGAGGAATATCAAACTGGGAATTGTCTATGCCTCTTGGTTGAGAATAAAGAAAATCAAATCCTGTTGGATAAGTAACATAACAAGTTAAATCGGTTAGGGGATAATTCACATTAGATGAATAATTTACCCTCAAAGAAACTGCCTTGCCTGCTCCAACCCTCGCTGGAGCTTCTATTGAAACATTAATCGGTGTCTCTCCCAAAATAGTAGTAAAGGTTGTTGAAACCTCACTTCTTGTCTTTAAGTCCTTTGGTTGAAAAGAAATACTTGCTTTGGCAATCTTAACGTCCCTTTCTTTTCCTAAAAGAACTGCGCTAAATTTAAAAACTCTTTCTTCTCCAGGATAAATATCTCCTTTTAATTGACTAGAAGACATCGTTTTTATTCTCTCCCCATTGTCACTGATAACAGAACTCTCGGGATATTCAAATATCAATTCAGGATTTTCCAATCTAATGTTCCCGTTATTTTTAATTTTAACAATGTATTCAATTTCTTCCCCAACGTTCGTTTTTTCTGGAGCCAGTATTTCAATTCTTAAAACTTCTTTAGAAAAAGACATACTTTGCCAAGACAAATAAGCAAAAATTCCAACAGCAATTAAAATTATTAAAAATAGTATTGTCCTTTTTTTCATTATATTAATTCTTTAAGTTTTGATATAAGTTTTCTTATTATTTTTTCTTCTTTTCCTGATTTCCATGCAATTCCTCTCTCTAAAGAATTGATAATTCTTTTAATATCATCTTTATTCAAGTGAGTCCTTCCCTTAGTTAAATCTTCAAAAATCAGAAGAAGTTCTTTACTGTCAGAATCATTCCATCCACTGCTACCTCTTTTAATAATTTCAGCTATTTTTCTTTTTTCTATTTTTTCATTACCTCTAAAAAAATCTGATTCTTCTTCTTTTATTAACTTCCCTTCTCTTTGGACAATTTTTTTATCTTCCTCCGTCTCAATAAGCCAAGGATTTTTTACCTTTTCTTCTTCCCATGGTTCTTGATCATTCATATTTTTTTTATATTTAAATATATTTTATTTTCATCAATGCTAATCTCTTTTAATTCTTCAGTGGATAAAATAAATTCATTAGCTAAAACTTCTTTCAAAATATGTTCTTGATTCCTCTTTATTATTGTATCAAAAAATTCATTTTGAGCATAGTAAACATTGATTTTATCTTCGGGAACAAATCCACCTTCTTTTCTCATTTGTTGAATTTGTCTAATAATTTCTCTAACGAAACCTTCCTCTCTTAATTCTGGAGTTATTGTTGTGTCCAGCTCAACCTCGTTTTCTATTTCTTTTCCTTCTTTAACTTCTTTGACGTTAACTTCTTCTTTTATTAAATCAATTAACTCTTCTTTATTTATTTTTAGTCCTTTAACACTAAGAGACAAAAGTGCCTGTCTAACTTTAATTCCTTGTTTTGATCTTTCTGCTAGGGCCAAGTTAACAATATCTCTTGCATTTTCCATTTCTTTCTCTAAATGTTCATCAATAAGATCAATGTCTGGCTGAGGATAATCACACAAATGAATGCTCTCTCCGCCATTCATTTTTAAGAAAATGTCTTCTGTAATAAATGGAGTAAATGGTGCCATCAATTTAATTAATTTAGAAATTGCATAATGAAGAGTGTATGTTGCTTCATCTTTTTCCTTTTCTTCTGTTGGTTTTTGAAATCTTCTGCGAGACCTTCTGATGTACCAATTTGATAAATCATCAATATAGTCATTAAACAATCTTGATGCCTTTGTTAATTCATAACTATCCATAAACTTCATAACATCTCTGTTTAATTTTTCTGTTTTTGAGATTATCCATTTGTCTAACAAACTATTGGTTCCCTTATTAAAACTCTCTTTTTTGTATGTCTCAAAAAAAGAAAAACAATTATCAAGTCCTGATATAACCTTTCTCCAATACTCTTTTACCTTGTCTTTAGAAAACCTATAATCCTCTCCAATTGATGTTGAGGCAAGCAAGAAATATCTCAAAGCATCGGCTCCGAAAGAATCAAATATCTCATCAGGAGCAGGATAATTCTTAAGTTTTTTGCTTAATTTTCGGCCCCTGTCATCTAAAACAAGACCATTAACAATTACATTTTTAAAGGCCCCGTGTGATTTACCCAATCCGATATCTTCAAGGGTTAATGCTGTTGCTAAAACATGAAGGGTATAAAACCAGCCCCTTGTTTGATCTAGTCCTTCAGCTATAAAATCAGCGGGATATGTTTTTTCTACCAATTCTTTGTTTTCAAAAGGATAGTGCCATTGAGCATAAGGCATTGAACCGGACTCAAACCAACAATCAAAGACCTCGGGCGTTCGCTTCATTTCTTTTCCACAAGAACATTTTAACTTAATATCATTAATGTGTGGAAGGTGTAAGTCATTGGGATTGCCCAATTCTTCAACACTACCAATACATCTTTTTTCTCCACATTCACATTCCCAAATAGGAATTGGCGCTCCCCAAAATCTACTTCTAGCAACATCCCAATCTCTTGCCCCTTCTAACCACTTGCCGAATCTTCCGTCTTTAATGTTTTGAGGAACCCAGTGAATTTTTTGATTGTTCTCAATTAATTGATCTTTAATTTTTGTAACTAGAATATACCAACTTTCAATTGCATAATAAAGCAATGGCGAGTCACACCTCCAACAATGAGGATAGTCATGAGTAATTAATTCTTCTTTAAAAAACAAGTTCCTCTCTTTTAAATTATCAATAATTTTTGGATTAGCATCTATTACAAACTCTCCCCTATAATCTCCTTCTTTAAATGTTCCATCTCTATTAATCAGATGCTGAAATATTAAATTATTTTCTTTGGCGATATTAAAATCATCTTCTCCGTGCATTGGATTAATGTGCACTATGCCTGTTCCGTCTTCACTTGAAACAAAATCAGCTGCCAAAACTTTGCAATAATTATTGGGAATATAATTAAATGGTGGCTCATAAGAAATGCCGACTAATTCAATTCCCTTAACTTTTTTAATTACTTCTCCTTCTCCCAAAACTGATAATCTATTTTCCGCAATAATATATGTCTCATTGTTAAATTTAACATAAACATAATCAATATCTTTATTTACCGCTAAAGCAACGTTGCCTGGAAGAGTCCAGGGAGTAGTTGTCCAAACCAAAAAACAAAGATCATCTTCAATTTTAAATTTAACATAAACTGATTTATCTCTTACCTCTTTGTATCCTTGATTAACTTCAAAGTTAGATAATGTAGTTCCACAACGAGGACAATATGGAGAGACACGATAATTTTTTTCCACTAACTTTTTATCCCATAATTGTTTAAAAACCCACCAAACCGATTCAATGTAGTTATTATCCATTGTAGAATAAGCATCGCTATAATCTGCCCAACGACCAACCCTTTCTAATGTTTTCTGAAAATCATTAACACAAGCAAAAACAGAATTGCGACAATGATTATTAAACTTTTCAATACCAATTTCTTCAATTTGTTTTTTATTATTTACTCCTAGCTCTTTTTCAATAAGATTTTCTATCGGCAAACCGTGACAATCCCAACCAACACGCCTAGGAACTTGATAACCCTTCATTGTCCAATATCTTAAAACGGTATCTTTTATTGTTGTTGCTAAAATATGGCCATAGTGTGGCTTACCAGTTGCAAAGGGAGGACCGTCATAAAAACTAAAATAAGGAGAACCCGATCTATTCTCAATTGATTTATGAAAGATATCTTTCTCTTTCCAGTATTTTAATATCTTTTCTTCTCTATTCATATTTTTCTTATTTCGCCTGTTTGAATCATTAATTCTGACCTTTTATTTAATAATTCTTCATCGCTAATTCCATTAATATGACCTTCTAACAACCATAATGGATCACCGTGAGACACAATTAATATATTCTTATTTTCAAAACTATTTTCTATTTCTCTCAACAATTCTAAAATTCTTTTTCTGCAATCATTCCACGTTTCTCCATCGGGAGTTGGCTCGTTAAATTTTTTACTTTTATCATTATTATAATATGCCCAGGCCTCATCTTTGTGTTTGCCGCCAAAAATACCCCAATCAATATCTCTCAAACGCGTGTCGTATATTATTTTTTCTAAATCAAAATTAATTATTTCTGCAACTATTTTAGCAGTTTGTCTAGTTCTTAATATGTCTGAACAATAAATATACTCTATTCCCTTGTCTTTTAACTTTTCTCCCGCTTCTTTTGCTTGAGAAATACCCTCCTCAATTAGAGAGCAAGGTGGATTATCATCAGGAAAACAATAAATTATATCTTTTAATTCGGTCTGATGGATATTTTTGCCGTGTCTTAGAAAAAAATACTTATTTTTTAAGTTCATATATATAGTAAAAATAGCAGATTTCTTTGTTTTAATCAATAATATACTACATCTTTTGAGGCGCAGATATTCCCATAATGTCTAGTGTGTTTTTGAGGGATATTTTTGATAAAGTAACAAGACCCAATCTTGCATCTCTTAATTTTTTGTCATCAGTTAAGACCTGACACTCTGTATAAAATTTGTGAAATGCAGTGGCTAAATCCAATGCATATTGAGCGATTCGGTGAACCTCATAATCGTTAGCGGTATCTTCAATTATTTCTGGCAATCTTACTATTTGTTTAATTAATTCTAACTCTCTTTTATGATTTAATAATTCAATGTTATTAATTTTATTAATTCTTAATTTTCTAGAATTTCTTAAGATGCTCAATGTTCTGGCATAAGCATATTGGATATAATATACTGGATTTTTTTCTGATTGCTCTTTAGCCAAATCCATATTGAAATTAAGGTGAGTATCAGATGATTTTTGTAAAAAGAAAAATCTTATAACATCAACTGGAATTTCATCTAATAAATCGTCCATTGTTATTGCTGTTCCGAGTCGTTTTGACATTCTTAGTGTTTTACCATCTTTTTGAACAGTAACAAATTGTAATAAAATAACTTCCAACTTACCGATGTGTCCCAATGCTTCTACACCAGAAACTAAACCAGCAACATCTCCAAAATGATCTGCGCCCCAGACATTAATTACTTTATCAAATTTTTGTTTTTCAAATTTATGACGATGATAGGCAATATCTCCCAATAAATATGTATTCTCTCCATCTGATTTAACAATTACCCTGTCTCTTTCGTCTCCAAAGGCCCTAGACATAAACCATTCGGCACCTTCTTGTTCATAAGTTAGTCCTGTTTTCTTTAAATAATCTAAAACTTTGTCAACTTCTCCTTTTTTGTATAAATTACTCTCTTTAAACCATTCATCATATTTAATGTTTAATTTTTTAATCGTCTTTTTAATCATTTCTTCCATAATAATTTTTGCTGCCATTTTTCCTGCCTTATAACGATTACTCTCTTTTATTCTTTTGCTTAATTGATCAATATATTCTCCTGAATATTTTGCTTCTTCGTTTCCCAAAACAGAATTGCCCAAGGAAAGAATTTGTTTTCCGTGATCATTGATATAATAGGCCTTTTTAACATCGTAGCCATACTTTTTTAATACATTGCCCAAAACATCACCAAATGGCCCACCCCTACCATTACCAACGGTTAAGGGTCCGGTAGGATTTGCTGAAACAAACTCTATTTGTATTTTTTTATTTTTCTTAGGAAACTGCCCAAAATTATATGTTTTTCTAAAAACATCTTTGATTTGAGAGTAATAATATTCTTTTGAAATATAAAAATTAATAAATCCTGGAAGAGCTACTTCTATTTGATCAAAATATCTATTTTTTATATTTGTTTTAATTCTTTCAGCAACCTCCATTGGATTTTCTTTATTTTTCTTTGCTATCTCCATTGCAATACTTACAGAATAATCGCCAAAAGAACTTCTTTGTGGCCTAGAAACCTTTATAATAAAATCTCCTTCAATTTGAAGATTTTTTAGCGATTCCGAAACGCTTCTTTTAATTTCTTCTCTTATATCCATAATAACTCTTTCATTCTAGCAAAAAATCATCTAGAATGGAATATATGAACGTAAGAAATAAAAAGGCATATTATGACTACGAAATACTTGAAAAGTTTCAAGCAGGTTTAGTTTTGAATGGCCAAGAGGTAAAGTCCCTAAGAACAAGAGGAATTAGCTTGTCAGGAACATATATTGAAATTAAAAAAGGAGAGGCCTTTTGGGTCAATGCTATTATACCGCCGTATCAACCACTAAATACAAACAAGAATTACAATCCTCAAAGGGAAAGAAAGCTACTTTTAAATAGAGAAGAGATCAATTATTTAGCTAATAAAATAAAGGAAAGGGGCTTGACTTTAGTACCACTTTCGGTTTATACTGGGACATACAAAATCAAGCTTGAATTTGGCCTAGCCAGAGGAAAAAAGAAGTTTGATAAAAGAGAATCCATAAAAAAGAGAGAAGTCGAAAGAAAAATAAAGAGCGAAATAAACACAAGGGGGTGAATTCGCTTTGACAAGGATTTGAAGATAGTATGCAAGTCGAGTAATTCTCAAAACTCGTAAAACTTGGAGAAAACAAACTAAGTGTAAACAACTTATTTGAACAACCTGCATTAGCATACGCATAGTGCATGTCCTCCTACCGATTCTCGCTGGGTAGTAAAGGGCACAACCATTGCGAGATTGATAATATATTTTTGATTTAGGATATATTATTGAAAAAATATAAATCAAACTTAAGATAATTTTTTTCATTTTTTAATCTTAAGCTAAATTAAAATGAAATAAACTTGTAGAGTTATTATTAGATAATTTTTGGACGCGGGCTCATTACTCGCCACCTCCACAATTAAATTGAATAAACCACCATACAACAATCAAATAAGGGAAAAAGAAATTAGATTAGTCGGCGAAGATGGCCAGCAGTTAGGTATTTTTAATTTGGTTGATGCATTAAAAATAGCAAAAGAAAAAGAGCTTGATCTAATAATGGTAACTGATAAAGCCGTGCCACCGATATGTAAAATTGGAGATTATGGTAAATACCTTTATTCCCTTCAAAAAAAAGAAAGAAAGAATATTGCTGGAAGCAAGCATGGAGAAATAAAAAACATAAGGTTGTCGTTTAATATTTCTGACAACGATATGTTAATAAGAGTTATCGCCGCAGAAAAATTTCTAAATAAGGGCGATAAGGTAAATGTTGAATTAAGATTAAGGGGAAGAGAAAAACAACTATCAAACATCGGATTAGAAAAAATTAAAAAGTTTATCCATTTATTAGAAGAAAAGGTATCAGTTAAAATAGAAAAAGAAATTAAAAAAGAACCAAAAGGATTGTCAGTAACGATATTAAAAAAATAATATGAAAGAAAAAACAAGAAAATCATTAACAAAAAGATTTAAAGTAACAAAGTCGGGAAAAGTTTTGCGAAGGGCAGTTGGGCAAGATCACCTTTTATCTAAAAAATCTTCAGACAAAAAGAGAAGTTTAAAGAAGATGGTAGAAATGTCAGCTCCAGAAGCAAAAAAAATTAAAAAATTATTAGGAGTATAAAAATATGGTAAGAGTAAAAAGAGGCGTTGCCGCAAACAAAAGAAGAAAGAAGGTTATTAAAGCTGCTAAAGGTTATAAATGGAGTAGAAAATCCAAGTATATTGCAGCAAAACAAGCTCTATTAAAAGCATGGGCTTATGCTTATAGGGACAGAAAAGTTAAAAAAAGAGCTAAAAGACAACTTTGGCAAGTTCAAATTAATGCAATTTGCAGACAAAACGGAACAACTTATAGTAAGTTTATTGCTGGATTAAAAAAGAATTCTATTGAAGTAGACAGAAAGATATTATCTCAATTGGCTAGAGAAAATAGTGATTTATTTATAAAAATTTTAGAGAAGGTGAAAGCGTAATATTTTTAGAATATTTAGTAATATATTTCACCGCACAATCAATCATCTCTTCTTGAGATGATTTTTTGTATTTACGAATAAATACTGTTGGGCCAGGAAAATTATCTGGGGCTAGAACAACATCCCCTATTTTTTTAAATTTAATCAATTCATTAGATTCCTTTTCGTTTCTCGCTACAATTATTAGCAAGTCATTTTTCCAAAAAACTCTTCCCTCTCTCAATAATAAAACATCATTACCAGAAAAAGATGGCTTAATGTCTATTAACCTTTTAAGATTATCTGAATAATTAGCATCAGTTAATATGCACCCACCAGCTGGGTTTGGATATTTTTTAATTTTAAATTTCTTAGCTAATTTTATCTGACCATCTCTTGATTTGCCAGATATTGAATATTTACCATCGCCCCAAATAGTTGGTGGTAATAGTTTGGCTGATAGTGGGCGAACAATTAAACCATTTAATTTAGCTTCTTTGTCAATTATTTTAAGAGCATTAATGTTTTGAGACATCGGACGCTGACCTAAAACCTCGCCAGTGGCTATGAAATCAAAGCCCTCTTTTTTCATTATTTTTCCTGCTGTTTTAATCATTAATAGATGACAATCTATGCAAGGATTAAGTCCTTTACCTCTTCCATGTTTAGGATTTTTAATCATTCTCAAGTGAATGTCACTAATATCTTCCACCCTTAATTTAAATCCGATAATTTTAGCTGATTTTTGTGCTTGTTCACAAGAAAAGAAAAAACTCTTAAAACAAATTGGAGTAACTTTTACGCCACTTTCTTCTAATATCTTTGCCGCAAGAATAGAATCAAGGCCACCAGAAAAAAGCAATAAACATTTATATTTCATATATATCTTCTTTTGTTAGTCCTGCTCTCCTTGCAACATATATTCCAAATTGAATGTTGTGCAATTCTTTTTTATTATGAGCATCGCTATTAATTACTAATTTTACTCCTGCGTTTTTAGCCATTTTTACTAATTGACTATTTAGATCGCATCTATATGAATTAATTTCCAAAGCGATTCCTTTTTCTTTTGCTTTCTTAATTATTGATTCCATATCAACTAAATAACTATCTCTTTTGCCTACAATAGCACCCGTAGGATGATTTAATGTTTTAACATAAGGATTATCCATCGCTTTAAGTATTCTTTTAGTCATTTCTGTTTTTGTCATTTTAAAACCAGAATGAATGCTAATAGAAACATAATCAATCTCTTTAAGGACACTGTCGTCAATATCTAAAGATCCGTCTTTCAAAATATCAACCTCTGCTCCCGAAAGTAATTTAAAATTATTATATTTTTTATTCAATTTATCTATTTCTTTCTTTTGTTCTAATAATCTTTTTTCATCTAGTCCATTTTCAATTCTTAGTGATTTGCTGTGATCTGTAATTGCCAGATAAGAATAACCCATTTTAATTGCTTCTTCTGCCATTTCTTCTATTGTGTTCTCTCCACCATTATAAGATGTATGGCAATGAAGATCTCCCTTAACGGAATCTACTAAATAGGGAATCATATTATTGATGGCTAAATTAATTTCTCCCTGATTTTCTCTTAACTCTGGAGGAATAAACTGAAGTCCAAGCTTTTTATAAATACCCTCTTCAGTTTGACCGGCTATTTTCTTTTCTCCATCAAAAAGTCCATATTCGTTAAGCTTGTAACCTTTTTTGATTGCAATCCTTCTTAAGGCGATATTATGGTCTTTAGAACCAGTAAAATACTGTAAAGCAGCCCCAAAAGAAGCAACGCTAACCAATCTTAAATCCATATTCAAATTATTGTTTGTTTTTATTGATGATTTTGTTTCTCCCTTTCCAATTACTTTGACAACATTATCCATTGTCACAAAGGTATTCATTATTTTTTCAACCACGTATTTATTGCTAGTGTCCTTAATTGAAACAAGAAAATCAACATCGCCAACAATCTCTTTTTTTCTCCTAGCTGAACCAGCAACACTAAAATCAACAACCTCTTTGATTCTTTTAATTTTATCACTCACCATTTCCACTTCTTTTAAAACATCTCTTAAGAGAAATTTATTTTGGCCTTGTCTTAAAAACTTAATTGATTCTAAGATATTTTTTTCTGTTTTTTCTCCAAAACCAAAAAGTTGAGCAATTTTATTATCTTCAATTGCTTTTTCTAAATCCTTTAGGTTCCTAATTTTTAATTCTTGATAAAGTTTTTTTATTTTTTTAACCCCCAGACCCTCAACCATTAATAATTCTTCTAGATTAACTGGTGACTCTTTTTTAAGTTGTTTATAGAAATTAATTTTGTTTGTTTTAAGATATTCTTCAATTGATAAGGCAATGCTCTTGCCAACCCCTTTGATTTTTTCTAGTCCCTTAATTCCTTCTTTTTCATATATTGAAGATATATCATCTTCTAATAAATCAATTGCAATGGCTGCCTTTTTATATGCTTCTGGTTTAAAAGGAACTTCTTGTAAGTCCAACAAATCGCCAATTTCAAATAAAATTTGAGCAATTTCCTGATTTTTCATTTTCCTCTGAAAATATCCACAATATTAAAGGGAAATTTTCTATTAAAAACACCCTCAATCTGCTTTCTTAAGCATAAGAGAATTACCACGCTCATCATTGCAAGAAATCCAGCGATACTAAAAGCAACAATATATCCCCATTGAGTTATAACAAAACCAGTAAATATTCCGGCCAATGCTACTCCCACACTCAAAGAAGCATCATCCATCGCCCATTCACTTGCTTCTTTGCCTTTAGTTATATTTCTTGTAAAAATTGCTCTCCAACCAACTAAAGACATAGCAATTCCAACTCCATAAATAACTTGTAAGGCATAGATGTGCCATGGATAAATTGCAAATATATAACCAAATGGAACTAGAGCTGCTAAAAAGTTTCCGAAAACTAAAAACAAGTAGTCATCTTTGTCTCCAGCATACTTGTCCAGTATTTTAGCAAAAGGAAAAACTAAAGAAGCTCTTAATATCCAATAAATGGCAGTTGCTATTCCAACAGTTAATGCTGTCCCACCAATAACCCTGTCAACAACGAATATAGCAAAAACAGGCGTTATCATTCCCCAACCAGTCCAAAAGGCAATATCAGTTAATATTAAATTTTTAATTACTTTGTTATTCTCCATTTTTTATTATTTTATTTTCTAAAAAGTTAAATCCTGTTTTAATTATGAATACAATACCAAGTGAAGAAATGATTATTTCCGCCCCCCTAATGATCATTGTAAAAGCAGTTACAATAGAAACTGGTATTCCCAATGAACCAAAGGCAAAATATTGGATTGCTTCGTGAGATCCAAGGGCTGTTGGAATCGGTACCATCGCAGATAAATATGTAAATCCTAAAATTGATAATGATGGCAAGAATCCGGTAACACTTCCTAAGAAAAATATTAATATCCATGCCCTCGCTTGCATAATAAATGCTCTCAAAAAAGATATTCCTATTCCCTTATAAAAGGCCCTGTTTTTAAAATCAAAATAATCAAAGATGTCTTTTTCAACAGCAAGGAAACTATTTTCTTCTTTAATTTCTTTTTTTAAGAAAAGCTTACAAACTTGTCTAATAATGCTATTTTTACCAATTGCTTTAAAATAAAAATATCCAATGAAAAAAATAAAAACAAAAAGAGACGCCCCAAATATAATAATCAATTCTTTTGATGGTAAATAAAAATTAAATAGAAAAAATATAATACCCAATAAAATAACCGTAATGTTTGCTGTCCACTCTAAAATCCTTTCAATAAAAACAGAGGAAAATGACTTTTGCCAAGATATTTTATTGTCTCTTGATAATCTATAAACACGATATCCCTCACCGCCCCAAACTATAATAGGAAGGAGATACATCATTGCATATCCTCCTAAATATGTTTTGAATATTGACCAAAAAGGAACATCTTCGCCAGAATCCTTTAATATCTCTTTCCACCTCCAATTACCAATCAAAATAACAATAAAAGATAAGAAAAGGATTAAAATTGCCTGATAAAAATTAAAAACAGAAAATGACTCTTTAATCTCCTCCCAACCAACTATTTTCCCAAACCAAAGAAAAACAACTAATCCCAAAATCAAAGAAAAAAAGAATAATATTTTCTGTTTAAAATCAAAATCCATGTTTATATTATATTATAAAACAAAGCTCTAATCAATCCCTTTATTTATTTAATTTTAGATTTTTTCTTCAATAAAAAGGGTTATTTTTTCTCTATGCTCTTCCCAATAATAATCATGACCAGAAATATCCATTGCTTCTGAAAGTGATGTTTTGTTTCCTCTTATGTTTTCATAGGTCCAAACAAATGGCGCTCTGAGTAAAGAAAAAAGCAATCTGCCTATTTGGCCATTGGCTAAAATATCATTTTGATTATTTATGTCTAAAATATTTTCTCCCTCGGTCTTCTTTTTCCAAAAAGGAGCACCTAATTCTATAGATAAAACTTTGTCTTTGTTTTTTTCTATTTTTTCTATTACTGAATTAGCGAAAGCAGCACCATTGCTAAGACCAGCTATGATTATTTTTTCTCCTGGATTGTTTTCTAAAAATTTATCAATTATTTTAGCAAAAGATTTTGAACTATCGGGAAATCCTTGAATTACCTCCTTAATAGAGCCAATTTTACCAATAATGTTTTCTCTGGTTCTATGATATTCAACAATTGATACTTTTAGTCCGTGATCTTCAATCAATTCCTTGACTTCATTTATTATCGGATTAAAATCCATTGCTTTTTCAAAAGAAATGGTTCCCCAGCCGCCAGAATTAAAAACTAAAACAACGTCACTATTCTGGCTTGCTGTTATTAAGTTTTCCTCAAAACTCATTATGTTTTCTTCTAAAAAAAATAAATAAAACCAAATAAAAGAAATTAAAAAAATTCCCGATAAACAAAATAATAATATCTTGTTACGCTTCCTCATATTGAATCTTTAATATCTTATATTTTTTATTATTATTAAAAGATATGGTCTCTCCAACTCTTTTGCCAATAAAAGAAACTCCGAGTGGTGATTCATTGCTTATTCTTCCAGTAAATGGATCTGCCTCAAGAGTTCCGACTATTTTATACTCTTCTTTTTTTGTTGTTCCATTTTTAAGAATAATCTTTGCTCCTATATCTACTATATCTTGTTTATTTTTAGAGGGCCTACTTATTATCTTATAGTTTTTAAGGATATGATTCAATTCCTCAATTCTTTGTTCAAGTAATTCTATATTTTCTTGAAAAGAAGAAAATTCAGGATTTAAAGAATCTCCCTCAAGGACCAAGGGAACATCTTCTAATATGCTCTTCCTGTAATTTTTTAATTCTTCACACTCTCTTTGAATCTTTTCTAATCCCTTTTTTGTTAAATAATATATTTTTGTCATATTTTTGTTAAAGAAAAACTTCTCCTTTTGGGGAGAAGTTATTAATCTTTATTAATTTTAATTTATCTTATAAAGTAAAGCTTCTCCCCTTATTGCTTGAAAATGATACCAAAATAAAGCAAATTTGTTTTGCCCACATTGACGTATATTTTGAATTTGCAATAAAAGTATTCATGCTTTTTTTGATTATACCCCCCTAGTGGCTCTTGTCAAGAGTATAATTATAAAATAGTATATGTTTATGATTAAAAAATTATTTATTTTATTATTAATAATGGCCGGGGTTTTATTCTATGGATATATATCAATTAATCAGTCCGCTTCAGGCGAGAACGATCTAAAGATTTTTAATATTGAAAAGGGCGATCCTGTTAAAAAAATTGCCCAAAAACTAGAAGACGAAAAAATTATCAAGTCGAACAATCTTTTTCTGATTTATTCTCTCTTGACGAATAATAATAAAAAAATACAGGCAGGAGAATACCTTTTATCTTCACAAATGAACATACCTCAAATTATTGAAATAATAGTTGGTGGAAAAATTAATGAAGAAAAAATAACCATAATTGAAGGTTGGGACTTAAATGATATTGCTAATTATTTTAAAGAAAAAGGCATTTCTACAAGAGAGGAATTTTTAAAAATCGCAGAAGGCAAAGAAGGTTATCTTTTCCCAGACACATACAACATTACAAGCAAAGATACTGCAGAAACAATAGTTCAAAAAACTCTTGTTAATTTTGAAAGAAAAATAACCACAGAATTAAGAGAAGAAATTGAAAAACAGGATAAAACAATAGAGGAAATAATCATAATGGCTTCAATAATTGAAAAAGAAGTTAAAACTTTAGAAGATAAAAAAAATGTTTCTGATATTTTCTGGAGAAGAATTGATATTCAAATGCCCCTCCAATCTTGTGCCACGGTTCTATATGCTCTCGGAGAAAAAAAGTCCAGTGTTTCAACAGCAGATACACAAATTGATTCACCCTATAACACATATAAATATAGGGGCCTTCCCATCGGGCCGATATCTAATCCTGGAATAGACAGCATTCTTGCTGCAATATATCCAACAAAAAATAATTACTGGTATTATTTATCTTCACCAGACGGAAAAACTCACTTCTCAATCACACTTGAAGAGCATAATTACAAAAAGAATCTATATCTAAGATAGTTTTTTGTCTTCAAAAGATCTTAATATCTCTAATGGAACAGCAAAGACAATTGTGTTTGACTGATCGGAACTAATATCATTAATTGATTGTAATGTTCTTAAATGTAAAGCACCGGTTGATCCTGACAAAACCTTTGCTGCTGTTGCCATATTGTTAGCCGCTGCAACCTCTCCCTCTGCTTTAATAATAACGGCTCTTTTTTCTCTTTCTGCTTCGGCTTGTTTCCCAATAACCCTTTTCATTTCTTCAGGTAAAGTAATGTCTTTTAACTCAAGATTTTCAACATCAATACCCCATGGATCAGACATTTCATCAATAATTCCTCTAATATCTTCAGAAACCTTATCTCTTTGAGACAATAATTCATCTAATTCAACTTTACCAACAGCATTTCTCATTGTTGTTTGAGCCAATTGAGAAATAGCGTAATAAAAATTCTCTACCTGTAAAACCGCTTTTTCTGCTGATTTAATTTTATAATAAATTACTGCGTTAACTTTTACTGAGATATTGTCTCTCGTTATTGCTTCTTGATCTGGAACATCAACTGCTTTGGTTCTCATGTCAACTTTCTTATAAAATTGAATGATTGGCAAAACAATTCTCCATCCTGGTTGCATTGTTCCGGAATACTTTCCCAGGGTAAAAATAATACCATTTTCATATTGATTTATCTGTTTTATTGAAATCAATAAAATTACTGCGATTGCGATTATTATTGCTATTATTATTTCGTTCATATATTTTTTATTATTTATTATTTTAATAATTTAGATGCCTTTTTCTTTTTTGTTTCAATTTCTTTAATTAATCTTTCTATTAATTTCTTTGGATTTCTTTCGTAAATAATTTTATTAGAGACCTTGCAGTAGCTTTCAATAATCCCCCTTATTTTATCAGCCATTCCCCCTGTGCCCTCTAAGACAGCAATTATCTTTTTAGCTTCAACGGCTACGGTAAACTCGTGAAGTGTTCCTGTCCTTCCACAAATAATAATTACTGCATCAGCTGACTTGGTCATAACAACATCTCTTCCAACATAATCGGCTCCAGTATATATCATAATATTAAAGGGGTCCAGGGGCAATCTATACGACTTAAGATGCTGGCTTTCTGTAGACGCAGGAGAAAAACCAATATTAAATCCTTCTTCTTCGTTACAGCCAACAGCTGAAAAATACGGTACCCCTGTTGTTGCTCCAGTTACAAGAGTATGGCCTTGTCTAGCAATTTCTCTTCCTACTTCTTTTGATATTTCCTCAATATTTTCACAGCAATGACCAACCTCAGCAGCACCAGAAACAACTATATTATATTTTATTTCTTTTTTTGACATATTATATAAAAATTAGAATACGGCTTTTTTCCTACCAAGACCTCCCCGCTAGAGATAACATCAAAACCGACATCTTTCACTAATTGTACCAGCTCTTTTAAATTAAAACAATAAAAATATGTTTCTTTTTCGCTGTACCAAGGAAGAAATAAATCCTTTTCCATTTTTGCTTTTTCTTTTAAATTCCATACCGTTAAAGTAAGAACACCATTTTTTTTAAGAACCCTTTTTATTTCCATTAAAAAATCTTTCCTCAATTTTTCGCTTGGAATATGATGTAAAACCGCAATGCTAAATATACTATCAAATAGTTTATCTCTAAAAGGAAGTGCATTTCCGTTTCCAACCCTAAAACTTGCTTCCGGATATCTTTTCTTGCATATTTTAATCAATTTTGTTGAGGGATCAATCCCAACATATTGAGAATGTTTTAGATATTCATAAAACCTTCCATTGCCACAGCCCAAATCTAAAACCTTGTCACTCTTTTCAACGTTATCAAAAAGAAACTTCATTTCTTTCCATGGTCCACTTCTAACACTTGAGTATTTTTCTGAAATGCTGTTATAATCCTCAATAGTTTCCTTTATTATTTTTTTAGCTTTACTATCTTCCATGAATTATAATGAATTAATAATTAATTATATTTTAGAAAAAAATATCACTTCTTCTAGGGAGTTGTCTTCTGTTAAAAGAAAATTTGCCAAAGAAAATAAAATTAATTGTCCAAGCAATATTGATCTGCTTAGAGAATATCATAGTTTGGTTAATAAAAAAAGAATTAAAAAAAATAACACCATTGAGAAACTATTAGTTACTAGACCCGTAAGGTCCCTATCGGGAGTTGTTAACGTTTCTGTATTAACTAAACCATATGATTGCCCTGGAAAGTGTATTTATTGCCCCAAAGAAACAAACATACCTAAAAGTTACTTGTCAGGCGAACCAGCAGTAGAAAGAGCTAAAAAATTAAAATATGATCCTTATTTACAAGTTAAAAATCGTATTGAATCATTAGAGTTAGGAGGCCATCCAACTGATAAAATAGAAATTCGTTTAATCGGAGGAAACTGGTCTAGTTATACCAAAAAATATAAAGAATGGTTTGTTAAAAAATGTTTTGAGGCCTGTAATGATAAAAAAGACAAAACACTAAAATTAGCTCAAAAAAGAAATGAAAAAGCAAAACACAGAATTATAGGAATGTCTTTTGAAACAAGGCCCGATTTTATTAACCAAAAAGAAATAGAAGAAATACTTCTGTTGGGGGCTACAAAAATAGAGTTAGGCGTTCAATCACTATATGATGATGTTTTAGAACTTAATAAAAGAGGTCATGGAATCAAAGAAACAATAGAAGCAACGAAATTACTTAAAAATGCTGGTTTTAAAGTTGCTTATCAAATGATGCTAAATCTCCCAGGTTCAAATCCCAAACGAGACATTGAAATGTTTAAAGAATTATTTAATAATCCTAATTTTAAGCCCGATTATTTAAAAATATACCCATGTGCTTTAGTAAAAGAAGCTCCACTATATAATCTTTATCTTAAAGGAAAATATAAGCCATATACAAGAGATGTTCTAATTAAAACAATTAATGAAATTAAAAAATATGTTCCAATTTATGTTAGAATTGAGAGAATTATTAGAGACATCCCATCACAACTTATTGTTGAGGGAGGAGCCAAATCATCAAACCTAAGACAGTTCATTGATTTACAAAAAATATGCAAATGCATTAGATGTAGAGAAATCAAAGACATCAAAAATGAAGAAGTTTTTCTTTTTAGGGAGGACTACGAGGCCTCAAATGGTAAAGAAGTTTTTTTAAGTTTTGAAGATAAAAACAGAAAAAATATATATTCTATATTAAGATTAAGAATCAATAATAGCAATACAGCCCTAATTAGAGAAGTTCATGTTTATGGTCAAGCAACGCCAATAGCAAAAAAGGGGTCTCAACACAAGGGCCTAGGAATGTTAATGGTTAGAGAAGCAGAAAAAATAGCAAACAAAAGAAAAATTGCTATTATTTCAGGAGTGGGAGTAAGAGATTATTATAGAAAAAAATTAGGATACCGACTTTCTAAAACCTACATGGTTAAAACCTTTTAAATCTAGTTAATCCACTAAAAGGAATAACTTCTATGCCTCTTTTCTCTAATTCGTCTAAAAATAAATTCATCCCCAAAGAATCAGAAGAAATGTGTCCAGCAATTACGATATTAATATGAGCAGCTTCTGCCTTTTTCCTATGGTCTTCTGATGCATGCATAGCGACAACAGTTCCAATTCCTGCTTGAGAAAGCGCTTCCATTAATTTTGATGAACCCTCTGTTCCTCCTGTAATTTCTGTAATTGCAATTTTGCCACACCTATTATTAAGGTTTCCTGTAATTGCCTTGGGACCAGATCCATTTTTAATTGCTTCTTTATATTCAGGAATTTTTTTAATTAAATCAATCAATTCTTCAACTGTTTCTAACTCTTTGCTTTCAATTAAATCTTTTAGAAATCTTGCCGCTAAATTATCTGCTGGGGTATGAATGTTTATAAAATTAACTCCTATAATTTTTGATGAATCAACACTTTTTTGATGATTAGAAAAAGAAACACTTCTTGCAACTTCGGCAATCCTAGGATTATTTAGTGCTTCGGCAACATTGATTGGCACGCCGTATTGATTATAAATATCCGCCTGCATTTCCATAACATCGCCCAAACAAGATAATCCCTTGCCAACAGGGTGATGGCTAATAATTAAATCAACTCCTAACTGCTTTGCCAATAACAATTCTGCTGTATCGGTATCAATACCAGACAATATCTTTTTAATTTCTTTATCTTCTGATATATTATGGATTCTAGAATCCAAATATGGATTAGTTAATGATTCAATATCAAACTCTTCTTTTTTTTCATTACTTAAAGCATTGTATTTTTTCTTTTTTCTATCCAAAAACTTCTCTACCATTATAGGGCCCCTAAGGTCTGACTCTATTCCCATCTTTATTGCTAAATCAAAAATTTCTTTTATTTTCATAACAATATATTACTTTAAAAAAAGAAAATTGTCTAATAATTAAAAAGAGCCATTATCGGCTCTTTTCACTGCACTTAGTTAAAAGTATTTTGGTTTCATTATTGATTGTTTGAACCACTCCCCCCTCATTCCTAAATATCTTTTCACCTTCTTTACTTTTTATTTTTATCTCACCTGGAGAAATTGCTGAAACCAGTGGAGTATGATTATCTAAAATAGAAATATAACCTAAACGAGTAGGTATTGTTATAACCTCTACATCTCCTTCAAAGACCTGCTTTTCTGGTGTTAATATCTTTATTTTCATTGATTATTAATCACTTGATTAATGTTTCCTTTCATATAGAACTCATCTTCTGATTTATTGTCTAATTCTCCAGATATAATTTTATCAAAACCATCAATTGTTTCTTCTATCTTAACATAGACACCAGGAATACCTGAGAAAACTTCAGCAACTGAGAATGGTTGAGATAAATACTTTTGTATTTTTCTAGCTCTTGAAACAACGACCTTGTCTTCATCAGCTAATTCTTCAATTCCTAAAATAGCAATAATGTCTTGTAATTCTTTATACCTCTGAAGTATTTTTTTAACTTCCGTTGCAACTCTGTAATGTTTATCTCCAATAATTCTTGGGTTTAATAATGATGATGTTGATTCTAATGGATCAACTGCTGGGAAAATACCTAGTGATGCAATTGCACGAGACAATACCAAAGAAGAATCAAGGTGTGAAAAGGTTGAAACAATCGCAGGATCAGTCAAGTCATCAGCAGGAACATAAATTGCTTGAACTGAAGTAATTGAACCATCATTTGTTGAAGTAATTCTTTCTTGAAGAGATCCAACTTCTGATGCTAGTGTTGGTTGATATCCTGTTTGAGATGGAATTCTTCCTAATAGTGCAGAAACCTCTGAACCAGCCAAAACAAAACGAAAGATGTTGTCCATAAATAATAAAACATCTTTCTTTTCTTCATCTCTGAAGTGTTCCGCAATTGTCATTGCCGTAAAAGGAACCCTAAGCCTTGCTCCAGGAGTTTCGTTCATTTGACCAAAAACAAGACATGTATTTTTAAGAGTATCCGACTCTTTCATTTCTCTAAAAATATCATTTCCCTCTCTTGATCTTTCTCCGATTCCAGCAAATATGGAATATCCATTGTGAAATTTAGCAATGTTTGTAATCAACTCTTGCATCAAAACTGTTTTTCCTACGCCGGCTCCACCAAAAAGTCCCACCTTGCCTCCTTTAGGAAGAGGACACAATAAATCAATGGCTTTAATTCCTGTTTCTAATATCTCTGTTTCCGCTTTTTGATCTTTTAATTCTGGGCCTCTTTTGTGAATACCATCTTTTTTTTGTGTTTTAATTTCTCCCTGATTATCAATCGGCTCTCCTAAAACATTCAATATCCTTCCCAAGGCCTCTTTTCCTACTGGAACCTCAATTGGTTTACCCGTATCCTCAACATCATCTCCTCTTTTTAATCCTTCTGTTGGACCCATCGCAAGACACCTCACCTTATTCTCTCCTAGCCCTTGCTCAACTTCCAAAATTAAATTTTTATCTTTTACTTTTAGGGCATTGTAAAGAAATGGTACTTTTCCTTCTGTAAATTCCACGTCTATTACTGGCCCAATGATTTGTGTTATTTTTGCCATATTTTTTATATTATTCCATTGCTTCTTTGGTTGATGAAACCTCACAAACCTCAGAAGTAATTTGTTCTTGTCTTGCCTTATTATAGGATAATCTTAAATCTTCTAATAGTCCCCTTGCATTGTCAGAAGCGTTTCTCATTGCCATCATTCTTGCAGAGTGTTCTGAAGTATTAGCTGAAAGTATAAATTGATATATTAGGTATTGAACGAAAACAGGAATTATCTCATCTAATATCACTTTGGGTGATGGTTCTAGTATATAATTCTTATTTATTTTTTCTTCTTCCCCCGTTAGAAAGTTCTCTATCGTCTTGCTTCTTGCTGGAAATAATTGAACAACCGTTGGTTTTTGAACAAAAGATGAGTGAAAGTGAGTATAAATAATATATATTTTTTGATATCTATCTTTCAAAAATGAATTGATTAAAAAATCAGAAATTTCTTTTGTTTGTTTAAACTCCCAATAATCACCAACTCCTGAAAAACTGTATCTAATTTTTTCATTTTTAAGATAATGTTTTACAGATTTTTTACCAACTGGCAAAATTTCAACATTTCCCTCTTTTCTTAATTCCGCTATTTCTTTGTCTGCAAGCTTTAAAATGCCAGAATTAAATGATCCACAAAAACCTCTGTCAGAAGCAATAACACAAACTAATATATCTTTAACTGGCCTTTTTTCTAAAAATACGGAATTACCCTCGCGCAATGCTTTTCTCATATTGCTCAACATTTTTGCCATTTCTTCAGCAAACGGTTTTGATTCTGAAAATCTCTTTTGAGTTTTCTTCATTTTAAGAGCAGAAAAAGTTTCCAGGGCACTCGTAATGTCCGATATATTTTTAACTGAACCAATTTTTGCTTTTACTTCTTTAAGATCCATAATTTAACTTAACTTTTTTAATTATTTCCAAAAGCATTTCTTTGTTTTTATCAGACATATCGCCCGTTTCCCTTATCTCCTTTAATATCTCTGGTTTTTCTAATTCAACCGCACTCAAAACGTCTTTTTCAAATTCCTTAATCTTATTAATTGCCACTTCTTCAATATCGCTATTTACTCCGGTGAAAATAACGATAACTTCTTTTTCAATTGGCATTGGTTCTAAATCATTTTGCCTTAAAAGAAGTGTCATTCTTTTTCCTTTTTCAATTGTCTTTTTTGTTTGAGGATCAAGTTCTTCGGTAAATTCAGAGAACCTTTCTAGTTCTTGGAATTGAGCTAAATCAAGCTTCAATCTTCCAGCAACTTTTTTTGTTGCTTTAATTTGAGCTGATGATCCAACTCTTGAAACAGATGTTCCCACATTAATGGCTGGCTTTTGTTCTTTTTTGAATAAGGTTGCATCCAAAAAGATTTGTCCATCTGTAATGGAAATAACATTTGTAGGAATATATCCTGAAATATCTCCTGCTTGTGTTTCAATAATTGGCAAGGCAGTTAATGACCCCCCGCCCATTTCATCAGAAAGCATCGCTGCTCTTTCCAATAATCTTGAGTGTAAAAAGAATACATCTCCTGGATATGCTTCTCTTCCTGGTGGACGTCTTAAAATCAAAGATATTTCTCTCCATGCCCATGCCTGCCTAGTTAAGTCATCATATACAACTAAGGCATCTTGCTTGTTGTCCCTAAAATACTCTCCTATAGATGATCCTGCAAATGGTGCCAAATAAACAAATCCTGCTGGGTCATCTGGAAAAGCACAAACAACTGTTGTGTATTCCATTGCTCCTGCTTTTTCTAGTGTGGCAATTATTCTTTTAATTTTACTTTTCTTTTGCCCACAAGCAACATATATACATTTGGGCCTATTCTTTTCATTTTTTTGATTAATTATTGCGTCTAGTGCAACAGCTGTTTTTCCCAATCCTCTATCTCCAATAATTAATTCTCTTTGTCCTCTGCCAATAGGAATTAAGGCATCAACCATTTTAATTCCTGTATGTAATGGCTTTCCAACCGGCTGTCTTTCAATAACTGATGGCCCCTTTCTTTCTATTGGATAATTTTGGGTTGATTTAATTTCTCCCTTACCATCAAGAGGTCTTCCCAAAGGATCAACAACACGACCTAAAAGATTCTCGCCCACCGGCACGGAGAAAACCTTTTTTGTCCTTTTTACTGTTGTTCCTTCTTTTACTTTTTTATCGTTGCCTAAAATAATTGCTCCGACTTCATATTCTTCAAGGTTTAAAACAAGACCCTCAACCCCTGCCTCGTCAAACTCAACCATTTCAAAATTTTCCACGCCCCTTAGTCCTGATATTCTAGCAACACCATCTTTTATCTCAACAACCTCTCCCACTTCTTCAATTTCGGGCGATATATCTATCCCTTCAAGTTGTTTTTTAAATTGTTCAATTATGTCCATATATTTTGTTTTTTAATTTAATTAAAGTATCTCTTAACGATGCTTTAATTAAAATATCTTTTGTTTTTAAGCGAAAACCTGCCAAGAGATTTTTATCTATTTCTTCTTCAAATGTTTCTATCCCACTTATTTTCTCTTTTATTTTCTTAACGATTTCTATTCTTTCAAAATCATGAGAGATATATAATTTTGCTTTTTTTTCCTTATTATATATCATCTGTAATTTTTTTATAATCACTGGTAAATAATTTATTCTTTTCCCTAGCGATAATTTAAGATTGTTAAAAATCGCCTCATAATTTTCTGGGGTTTTTTCTAGAGAGATATAAAGAGCTCTTGCCCAATAAGATATTACTTTCTCGGTTTTCATGCCTTAATCTTACTTAAAAACTTTTCTGTAATTTCTTTACCCTTCTTTTCATCAATATTTTCTTGAAGAAGATTTTCTGCAAGAAGAAAAGCATTTTCTATTGTCCTTTTTTTAGTTTCCTCTTTCTCCTTTTCTTTTATTTCTTCTGCTTCTTTTTTTGCTTTAATTAAAAGATCTTGCCTTTCGTCTTCTGCTTTTTTAGCAATTTCCTCGCTTCTTTTTTTTGCTTCTTCTTGAGCATTAAGCAGGACTGTTTTTTTCTTTTCCTCTCCCTCTTTCTCTATTTTTTCCTTAGTCAATCTTAATTCTCCCAACTTCTCCTCGGCTTCTATTGATTTTTTAATTCCTTCTTCTATTTTTTCTCTTCTTGTTTTTAACAAATTCAAAAATGGTTTGTATAATAAAAACTTCAAAACAAAAAATAGAATAGTGAAATTAACTATCTGTCCTATTAATATTTTCCAATCTACTTCTAGTCCACTCATTATTTAATTTATTAAACGAATAATATAATTAGCGAAACGACTAATGCATAAATAGCGATTGCTTCTGCGAAAGCGATAGCTAAAATCATACCTGTTTGAACTTTTGACATTGCTTCAGGATTTCTTCCTATTGATTCTACTCCTTTAGCACCGATTAAACCAACTGCAATTCCTGGTCCGATTGCGCCCAATCCAATTGCAAGGGCTGCTGCGATTGTGTTAAATGTTTCCATAATGTTTTTAATTAATTAATTATTATTTATTATATTTTGTTTTTATCTTTTTTTCGACCTTTTTTCCAAAAACGGAATTATTATTTTATATAAGTTTAATATCGTAAGAACTATTCCAATTAAAACTGATATTACAAGAATTACTGGCTTTGTTTCTAATTTGCTATCTGCTAATGCTCCCAAAAATATACATGCTGCTAAAGGTAGAGCTAAAACAAAACCTAATCCAGCTCCCATTCCCAAAACGTATCCCATTCCCTTAATGTTGTTCGGCTGTTGTGAAGACATAAAAAACTGCAATTAATGATGAAAAAACTAATGCCTGAATTAATCCTACAAAAATTTCTAATCCTAAAAATGGTAAAGGAAGAAAAACGGGAAGCATAACAGTAACAATCATTAACAATATCTCTCCAGCAAAAAGATTACCAAACAACCTAATTCCTAATGATGCTGTTTTTGTTATCTCACTTAATCCCTCTAATAATCCTACAAAAAACATAATTGGACTTTCTAGGATAATAAACTTTTTAATGTATTTTATTCCCCCTAATTTTTTTATCGCGGTAAAGTGCACAAATCCCATTGAGAAAAGTGCAAGAGCTAATGTAAAGTGCAAATCAGAACTAGGTGCTCTCAAAAAAGAAAATACTCCCACCCCAGGAAGTATTTCTATTAAATTATTAAGCAAAATGAAAATGAACAAAGTTGCTACTAAAGGAAAAATTTCTTCTGATTTTTTCTTATCTCCTATCATTCCATCAAATAATCCAAGTAATGATTCTAAAATAAATTCAAAAAAGTTCTGCGTCTTTCCAGGAACAATTTCTCTCTTTCTTAATCCAATTAAAAAAAGCGCCATAAACAGAAGTGCGCAAAATATCGCTAATATAAAAGTATTAGTAAAATCAATTCCCAAAAAACTGAAAAATGTTTCCCCGAATAACTGAGGAGTATGTATTTCCATAGGACATCTTTATTCTACCTATAAACAAGGAACTGTCAAGAAAATCTAGAAAATCTTAAATAGTTAAATTTGTTCTATAAATTTTTAATTATTTTATTTTCCGATATCAAATTAATTTTTTATACAAGAGAAAAGATTATGATATTGTTTTTTCTCATGTTATTATTTATTGTTTTTATTTTTTATTATATTATAAACTTTCTTTGACTATTTTTCTATCATCCCATGGTATCTTTTTGCCATTAGCAACGCATATCCACGGTTCACATCCTTTTCCCGTAATAACAACAACATCTTTATCTCCTTTTAGTTTAATCGCTTTTTGAATTGCTTCCCTTCTGTCAATAATTTTTTTTGATTTAGAAGATCCCTCGCTAACTTGATCAATTATCTCTAGCGGGTCCTCATCATATGGATCTTCATTAGTAACAATTACTACGTCTCCATAATTATCAGCTATTTTCCCCAAGACTGGTCTTTTCCATTTGTCTCGTCCTCCTCCACAAGAACCCAAAACGCAAATTAATTTGCCTTCTTTTGGTTTTAAAAATTTATAAACCTTCTCTAACGCATTAGGAGTAAAGGCGTAGTCAACGAAGATATTTTCTACTACTTCTTCCATTCTTCCAGCAATTTGTTCAACCTTAGATATTCCCCTGCTACAAACCTCTAGTGGAATTCCCTCCGATAATCCTATTGATATAGCTGCTAGTGCATTATATACGTTAAACTCACAAAGCAATTTTAAATTAAATAATTCTTGATTGACCTTAAAAGTGGAGCCCTTAGCAGAAAGATTAATATCTTCAGCCAAAACATCTCCCTTGTTTATTCCATAAGTAATAATTTTTTTGGCAGGAAAGCTCATAAAATAATCCTTATGATCATCATCACCATTAATTATATGTATATTTTTACAAGAATTAAATAATTCTCCTTTTGCTTTTTTATAATTATCAAACCCTTTGTGGGCCTCAATATGTTCAGGGGTTAAATTAGTGAAAGCAACAACATCAAAATTAATAAAACGATGACGATGCTGTTTAATTCCCTCGGAGGTTACTTCAATTATCACATAACTACATTTTTCATTAAGCGATTTCTTTAAAAATCTTTGGAGGGTAAATCTCCCGGGCATAGTCATTTTCATTTTATTTTCTTCTTCTTCTTCACCAATTTTAAAAACAATTGAAGAAGATAAAGCAACTTTATGTCCCGCTTCTTTTAATATCTGATAAGCAATACTTGCAACTGTTGATTTTCCATTCGTTCCCGTAATCCCTATGACCTTTAGTTTCTTTCCGGGAAAACCATAAAAGAGAGCACCCACAAAAGACAATACAAAATGATATGCGCTTATTATAAAATTAGGAATATATTTTCTCATAATAATTTTAATGCTTCTTTAATCCTTTGTTCCGTGTCCTCTATTTCCTTAGAAACGTTTTTAAGGGCTTCTTGTGCCTGAGTTTTCTTGAACCCTAATGCAATTAATCCGCTTAAGGCCTCGTCTTCTGTTTTTTTATTAATTGTTTTAATTTTTCCTGTTATTTCTAATAATATCTTTTGAAGTTTTTTTGCTCCAATGCCCTTCACTTCTCCTTTTTCAATTAAGATCTTTAGTTCTTCTATTGAGTCAACGAAGGAAAGATCTAATGCGCTCTTAGGTCCAATTCCAGAAATACTTTTTAATAATTTAAAAAGATTAAGTTTTTTGCTAGTCAAAAAACCATAAAGTTCAATCTCCTTGTCTTTCAAAAATAATTCTGTAAAAACTTCTGCTTCTTTTCCTAAATTAAGAGTTTTTAAATCTTGACTGTTTAAAAATACATCAAAACCAATTCCCGAGTTCTCAATAATTACTTTTTTATCATCAATATATATAATTTTTCCCTTGATATAGCTTATCATAATTTAATTATAGCAAAACTTGCAAAAAATTAACAATTAGTGTATATTCCAATATAATATATGCCAATTACAAAAACAACAAAAAGAAGGCCCAAACAAAGTGAAAGAAAGAAAATCATCAACAAAAAGAGGGTTTTAGAAATGAAAAAGCTCATGAAAGAAGCCAACTCTTTGATTGTCTCAAAAAATACAGAGGCAGTTGAAAAAATGATGCCTCAAATATATAAGGCAATAGACAAGGCAGCCAAAAGAGGGATTATTAAAAAAAATACAGCGGCAAGAAAAAAATCCCGCATAATGAAAAAAATTAAAGCAACAAAAAAATAAATCCAAAAGGGTTTATTTTTTATTAGATGATATTTTTTATCTCTTCTAGTTTTTTTATATTCTTCCAGGAAACTTTTATTAATTCATCTACCCGACTATCCATAGCTATTCCCTTTTTAGTTATTTTAAATGATCCGATATCATTTTTCCCATCACCAACAAAAACAATATCTTCCACTGATGCATTATTAATTTTCGCTATTTCTTTAACTTTTTCTTCTTTGAATTCTTTATTTTCATAGCAACGATTAATAATAGAAATTATCTCTCCTTTTTCATCAAAAAAAATGTCTGTTCCCGAATAAAATCCATCTAATTTTAATTTCTTAACTAAATAATCTAAATGGATATCTAAAGAACAAGAAACAAGATATATTTTATAGCCCTTGTCTTTTAAATAGGCCATTATTTCAACTGTTCCTTCTTTTAGGGTGGTGATTCTTTCTAGTCCAGATAAAAGATATTCTCTATTATATTTACCATTATTACGAATGACTATGGTTATCTCTTTCCAAAGAACATCTAATGATATTTCTTTATTATTATAGGCAATAAAAATATTTTTGATTGCTTCTTTTATTTCATTATTATCAAAAACAAAAAGATCCCAAGGCGTCTGGTCTGTTATGGTTCCGTTGACATCAAAACAAATAATTTTCATACCCCGCAAATTAAGATATTTAATGATTCCTCTGCGTCTGTTTTTCCTGTTTTAATTTCGTAATCCAGTTGAACAATTTTATCATAAAGATTTTTAAGTTCATCCATTGTGAAATTATTATACATTCCTTTTTCTTTTGCTGAAATAATTTTTCTAACTTGAAAAGCAAACATCGCAAGGATATAGATTGGGGCATCGCCCCTATCAAGGTGTTTCCTTATTGATTGAAGGGCTTCTTTTTTATTCTTTCTAGCAATAGCGCTAATTGTTTCAAAGATATTAATTTCATTTCTATCTCTTACTAACTTTTTAACATTTTCTGTCAATATACTGGAAGAATAGTTTACTAGTTTTTTAATTTCATTTTCCATTCGCCATAAATCATTCCCAACATATTCAATCAACATTGATAGCGAATCGTTATTAATAATTCCTCCCATTTTTTCAACTTTTTGCTGTATCCACTTTTTTAATTCTTGACTGGTTAACAAATCAAACTCTTGTTTTTTGCAATCAATGTTAATATCATTTTCGCTTATAAGTAAAAGAATATTTGGAGAATCTTTAAATAAATCAACTTGCGTCAAAAAATTATCGCTAACTGAAAAATTGCGAACAATCACTAGTTTCTTTTCTTTAAACATTGAAACAGAAAGCATCTCCCTCCTTATCTCTTCTATATTAGGATTCGTTAACGTGCTGGGCTGGCTCTTATTTTTATCTTTATGAGCTTCAGAAAATTCCCTAATTTTTTCTCTTATCCTATATTCATCTTTTCCAAAAAAAAGTATTATCATTTCTTTTTTTGACAATTGGGACAGAAGAAGGTTCCTCTTCCTCCTAAATTAATTCTTTCTATTTTCGTATTACAATTAAAACATGGCTGACCATTTTTTTGATAAACCTTCATTATATTTTGAAAAGCGCCCTTTTCTCCATAAATTGTTCTGAAGTCAGAAAAACTATCTCCTCTTAAGCGAATTGATTCTTTTAAAATAAAAACCATATTTTTAAAGATATTTTTAAAATCTTCTTCTCCTAATTTGCTAACTTCTTCCTCGGGATGAATTTTTGATAAAAAAAGTATTTCGGAAGCATATATGTTTCCTATCCCAACAATAAATTCCTGTTTCATTAAAAGTTGCTTAATCTTGCCTCTCTTTTTTCTAAACAGTTCCCTAAAAGTTTCGTAATCAATTTCTAATGGCTCTGGCCCAATATCAATTACGTCATCTTTTATTATTTCCATTTTAGCAAATTTTCTGGGGTCAGATAAAGACAACTGCCTGCCGTCACTGAGATTAATTACAATATGAAGATATTTGTTCATTGGGTCTTCTTTTAGAGGTCCCGGGGGAGCGATCCATTGATTTTCTTCAAATTTCCACTTACCCAACAAGAGATGCCCTGATATTTTTTGGTGAATTAATAAAATAGTGCCGTCTTCTAAATAAATTAAAATAATTTTCCCCCTTCTTTTTACATTAATTATCTTTTTGTTGATAATTTTTTTTGTAAATTCGCTTACGCTATTTTTTTTAATAATGTTTTCTGCGTCTGTCCAAAGATCAACAAAAAATAACCCTACGATTTCCTTTTTAAGGTCATTGACAATAGTTTCTACTTCAGGTAGCTCGGGCATTTATTCTAATATATTTTTAAGTTTATTGACTACTTCTTGAGGAGTAAAATGGGCTTTAATCATAAAATCAACTGCTCCTAATTTTTGCCCCTTCTCAATATCTTCTTTTTGTCCCAAGTTAGAAAGTATAATTACAGGAATATGAGCAATCTCTGGGTCTTGTTTAGCTTTTTCTAAAACTTCAAAACCATTAATCCCTGGTAAAATCAAATCCAAAAGAACAACGTCTGGCTTTGCTTCTTTTATCATTGACAAACCACTCTCTCCATCAACGGCAGAGACAACATCATAATCCATAGTTAAAAGTTTTTTAACCATTAATTCTCTTAAAAACTTGTCATCTTCTATTAGTAATATTTTTTTCATCATATTTTTTATTTTTTATTATCTTTAATTATTGGAATTGTAAAATAAAAAGCTGTTCCCTTGTTTTCTTCTGACTCAAACCATATTTCTCCTTTGTGTGCCTGTACTATATTTTTTGTAGTATAAAGTCCAAGTCCAGTTCCATCAGTTTCCATTCTTGTTACATTTTCTGCCCTAAAAAACTTTGTGAATATCCTATCTTGTTGGTCTTTTGGTATACCAACTCCTGAATCTTCTATTTTAAATATAACATTTTTTTCATCGTTCTCCAAGGTAATCTTTATCTTTCCCCCTTGAGGAGTATATTTAACAGCATTTTCTAGAAGGTTTTGTATAACTACCCCCATTTTCTCCTCGTCAATTTTAATTTTAGGTGTCTCTTTCTTATTTATTTCTAAAGACATTGCTTTCTTTCTTAATATCTCTTGAGATGATTCAACGACCCCATCTAAAATTTCTTCTAATCGGGCCTCTTTTTGATCATACAATAATCTTCCTTCTTCAATTCTGCTAACGTTTAACAAGTCATTAATTAATCGTATCATTCTTTCATTACTTAAATATGTTTGCTCTAACAAATCTTTCTGCTCTTTGCTAATATCGCCAACATCTCCATCTAAAATCATTCTGACTGTCCATTTAATTGCTGATAAGGGCGTTCTTAATTGATGAGCAGCAACTGAAACAAACTCTGTTTTCATTTTTTCAATTAGTTTTTCTTTTGTAACATCATGAATAATAATCAAGAACCCTTTTTCCTCTGTTTCGTCTTTTAATAAAACAGATGTTATTTCTAAATGGAGACCCTTTGGAGTTACTGCCTCTTCCCTGTATATATTTTTAATTCTGTCTTTGTCTATCAATAATTCTTTGATTTTTATTGATTCCTCTTTATTAATCAAATCAAAAAAACATTTGCCAAAGGCCTCTTTTTTATTAAGATTAAATAATTCTATTGCTGGAAAATTAATAATTTCAATTTGTTTTTTCTTGTTTAACAAAACTATACCATCACTAAGATTTTCAATGATTGCCATTGTTTTATTTTTCTCATCAACGGCATTTTTTCTTAAATCATCGGTATCTTCTAATACATTAAGCAAGGCGGCTCGCACCCTTCTTAAATCTTCTGACTTTGCTAATAATTCTTCCATAGATTTATTTTACCACAATCTTAAATTTTCACCAGTTCTGTCGGGGTCAACATTTTTAATCAAACTATTAAAATTAAAGTGTTTTAACATTTCCAAAACTTTTTTAGTTTCATATCCTCCCCACTCGCAATCTTTAAGGTTGATTTCAAGGGGCACATCTTTTTTAATTTCTGACAAGACCTTGCTTAAATATGCCTCTTTTTTTTGCTCTATTAATTTTTCTTTTAATTTGTTAGGTAAATTATCATTGCCATCTTCAATTTGTTTGTATAGATTGTCTATGCTTCCAAAATCTTTTATTAGGTTTAGTCCAGTTTTTTCTCCTATGCCTTTTACTCCAGGGATATTATCTGAAGGATCGCCCCTTAGGCCCTTGTAATCAATAAGCTGTTCAGGGGTTAGTCCGTTATATTTTTCCTTAATCATCTTTTCATCATAAAAAACAGCACTTCTAACTCCTTGGTTAAGGTAATACACTTTTGTATTTTTATTAATTAATTGAAAATTATCCTTGTCTCCAGAAACAACAATGTTATTCTTGTCTTTTATTTTGAAAGAAAGCGTCCCGATTAGATCGTCTCCTTCGTATCCTTCTTTTTCAAAAACAGGAACATTAAAAATTTTTAAAACATCTTTAACCATTGGTATTTGAACATAAAGTTCATCGGGAGCTTTTTTCCTTTGTGCTTTGTAGTCATTAAAAAGCTTTTTTCTAAATGTTGGTTTCGGAAGATCAAAGCAAGCAACAAAGTATTTGGGCCGAAGATCTTTTAAAAGTTTAAACAAAACTAATAAAAAACCATATACAGCATTTACCACCTGGCCGTCTTTTGATTTTAAGGGTGGTAAAGCATGAAAGGCCCGATGAATTATTGAATTAGCATCAATTATTACAAAGTTTTCTTTATTTTCCATAATTAATTGTTATCTTTCTCTTTTCTTCGTCTATAACTTCCATTTTAATTCTAACTACTTCTTCTGGAAGAATTTCTTTAATTGGCCACTCTATACAAATTATATTATTTTTATCAAGAATAATTTCTTTAGCAAAAAGGGCCTCTTTTTTATCTTTAATTCTATAAAAATCAAAATGACAGAAGTTCTTTTTGTTCTTTAAGGGATATTTGTTCATTAAAATAAATGTTGGACTAGTTATATTTGAAATTCCCAATTCTTCAGCGAACCCCTGAATAAGCGATGTTTTCCCAGCGCCAAGCTCTCCCTCAAAAACAAGAACTCGGTGATGACTTTTTGCCAATCGCCTCCCAATTTCTTTTGTTTCTTCTATGTTCTTTGATATATATTCTATTCCTTTTTGATCCTGCATATAACCATTGTATATTATGTAAAATAACATATCAAGTAAATTGACTTTTGTTTACAAATATAATAAATTAATGGTGTAAATGGATATCAAAGAAATACTAAAAAAATCAGACCGCATAGGTATTCTGACTAAAAAAAATGCAAATAATGATGCAATAGGGGCTTCTTTGGCTCTTTTTTTTGCGCTTAGAGAGGCCGGAAAAAAAGCGTGCTTTCCTTCTAAAAACATACCAGAAGAGATTTTTTCTTTTGCAAAAAATGAAGAAAACAAAAAATTTCAAATATCATTTAATGAAGATGTGTCGGAGGTTTATTATGAAAAAAAGGAAAAAGGAATAGTTATTTATTTAACTCCTAAAGATAAAAATATTGATGACGAGAGGTTTTCTTGCAAGATAATTTCTAAAAACAATTTTTTCTCTTCAGAATATGATATTCTTGTAACTATTGGAATTGATGATTTCAAAGAGGTTGAAAATCTTTGTGGCCCCGACGAACTATTTAATTGCACTATTATAAACATTGATAATAAAACTGACAATCAAAACTACGGCGAAATAAACATCATAAAGGTTGATCAATCGCTTTCACAAACAATTGCTTGCTTATTAAAAGATATTGAAGAATACAAGAACCAAGAAGCAAACAATTTTCTTCTCTACGGCCTTGCTTTTTCCAATAAAAAAACAGATAACGATAAAAAAATTAATACCATAAAGTGGCTTTTGAAAAATGGTGGAAACCTTTCCCTTTTTTCTAAAGAACAAGAAAAAAATAAATTGCTAGAAATTGTTTTAAAAAATCTTGATTGCAAAAAAAACATATATATTTCTACGGTTTCCGAAAGTGAATTTGACGACAGTAAAACAACCTCAAAGAGTTTGGGTCTTGTTGTAGAAAAACTAAAAAACTTTTTGAACATTTCTTCTTTTTTTATTTTATGGGAAACCAAATCATCAATATCAACCATAAAGGGATTGTTTTATACCAATAAAAAGTATATAGTTAACAAGATAAACAATAATTTTGAGGGTTCGTATAAAGAAAAAGGTGGGATATTTTTAACTGAAGAATACAAAATAAACATCGCAAAAGAAAAGATTATCTCTTATTTAAATTATGGAAACAATTAAAAGCAAAATTGAAATAGAAAGCGAACTACAAGAAATCCTTAAAAAAAATATCGTTGGGGCTCCTGGGCTTAAAAAACAAATTGAAGATTCTTTAGGATTAGATATTTCTGTTTTATTAAAAACAATAATGTCCGGCTCTATTTTACTAAATGCATCTGATTTACATATTGAAGCATTGCCCAATGGTTCTGTTTTAAGAAATAGAATTGATGGAGTGCTACAAGAGATTTTTTCCTTTGACAAATTAAAGCACCAAAGGATAGTTTCAAGAATTAAACTTCTAAGCGCTCTTAAATTAAACGTTGCTGACAAACCCCAAGATGGAAGATTTTCCATTATCTTTGACGGAGGCATTGAAATAGAAATCAGGGTTTCAACCCTACCAACAGAATATGGAGAAACAATTGTTATGAGGGTTTTAAATCCACAAAACTTAATTGATTTAGAACAACTTGGATTAAGAAAAGACATTTATCAGATATTTGAATTGCAGGCAAAAAAACCAAACGGAATGATTGTTGTTACTGGTCCTACTGGCTCTGGTAAAACAACCACTCTTTATGCTTTTCTTAAGAAAATAAGGAATCCCGAAATTAAAGTAATCACAATTGAAGATCCTATTGAGTATCACTTAGACGGAATATCTCAAACACAGGTAAATCCTAAAAGGGGCTATAATTTCGCCGCTGGATTAAAATCAATCGTAAGACAAGATCCCGATGCAATTCTTGTTGGTGAAATTAGAGACCTAGAAACAGCATCAATCTCTCTTCAAGCTGCTTTAACTGGACATCTTGTTTTAAGCACCCTTCATGCTAACGAAGCCGCTGGAACAATCGCAAGGTTTCAAGCGCTAGGAGAATCACCAACAAACATTGCTCCCGCAATTAACGCTGCCATCGCCCAACGATTAGTTAGAAAGGTCTGTCCTAAATGTACGGAAATGAAAAAAATTTCAGCAGAATTATTAAAAGAAATTCAAGAAGGATTGTCTGGCATTGGAGAAAATGTTGATTGCCCTAAAATAGATGAAAATATAGAAGTAGCAGAAATAAAAGGATGCGAGCATTGTAATTTTACTGGATATAAAGGCAGGGTTGGTATATTTGAAGCGATGCTAATTGACGACGAAATAGAGGATTTCATTCTAACAGCCCCATCAACATCAGCCCTACAAAAAATGGCCATTAAAAAAGGAATGACCACAATGAAACAAGATGGATTAATTAAAATTTTAAAAGGAGTAACAACTATTGATGAAGTTAAAAGAGTTGCGGGGTAAACAAAAACCCCTTAAGGGGGTGTTTATAAATAATTCCTGAAATGGGGGTCCTTGTTAGCGACAGGGCTAAGCCAAGAAATTTTTCGAGGTGTAACCCAGTCGTAACCAAGTTAACCATTAACTAAAAAAACTCCCCTTTCCCCCATTTCAAGAATCATTCACTTTGTTAGAATAATATAACATAGCATAAAATGTCTGTCAAGTCATTTTCTCCACAACTAAATAATTCTGAAGAAATCCTAGAAAACACACTTCGTCCTCAAAAGTGGTCAAATTATATTGGTCAAGAAAGAATTAAAAAGAATTTAAAAATTATTATCGGAGCAGCAAAAAAAAGAAATGATTCTCCAGATCATTTGCTCTTTTATGGTGGTGCTGGATTAGGAAAAACTACTCTTGCTTACTTAATAGCCAAAGAAGCGGAAGGAAATATCAGAACAATAGCAGCGCCGATTATTGAAAAGCCAGGTGATTTGGTTGCCTTGCTAACAAGTTTAAATGAGGGCGACTTTCTTTTCATTGACGAATGTCATCGCTTAAATAAACAAGTTGAAGAATATCTTTATTCAGCAATGGAGGACTTTAAATTAAGTTTAATTTTGGGCAAAGGACCAATGGCTAAAACACTAGATTTAACCCTACCTCGTTTTACGTTAATAGGAGCAACAACAAAACTGGATATGCTTTCCTCTCCTTTAAGGGGAAGATTTGGAGCGATATTTCAATTAAACTTTTACGAGCCCAGTGAGATAGAAGAAATAATAAGGAGATCGGCCAAGATATTAAACATTGAAATTAATGATGATGCAGCAAAAGAATTATCAAAGAGGTCTCGCTTCACTCCTAGAATTGCCAACAAGTTATTAAAAAGGGTTCGTGATTTCGCACAAATGGAAAACAAAAATACTATCACCAAAAAAATTGTTATTGATAGTTTAAGCTTTTTAGAAGTTGATGAACTGGGATTAGAAGTTGGAGATATAAAAATACTAGAAGCAATTATTAATAAATTTGAAGGTGGGCCTGTTGGTCTTCAGGCATTATCATCTGCAACCTCAGAGGAAAAAAATACTATCCTTGATGTTTATGAGCCCTACCTTATTCAGCTAGGATTAATTAAAAGAACATCTAAGGGAAGAATTGCTACTAGGGCAGCATACGATCATTTAAAAATAAATTAGTTTTGTAATTTTTACCGTCTTTTGCAGTTATTTCCATTTTGGAAATAACTGAATCTTTATTTAGTTCGCCACTTTCAAACATATTAATCAAATGCTTGTTAATGGCTGATACTCCTACTCCAAACAAATCAGCTATTCTTTTTTGAGTCAACCAAATTGTCTTATCTTTTAAAAATACCTCTATTTCTATATTTCCTTCCGGCGTTGTATAAAGTAAAAATTCCGACTCTTTTGGTGTTAAATTTTTTGACTTAATCATTGTTATTTTATTTTTAATATACTTTAATTTTGCCCCATTGACTGTCAATAGTCAATAGTCAACTTTGACTAAATCCCCCTTTTTCTGTATTATTTAACTATGAGTGGACACAGTCATTTTCATAATATTAAATTAAAGAAAGGAGCCGAAGATGCTAAAAAAAGCAAGCTCTTTTCTAAGTTATCTAAAGAAATATCAGTAGCTGTTAGAGACGGTGGGCCTGATATTACTTTTAATCCAAAGCTAAGAAGCATTGTTGATAAAGCAAAAGGTCTTAATATGCCTAATGATAGCATCGATAAGGCGATCAAAAGGGGCTCGGGCGAACTAGAAGGAGTAACATTTGAAGAATTCTTAATGGAAGCATATGGTCCAGACAATATGGCTGTTTTAATTGAAGGAATAACTGATAATAAAAATAGGAGTATTAATGAAATCAAACTTCTTGTTTCTCAAAGGGGAGGCAAAATGGTTAACGAAGGAGCGATAAAGTGGATGTTTGAAAGAAAGGGCGTTATTGGCATAACCGAAATCCAATCAAAAGAAGATGCCGAATTGTTAGCAATAGAGGCAGGAGCTGAAGATATATTATGGGAAGAAGAAAACCTAATTGTTTACACTAAACCAGAAGAGATGGAACAAGTTAAAAAAGGACTAGAATCATTTAAGATTGACTTTGCTAATTTAGAATGGGTGGCTAAAGAAAAAATATCAGCTGACGAAGAAAAATGTAATAGTTTTATTGAAGCAATTGAAGACCACGACGATGTTTTAAATGTATACACTAATATATGATTATACTAGGAATAGATCCGGGAACAGCAACAACTGGGTTTGGAATAATCAATTATGATAAAAACTCTTTTTCTTGCCTTGATTATGGAGTTATTGAAACTCTATCAACAGAATGCCCCGGCGAGCGACTAAAACAAATCAACTTTGATTTAAACTATATTATTAAAAAACACAAACCTGCTCTTGTTGCTATTGAGAGCTTGTTTTTTTTCAAGAACCTCAAAACCGCTATGCCTGTTAGCCAAGCCAGAGGCGTTATTCTCTTTACCGTCTCAAAAAACAACATTCCTTTTGTTGAATACACTCCATTACAAGCAAAAATTGCTGTGACTGGATACGGCAAAGCACAAAAGAACCAAGTCCAAGAGATGGTCAAAAACATTCTTAACTTAGAAGACATCCCCAAGCCAGATGACGCTGCTGATGCCCTAGCCCTAGCAATATGCTGTGCCAATAATTTAAAGTTTAGTAAATAAAACTAAGATAATTTTCTCTGTTTATAACTTCAAACTGTGAATTACTGTAAGCATTAATAAATTCTGTGGGGTTAATAATTTTCCCCTTTCCCCACTTTATTTCATAAGCAAACATTTTTCCCTCTCTTTCTTCAATATAATCTATTTCTTTTTGTGTATATGTTCTCCAAAAATAAATATTTGCTTTAATATTATTATACTCTCTATACTTCATTCTTTCTAAGATACAAAAGTTTTCCCAAAGCGCCCCAGCATCATTTCTTATATCCATTTTATTATAATTCAAGATTAAGCTATTCCTAATTCCTAAATCATAGAAATATATTTTTACATTTTTTGATATTTCTTTTCTTAAGTTTCTACTTAGTCCTTGAACTTTAAAGATGATAAAACATTTTTCTAATATATCAATATATTTTTCTACTGTTTTTTTATCAACAGAAAGATTTCTAGCTAGCTCAGTAAAAGAAACCTCGCCACCAATTTGCAATGCTAAAAGTTTTAATAATTTAATTATAACATCTGATTTTTTAACGCCCTCAAAGGATAAAATATCCTTTAGCAAGTATCCTGAAGAGATATTATTAATATCTTCCTCTTTTTCTTTACTAAAAAAAACTTCAGGATAAAGACCATATTTCATTATTCCATCAACATCTATTTCTTTTTTATTTAATAAAATCTCTTCAACTGAAAAAGGATACAGCTTGTAGTGATAAGCTCTACCTACTAAAGGCTCTCCTAATTTATTACCTAAGTCAAAAGAAGATGATCCAGTAGCTAAAATTTGTATTTTAGGATAGGTGTCAACTATTAATTTGATTATGCCTCCGGGATTTTTAAGCACTTGTGCTTCATCTAATACTACTAAATTTGCATTATTAAAATATTTCTTGATTTTCTCTGCTTCTAAGATTTCTAGGTTTTCTTGAACTGAAAAATTTTCACAATTCAAATAGAGACAATTCTTGCCCTTATTCTCCTCAATTATTTGCTTCATTAAGGTTGTTTTTCCTACCTGTCTAGGACCATAAACAATAATTGCTTTACCCTTAAAGAGATTATCTTGTATTGATTTTTGTATTCTCCTTTTTAACATATTCCTTAAATTATGGGATTACAATCCCATTAT